>NZ_JBYTDY010000053.1:0-523 GCF_058791835.1 Paenibacillus sp. EB106-04-04-XG159 | reverse complement strand
GGGTGAAGTCGTAACAAGGTAGCCGTATCGGAAGGTGCGGCTGGATCACCTCCTTTCTAAGGATTCACGTCTCCTGCGACGGAGACATAAAACAACTAACATTCCGCTCGTTTTCAGTTTTGAAAGAGCAAACTCTTTCAAAGATGTTGTGTCCTTGATTCGTTGGAATCAAAGATGGAGCATCAACTGTACCTTGAAAACTGAATCGCGAAGTAAGAAAAGCGACTTAGAATATCCTCATCTTAATTGATGAAACTTAGTGAAGTGTTGACCTTGGTCAGCACGGAACGTTGGTTAAGCTATTAAGAGCACACGGAGGATGCCTAGGCACCAGGAGCCGAAGAAGGACGTGGCGAACAACGATACGCCTCGGGGAGCAGTAAGCATGCATTGATCCGGGGATTTCCGAATGGGGAAACCTAGCCGTCGTAATGGGCGGTTACTTACACCTGAATACATAGGGTGTAAGATGGCATACGAGGGGAACTGAAACATCTAAGTACCCTCAGGAAGAGAAAACAAT
>NZ_JBYTDY010000051.1:0-689 GCF_058791835.1 Paenibacillus sp. EB106-04-04-XG159 | reverse complement strand
TCGTAAATGTCTTGGCTGGAAATCTGCTCACGAAGCATTCATGGACGAACTGTCGCGCTTAGCTTGACAATCCGTCAGTTGTAAAAAAACCGCTATCGTTCGAGATCAACAGCGGGGTTTTGTTGGCTTGGCGATATT
Source organism: Paenibacillus sp. EB106-04-04-XG159 (assembly GCF_058791835.1). Lineage (NCBI taxonomy): Bacteria > Bacillati > Bacillota > Bacilli > Caryophanales > Paenibacillaceae > Paenibacillus > Paenibacillus sp. EB106-04-04-XG159. The sequence continues at coordinate 551 of NZ_JBYTDY010000051.1, read as the reverse complement.
CTACTCTCTTTGGAGCCTGAAGTCATGATGCCTGCAGCGGTTGGCAACTGCATTTTGTGCAGTTAATATCCTATAAGACTAAGGTAAATTACTAAATAACCATATTATGTACAGCTAATTCATCCGCCACAGACCATATCGCCCGATTGTTGCTGAAATAACTGTACGAAATACAACTAGTGCGCAGATTGGGTTGGAAAATGGTAATTAGCCGTACAAAATGCATCTATCTAGTGTGACACAGTTCTTATGCACGTGTACCTGAATTAACTGCATTTCGTGCAGCTAGTGTACTGCGTCAGAAAGTTGGCTGAGTGCTTACTGCATAATGTACATCTATTTCAGCTACTTTTAGGTTCATTGCCCAATTCTGGCCGAAATAAATGCACGAAATACAGTTAATTTGTGCTTTAGGGCTGTCATCCGTGCAAATAGATGCACAAAATGCATCTAGCCCGCGAGGTGCATGCCTTGCACATAGAAAAAGCCCGCTGTCGATTCGAGATCAACAGCGGGCTTTAGTTAGCTTGGCGACGTCCTACTCTCCCAGG
>NZ_JBYTDY010000050.1:0-737 GCF_058791835.1 Paenibacillus sp. EB106-04-04-XG159 | reverse complement strand
CACCTGAATACATAGGGTGTAAGATGGCATACGAGGGGAACTGAAACATCTAAGTACCCTCAGGAAGAGAAAACAATAGTGATTCCGTAAGTAGCGGCGAGCGAACGCGGAAAAGCCTAAACCAGAGAGCTTGCTCTCTGGGGTTGTGGGACGTCTCACATGGAGTTACAAAGTTCTCGATTAGTCGAACAGGTCTGGAAAGGCCGGCCATAGCAGGTAATAGCCCTGTAGACGAAAGTGGAGGACCTCCGAGACGGATCCCGAGTACCGCGGGTCACGTGAAACCCCGTGGGAATCTGGCAGGACCATCTGCTAAGGCTAAATACTCCCTGGTGACCGATAGTGAAGCAGTACCGTGAGGGAAAGGTGAAAAGCACCCCGGAAGGGGAGTGAAATAGAACCTGAAACCGTGTGCTTACAAGAAGTCAGAGCCCGATCTATGGGTGATGGCGTGCCTTTTGTAGAATGAACCGGCGAGTTACGTTTGCATGCAAGGTTAAGTTGAAGAGACGGAGCCGAAGCGAAAGCGAGTCTGAATAGGGCGATTGAGTATGTAGACGTAGACCCGAAACCGTGTGATCTACCCCTGTCCAGGGTGAAGGTGCGGTAACACGCACTGGAGGCCCGAACCCACGAATGTTGAAAAATTCGGGGATGAGGTGGGGGTAGCGGAGAAATTCCAATCGAACTCGGAGATAGCTGGTTCTCCCCGAAATAGCTTTAGGGCTAGCCTCGGA
>NZ_JBYTDY010000049.1:0-745 GCF_058791835.1 Paenibacillus sp. EB106-04-04-XG159 | reverse complement strand
ACACCACCGTACGTACCGTTCGGTATACGGCGGTTCATGGTATATTCCGCAAGAGATTATATCTTTCCGTTAAGCTCCTTAATCCTTGCTTTGCCCAATATTCATTGCTAAGCGCTTGACTAAGTATCGGACTTTGAGCAATTCGCCAATATTTCTTCCGCGTATTTCCCCATTCTCTTGCTTTCTGTTGCGAAACTCCTAGTGCATGCAAATTCCTCACTTTGGTCCTTGGCAACTTCCATTGCTTCCAAACGCACATGCGCATCCTTCTTCGTATCCATGAATCTAGGTCCTTAAATATCGAAGGAGTGTCCGTCAAAGCGTAATACCCACACCATCCCGTCAGGTATTGGTTTAGCTCTCGTATACGTGTTTCCATTGAGATTGGACTTTTCCGAGAGGTCAGCTCCCTAATCTTTGCTTTCACTCGTTGCATCGATTCCTTGGATATCCTCACCTTCGGATTTTCTTTATCCACACTAAAGCTGAACCCGAGAAACTTGCGTTTCCACGGTCTGTCCACTGCGCTCTTAGCTTCGTTCACTTTCAGCTTTAGCTTCTTCTCAATGAAGCTCGTTACGGCTCGCTTTACCCGATTCCCTGCCTTCCATGTCTTCACATAGATATTGCAGTCGTCCGCGTATCTTACAAACTTTAGCTTACGCTTTTCCAACTCTTTATCCAGTTCATCCAGTACAATGTTGGATAACAAGGGACTAAGCGGCCCTCCTTGCGGAGTTCCCTC
>NZ_JBYTDY010000048.1:0-1059 GCF_058791835.1 Paenibacillus sp. EB106-04-04-XG159 | reverse complement strand
CATTAGCTCAGTTGGTAGAGCACCTGACTTTTAATCAGGGTGTCGAAGGTTCGAGTCCTTCATGGCTCACCAGTATTACTTTTATCGTGCGCGTGTGGCGGAATTGGCAGACGCACTAGACTTAGGATCTAGCGGGTTTCCCGTGGGGGTTCAAGTCCCTCCACGCGCACCATAATCGATTATGACACACTTACTTATCGAGTAAGTGTTTTTTTGTACTTTCCTTTATTTCTAATTATAAGCAAATTGTTCAGTTAGATGGTGCGACCAGATACGAGATAGGGCTGCTGGGCATGTCCAGATTTGTTAAGTGGCTGTATCTGGTGTGGTTACAGGGTTGTGCGATCTGACTTCTTTGCTGCAAGGGATAGATATGTCCTCAAAATGCTCATCGTACGGACCAAGCCTTTTTCTTATACGGTGTACTTTTTGAATTAACTGTATTTCGTACAGCGGTATGCCGCAGCTGGAAGTTGTCTGAATGCTTACTGTATAATGTACATCTATTTCAGCTCCTTCAGGATTCATTGTCCGATACTGGCTGAAATAAATGTACGAAATACATCTAATTCGCGGAATACGCTATAATTCGTGCAATTTAGATGTACAAAATGCATCTAGCCAGTTAGACACAGCATAGGATGGATCTAAATGGGCTTTGCATGTACCAATAAGTAGTGACCTTTGAACGTACAGAGAGCAAAAGAGAAAGCTTGTGTAGTGACGGATATCGTGTATGTAGGCAAATGAGCCGCTTGTGGCTAGGGTCGTATGGTTAGGGAGAGTTGAGCGGATACGATCGAGTATCTGGAATTCAGGCTAATGCACAGTACGATGTAAGACCCTAATGGGCAGATCGGATGTCTGAATAATTACAGGAAAACATTTCAAGGTGGATAATCGAGATAAATGCTTGCGGATGCTTGTACTTTATGATATATTATTTCTTGTCGCTTCTACTTCAAGAAGTTTCAAATAAGAAATGCGGACATAGCTCAGTGGTAGAGTATCGCCTTGCCAAGGCGAGGGTCGCGGGTTCGAATCCCGTTGTCCGCTCCA
>NZ_JBYTDY010000047.1:0-1070 GCF_058791835.1 Paenibacillus sp. EB106-04-04-XG159 | reverse complement strand
GACGGATTGTAATATGAAGTGCGACAGCTAAAAAAATAAGCCCATGAATGGATTCGTGTAAAATGGAAGTTACCACACCACCATCATTACAGGAGAACCCATCATGAGCTACTCCCATCTTAGCATAATTGAACGAGGACAACTAGAGACCTTACACCGACTGGGCTGGTCGACAAGAGCCATCGCGAAACAACTCGGTCGTCACCACGCTACGATTGCCCGAGAAATCGCGCGCGGGCAGATCAATCAGCAATACGACGCTGCGTCCGCTCAGGAAGCTTACCAGGAACGAAGAACTTGGAGTATGCCTGTCGGCAAGTTTACACCTGAGCTCGCTTCAGAACTGCGAGAGAAGCTGAAACTGACCTGGTCTCCCGAGCAGATCGCAGAGAAGCGGCGTAAGGAAGGACAACCTTTTGTCTGCTTCAAGACGATCTACCGCTGGCTCTATAATCGTAAGCTGGTGATTACCGAGATGCAGGTGCTGCGCCAGAAAGGAAAACGGCGCAAACCAATGGAAACACGAGGACGCTTCCTTGTCGGAACGCCGATCTGTCAACGCCCAAAGGAAATCCGCAAACGCACGACGTTTGGTCACTGGGAGCTCGATACGGTCGTGTCCAGTCGAGGGAAGAGCAAGGCTTGCGTAGCCACCTTCATTGAGCGTAAAACACGACTCTACTTCGCTGTAAAAATGCCTGACCGCACCGCCCACTCCATGGAGATCGCCTTTGGTGTAGCGGCTAGCCAGTACCCGCAAGGGAGCTTTCAGACCGCAACAACGGATCGGGGCAAGGAATTTGCCTGCTATTCAGCATTGGAGCATACCTATTGTATTCAGGTCTATTTCGCCGATCCCTATTCATCTTGGCAGCGTGGTTCCAATGAAAATGCCAACGGTCTGTTACGAGAATTCTTCCCTAAGGGACACGATTTTGCTAAGGTATCCGATGTGGATCTAGCAGATGCTGTACGCCTTATTAACCACCGGCCTCGTAAATGTCTTGGCTGGAAATCTGCTCACGAAGCATTCATGGACGAACTGTCGCGCTTAGCTTGACAATCCGTCA
>NZ_JBYTDY010000045.1:0-1105 GCF_058791835.1 Paenibacillus sp. EB106-04-04-XG159 | reverse complement strand
TTAGTGCGCCCAGCATGGGCGCTATCTATAGGGTTCAAGTCCCGAACAGCGAAGGCAGTAGTAGCTGTAGCTTAAGACAAGGGTGTCCATCGCGAGGTGGAATCTGAAGGAAGTCGGCGGCAAATCTCCGGTCTGAGGAACACGAACTTCATATAAGGCTAGCGTATGTTGGATGAAGCTGCTAAACAAGCTAAAGTCCTTACTGCCGAAGGCATATGAGAGTAAATGAAGCAGATAGATGGAGAGGAAGATAGCGTTCTTACCTGGGGAGATCTGTATGCACGTAGAGTAACTCTACAAATCTGCTCGTGAGAGCAGACTGAGCATACAGAAGTCAGCAGAAGTCATAGTACATCCGTTGTGACGACAACAGATGGAAGGACCGAACATGGTATAGGAATTGAACAGCTTGGATTTCGGATGCGGGTGAAGAAAGCAGACAATCTCCTAGTTTTTTTTGGGGAGACCTATCTGGAGAAAGTAGCGGTGAATACGCGAGGGTATTCAGAAGGGCTGAGCCCGCAACGGCATGAACAGAAGAACAATTCACGTAAGGAGTATATGTCGAATGATGGAACAGTTGCTGTCACGGGAAAACTTGCTGTCTGCACTGAAACGTGTAGAGGTGAATAAAGGAAGCCATGGAGTAGATGGAATGGGCGTAAAGGATTTACGACCCCACATCCTGCAACATTGGCATTCCATTCGCCAAAGCTTGGAACAGGGAACCTATGAACCAAATCCAGTCCGTCGGGTCGAAATCCCGAAGCCGAACGGCGGAACAAGGTTATTAGGTATCCCGACCGTGACGGATCGATTCATCCAGCAGGCAATTACACAAGTATTGACGCCGATGTTTGACCCCACATTTTCCGAGCACAGTTATGGGTTTCGTCCGAATAGACGAGGACATGACGCGGTAAGGAAAGCGAAACAATTCATGCAAGAAGGATACCGAATTGTGGTGGACATCGATCTGGAGAAATTCTTTGATCGTGTCAACCATGACCGACTCATGGCAAAATTGGCAGAGCGAATAACAGACAGAGCACTATTGAAGCTGATCCGAAAATATCTGCAATCTGGCGTGCTTATAGATGGACTT
>NZ_JBYTDY010000044.1:0-1180 GCF_058791835.1 Paenibacillus sp. EB106-04-04-XG159 | reverse complement strand
TAAACTGTACCCTGTCGAGTAGACACTTTAAAAAAGTCTCTCGATAGGGTACTTTTGTTTTTAACAGCTAAATGAGAATGGGGAATTGTAATGAGCAAAAAAATATTTTCAGATAACGAAATCAAGATGCTATCTAACAATCCTTACGTGAAATCCGTTTCTTCTAAGGCAATTACGTATACAGATGCATTTAAAGAATTGTTTATTTCAGAGAATAACAAGGGCAAGCTGCCTAGGGAAATATTTGAGGAATGCGGTTTTGACGTATCAATCATAGGAAGACAAAGAGTTAAATCATCAGGAGATAGATGGCGCGCCAGTTACCAGAAGAACGGTATCTTAGGTTTGCAAGACACAAGAAGTCAATCGTCAGGAAGACCCCTTAAACGGGAACTGACACTAGAAGAGAAGTACGCTAGACTGGAGGCTCAGAATGCCTTACTAAAAGCAGAGAACGAATTGCTAAAAAAGATTCGTTATGCGGAGAGGGGCCAGAACAAAGGATAAAACTGTCACCCAATAAAAGATATATCCTTATCCGTGCCATCGTTAAGAAATATCAATTCCACCGCATGATCAACTATTTATGCAAGGTGGCCGGGGTTTCTAAAAGCGGATATTACAGGCATTGGTCTTCTGAAGCAGAGCAAAAGAGAAGTCAACGTGAGCGACAAGATGAACAGGTAAAAGAAATCGTCTTAATGGCTTATCATTTCAAGAGACGCAAGAAAGGGGCCCGATCCATCAAGATGACACTGGAGGGTCAATTTAAGATTGTCTACAATCTGAAACGCATCAGGAGGATTATGAAGAAGTACGACATTGTGTGCCCTTTCAGGAAGGCTAATCCCTATAAAAGGATGATGAAGGCTACCCAAGAACACAGGGTCGTTCCCAACCTGCTAAACCGTGAGTTTAAGCAGAAGATCCCCGGTAAGATATTACTGACGGACATCACCTATTTATTTTACGGTTCAGGCAAGAAAGCCTATTTATCAACTATCAAGGACAGTTCAACCAATGAAATCTTGGCCTATCATGTGTCAGACCGAATCACGATGGATCTTGCGACAGATACCCTCCTGAAGCTTAAGAAAAACCGAAGGTTTAAGAAAGCAGAGGGTGCCTTCATTCATTCTGACCAAGGATCCCATTATACACATCCAGATTTTCAAAAAAT
>NZ_JBYTDY010000043.1:0-1368 GCF_058791835.1 Paenibacillus sp. EB106-04-04-XG159 | reverse complement strand
TTAGGATAAGCCCTCGACCGATTAGTATTCGTCAGCTCCACACATTGCTGTGCTTCCACCCCGAACCTATCTACCTCGTCGTCTTCAAGGGGTCTTACCATTGCTGTGGGAAATCTCATCTTGAGGGGGGCTTCACGCTTAGATGCTTTCAGCGTTTATCCCTTCCGTACTTAGCTACCCAGCTATGCCTCTGGCGAGACAACTGGTACACCAGCGGTACGTCCATCCCGGTCCTCTCGTACTAAGGACAGCTCCTCTCAAATTTCCTACGCCCGCGACAGATAGGGACCGAACTGTCTCACGACGTTCTGAACCCAGCTCGCGTACCGCTTTAATGGGCGAACAGCCCAACCCTTGGGACCTACTTCAGCCCCAGGATGCGATGAGCCGACATCGAGGTGCCAAACCTCCCCGTCGATGTGGACTCTTGGGGGAGATAAGCCTGTTATCCCCAGGGTAGCTTTTATCCGTTGAGCGATGGCCCTTCCATGCGGAACCACCGGATCACTAAGCCCGACTTTCGTCCCTGCTCGACTTGTAGGTCTCGCAGTCAAGCTCCCTTATGCCTTTGCACTCTTCGAATGATTTCCAACCATTCTGAGGGAACCTTGGGGCGCCTCCGTTACTCTTTAGGAGGCGACCGCCCCAGTCAAACTGCCCACCTGACACTGTCCCCGAACCGGTTTACGGTCCTAGGTTAGAACTCCGATACGATCAGGGTGGTATCCCAACGATGCCTCCACCGATGCTGGCGCACCGGCTTCCTAGGCTCCCACCTATCCTGTACAGACCGTACCAAAGTCCAATATCAAGCTACAGTAAAGCTCCATGGGGTCTTTCCGTCTTGTCGCGGGTAACCTGCATCTTCACAGGTATTAAAATTTCACCGGATCTCTCGTTGAGACAGCGCCCAAGTCGTTACGCCATTCGTGCGGGTCAGAATTTACCTGACAAGGAATTTCGCTACCTTAGGACCGTTATAGTTACGGCCGCCGTTTACTGGGGCTTCGGTTCATAGCTTCGCCTTGCGGCTAACCACTCCCCTTAACCTTCCAGCACCGGGCAGGCGTCAGCCCGTATACTTCGCCTTGCGGCTTCGCACAGACCTGTGTTTTTGCTAAACAGTCGCTTGGGCCTTTTCACTGCGGCCCCCTCGTGCTATTCACACTACCGGGGCACCCCTTCTCCCGAAGTTACGGGGTCATTTTGCCGAGTTCCTTAACGAGAGTTCTTCCGAGCGCCTTAGAATACTCATCTCACCTACCTGTGTCGGTTTGCGGTACGGGCACCATCACCTGGCTAGAGGCTTTTCTCGGCAGCCTGAACTCAAGACCTTCGGTACTATAATTTTCCCTCCCCATCACAGCC
>NZ_JBYTDY010000042.1:0-1406 GCF_058791835.1 Paenibacillus sp. EB106-04-04-XG159 | reverse complement strand
CTCTTAGGCCCCCTAATTAAACTGGAGTCTTCCTATACAGTGTTTTAAACTGTAGATAAGGGAGATGATTCGGTATGGGAAAGAGACTGAAAGAGGAAGAGCGAATTCAAATCGTTAAGCAAGTATTGGCTGGTGTTAAGGTGGGGGTCTTATCCCGCATGCACGATATTCATCCAGAAACCATTCGTGGGTGGGCTAGAGATTTTCGTGATTCCATATCACCAGAAGATATTCCAACTGAAGACGAGCAACTGCAAGAGCTTCGGAGACTGCAGGATGTGGAACAGCGCTACGAGAAAGCTATGAAGGTACTTGGAGAAAAGGAACTCGAAAATGAGATTCTCCGAGAATTACTAAAAAAGAAAAACCCCGCTTATCTGAGAAATTTGAAATAGCAGAATCATGTATTAAGCGGGGGAAACCAGTTGCATTGGTTCTGCGAATACTTGGGTTATGGGAATCAACGTACTATGGACGAATGAAACGAGCTGCCACTCCAAAGTCAGGACGCCCCGTTGAGACTAAGAAAGGGCGTCCTGTGCCTGGATATTCATTCACTGTGACAGGTGAGAAAGTCAGTGACGAACAAATCACAGAGTGGCTCTTTGAACTGCTTGAAGGCGAAGAATACGTCTACGGTTATAAACTTCTTGCACAATCGATTCGCAATCAATATGGTGTTAAGTTAAATAAGAAGAAATCATATCGTCTGTGCAAGGAGCAGGGCATTCTTCAAAAACAGCGTCAACGGATTCCAAAACACCCACGCAGGCTTCCTAAGAATCAAGTCGTAACGAGATCCAATCAGCTGTGGCAGATGGATATTAAGTATGGCTACGTCATTGGACAGGAGCGCTTCTTTTTTGTGCTCAGTATTATTGATGTGTTCGACCGAGTCGTCGTTCAACAATACAGAGGGCCAGTATGCGAGGCCAAGCATGTCGTCCAAACTTTATGGAGGGCGTTACAAAGCCGTATAAAGGCGGGAGATGTAATGCCGACGATCCGTACAGATAACGGACCGCAATTCGTCAGTAAGTTATTTGGAGATACATGTGAAAGTCTAGATATGATCCATGAACGCATCCCGCCGCGAACACCTAATATGAATGCGTATATAGAGTCATTTCACAGCTTGCTGGAACGAGATCTGTTCAAAAAAAGAAACTTCATGACCTTTGAAGAGGCCTATGAGGCACTCGATCGGTATATGGACTTCTACAATAATCGCAGGATGCATGGCAGTTTAAAGTTGATGCCACCTGCAATATTCTCCGAGTGGATCAAGACAATAGAAGACTCTTCAATGTTCCATAAAGCAATGTAAAAACTCGAAATAACGAGCTATTCAATGCACGAGTAATTACTGTAGGGTAGGACTCCAGATTAAAGGGGCTTAGCCGCTT
>NZ_JBYTDY010000041.1:0-1558 GCF_058791835.1 Paenibacillus sp. EB106-04-04-XG159 | reverse complement strand
TCTAGAGTAAAGGGCTGGCTTCCCAGCCCCTCCTCATCAAACCGTACGTGAAGTTTTCCTTCATACGGCTTTCCGATGTTCGTCTTTCATGAGCATGCGGATTACAAGAGCGTTTTCAATCCCATTTGCCTCGTAAGTGATTTTATCTCCGCTATTGAGCTTATCCATCGTCTTCGCTGTCTCTTTCGTGCATACCAACGACCAAAGCGCTGCAGGATATACCAGTCCAACTTTGCTAACTTTAGTTGGCTATAAGAGGTGTAGTAGTAATTACGCCATCCTTGTATCTTGGGATTAAGCCATTCAATATGTTCTTGAATACTCTTCCCTCGCATGCTCGGTGGCGCTAGTCGTTCTTTTACTACTTCACGTATTCGCTCTTCCGCTTTCTTCGTCAGCCACTGTTGGGTCGTGTAATAACCTTGTCCTGTTGATGTTTCTGCTCTCGTCTTGCGATGGTGCATTCCTAGAAAGTCGAATCCTTCTTTTCCTGTCCACAGCCCTACGATTCTTGTCTTGGTTGGATGCAGCGTTAATTCTAGGCGCTTCATAATCGCGTGTATGAGTTTGTATGCCTGTTCTGCATCCCTTTTCGTTTTGCAAACGACGACAAAATCATCCGCATACCGCGTGAGTTCCCCTAGGCTACAGCCATGTTTATCCCATAGCACATCGAAATAGTTCAGATAGATGTTTGCTAATAACGGTGATATGACTCCACCTTGTGGTGTTCCCAAATCTGAGCGTCTCACTTGGCCTTCCTCCATGACTCCTGCTGTTAGCCACTTTCGTACAAGCTTCAAGATTCGTCTGTCGCTAACTCTCATTTCTACTAGCTTCATTAACTTCTCTTGATTGATGTTGTCGAAGTAGCCTTGGATGTCGACGTCGACCACCCAATTCCCTTTTCGGTTGCAGGCTTTTCGGATTCGGTCTAACGCTCCTTTCGCACTTCGTTTGGGACGAAACCCAAACGATGCTTCTTGGAAGTCCACCTCAAATATTGGTTCTATTACTAACTTAGTTGCCATCTGTATGACACGGTCTCGGACGGTCGGTATACCAAGAGGTCTTTGCTTCCCATCCTTCTTCGGAATATATTGTCGGCGTACAGGCTGTGGATGGTAACTTCCTTCTTTCAGAAGCTTGTGGCATTCTAGAATGAATAGGTGCTCTCCTCTTTCTTCAATTTCTTTTAGCATCTGTCCATCTACACCTGCTGCGCCCTTGTTTGCACGAACTCTCCGCCATGCTTCAAGCAGTATATCCTTCCGATAAACCTTGTCATACAGTGCATGAAATCTTCGCTTCTTGTTTTCCTTGGCTGCATGACCTAGCTTCTCTTGGAGTTGTTGAACGTTTTCCTTTGGTGTTGTTAGCCGTTTGGCATTCACTAACTCGTACCTCCTTAAGAAACATGAACAAAGCAAGGCTCCTTCCCTCTCGCAGGTTATGTTGTCCTGCGATTCCTCAGTACTATGAGCCCCTCGGACTCCCTTCCTGCGAATGACTCACTTCACCTGCTGGTTTATAGAGCATCCTCTTACAGTTTTTTTTT
>NZ_JBYTDY010000040.1:0-1570 GCF_058791835.1 Paenibacillus sp. EB106-04-04-XG159 | reverse complement strand
TAAACCAGCTAATCAAAGTCAAGATTCAACAGGTATAAGATTTCAGAACTCCAAAGAATACAGACTTAAATAAGCCTACTTCAGGAAGTAAGTTAATGGTAAAATATGACTATTGATGTCTGTTATTTGCTCTGAAAGGGCACGCCGTTACTCAAAATTCCGTAAATCATGCGCAAAAGCTTGTTTGAAGTCGCCACAATGGCAACTTTGGCAGGTTTACCTTCGAGTCGTTTTTGCTGGTAATATTGCCATAGAATCGGATTTCGAGGTCCGTGGATTTGCTTTGAGATTCCTCCAACTGTTGCTTGGTAAAGTGCTGTACGGAGATATGCAGAGCCCCGTTTTGAGATACGATTCTGGTTTGCTTTAAAGGTTCCCGACTCGTAAACAGATGAATCCAGCCCGGTAAAAGCGGTCAACTGTTTCACAGAAGGGAACCTTTTTATGTCTCCAATTTCAGCGTGAATCATGGTAGCAGTAATAGGTCCTACACCAGGGATTGAGCGTAAAAGATGGTAGGCTGGAGATGTTTGAGCTAAGGTTTCCATTTGCAGTTCAAGAGCTGTAATTCCATCTTGGTAACTCTTTAATAGATTCATATAGTTCTGCATAGAAAATTGGTGAGCTTGAAATCCAAACGGGTCAGGAAGGCTGCTACGAGCAATAGAAATTAGGTGAGCATATTTATCGTTATTCCAGGTACGACCTCTACGGTTATGCATAAGGATCTTCAATACTTCCTCTTTATCCGCAGTTAGAAGAGCAGAAGGCGATGGAAACTTAGTCAGTAGTTGAAGGGACGAAGGATTAAAAATGTTTTGAAAGGCCTTATCATAGCCAGGAAAAGCTAAGTCCAAGACGGATCGGAACTGAAGCTGAACCTCGCCGAGAAGAGCCATCCAATTGGAATACTGTCGGCAGAGAAACCTAAGTTCAGTTATTTCTTCATCGCTTTGAACCATTGGAGTACCTTCACCTAAATAGAAGGCATTAGCAATCCGAATGGCATCAATCGGATCTGTTTTCACCTTACGAGTAGAGCGTTTCTTAAGCTCATGAGTCGTTAAGGGATTAAGCAAAACAACGGAATAACCTTGAGAGAAAAAGAAAGAAGCAATAGGTTTAGAATAGTTGCCGGTTGCTTCCATAACCACAGTTGGTCGCTGTTCAGTAGATTCTTCAAGCTGAGCAAGTAAAGGAAGCAGAGTCGAAATGCTTTCAGGTGAATGGAAGAAGGAAAAGGGCTTATTCACTTGAATTCCATAAGAAGAGAAAGCAGCAGCAACGCTTTTACCTTTAGCAATATCGATACTTAAAACAGGTTGATTCATATGACCTCCTTAAATAACACTAGGACCCAAAACAGTTGCTCTCCACAGGTTGGCACGGTGATACGGGCTCGAGGCCCAACCAGCTGAATCGGGGTATGAACACTGCAAGGGCTGAAACACTTTATGCGACGAGATCTAAGTCCCAACACCGCATTCGTTTTTAACCCAGTGGTGATCTTTTAAGTATAAAAGAAAAGCTCATCCCCGATGAACTGGGATGAGCTTAATATACCAACACC
>NZ_JBYTDY010000039.1:0-1729 GCF_058791835.1 Paenibacillus sp. EB106-04-04-XG159 | reverse complement strand
TGATATGCTCCCATCATAGTAGACAGTAGATAAAACAAAAACTTCTACTGCTACAATGATGGGAGTTTTTCTGATGTCTAAAAGAAGTTCAACTTCTTTTGAAATTAAATTACATGTTGTTCAGCGATGCTTAGAACACAAATCAAATCCAAACTTTGAAGCGAATCAGCTAGGGGTTAGCTTACACACAGTTAAAGAATGGATAAGAAAATATAAATCAGATGGTCTAGATGGCTTAAAGGAATCGCATACGTGGAAATCATATTCAAAGGAATTGAAGCTTGCTGCAATTAAAGATGTGTTGTCTGGTCATTACTCCGTAGAAGAAGCGACAAAGAAGCATCGTATTTCGAGTAGAAGTGTTTTGGGGAAATGGATTACCAAGTATACTAATGAGATAGAATTGAAACCTACACATAAAGGAAAAGGACTATCTCATATGAACAAAGGACGTAAAACAACTTTCGAAGAACGGATTGAAATTGCACAATATACAATCGCTAATGGTTTGGATTATCAGAAAGCGATCGAAAAGTACGGTGTATCTTATCAGCAGGTGTACGCCTGGGTTCGGAAATATCAAGCAGGCAGTGAGGATGCTCTTAAGGACAATCGCGGTCGTAAAAAGCCTGTAGAGGAACTAGATGAGCATGAACGTCTTAAGCTACGGATCAAGGAATTAGAAGCTCGAAATGAATATCTAGAGATGGAGAATGCCCTCGCAAAAAAGTTGGCGGAGATCAAGCAACGAAATACACGTTAACCCTCGTTCGACAAGTAGACTTGTATCAAGCGATTCAAGAACTGAACAAAGAAAAAGGTTACGCAATTACGAAGTTGTGTGCGTTAGCAGGGGTTGCTCGATCTGCCTATTACAAGTGGTTAAAATGGACGCCATCCGCCAAAGAACTTGAGAATTATACGCTAGCCAAAGAAGTGAATCTTCGCTATGACAAGCGAAAAGGGATACTTGGCTATCGTCAAATACGCACTCAATTGAACCGAAAGCTCAAAAAGAAGTACAACAAAAAGCGTTATTACCGAATTATGCGTGCTCTTGGACTCAAGGCAATCATTCGCAAAAAGCGACCGCACTATGTGAAATCCCCTGAGATCCATGTAGCTGAAAATGTAATGAACCGTAACTTTGATGCACACTCTCCAAACACAAAGTGGTGTACAGATGTGACGGAACTGAAATATGGAAATGGTCGCAAAGCCTATTTAAGCGCCATTATTGATGTATACGATAACTCCATTGTTTCATGGGTATTAAGCCATTCCAATAACAATGAACTCGTGATGGATACGCTGAAGAAGGCTTTCGAGAAGAATCCCGGTGTAACCCCACTCCTCCAAAGCGACAGAGGCTTCCAGTACACGTCTCATGAGTATAATCGACTCCATGTAAAATACGGGTTTGTGAAAAGCATGTCTCGTGTGAGCCGATGCTTGGATAACCAACCTATTGAACGATTTTGGGGCACTTACAAATCAGAAAGCTATTATCACACAAAGTATGATACCTATGAAGACGTCCTCAAAGACGTTAACGAATATATTCGCTATTACAACAACTACCGATATACAGAGTGTTTGGATGGTTTATCACCAAACGAATACCGACGATCTGCATAATGAAAAAACCTCAGCTCTGTTAAACCGAGCTGAGGAAAATAAACCAACTGTTTTTGTTTTTTACACTGTCTACTTGACAGGTAGCACTTCA
>NZ_JBYTDY010000038.1:0-1813 GCF_058791835.1 Paenibacillus sp. EB106-04-04-XG159 | reverse complement strand
ATCGTCATCCTCACTCAACATTCGCTCGTTGTTCAGTTTTCAAAGAACAATTCGTAACTCGTAAGTTACTTTCTTTTCTTCATCGCCGTTCAGCGGCGACTTAATTAATATATCATGTCTTACATATAAGGTCAAGCACTTTTTTTAAACTTATTCAGTGCCTCTCAGCACTTGCTTGCCTTAACCACCACTTAGAATGGCGGAAGACAAATATAACACAGATTGCAATTAAGAAGCAACCCTAACTATACACTCATATTATGGAAACTATTTGGTATCATGAAATGAGTGCCGAGATCAAGCGAAGATCTCTATACTTCATAAACTTATAATACTCATTGGTCTGCGAAGAACTACTCTGCTTCATTTATATACAAGCAGCTTTATCAAAGATACTGTTCTCAACGTGACTATCGCTCCCCATAGTCGCATAACTACTGTGACTTCAAAGAAGATAGCAGCCCTAATTATTAGTTGCAAGCACACTTTCTCTCAATAGGTTATTTACTCAGAAGAATTATCCTGCTGTCTAAATACTTGAACTGGACCCGTCCATCGCTCCCCACTAATAACCGCCTCAGAGTATGCTCCGTTAGTGTACTCCTGAATCACTCTATTCCAGAATCGATGCGCTGGTACGTTTGCTGCAGTCTGTCGGACCTCCCAAGCTCCGGAAAATAGATCGAAGATCGCGAATGCCGCTTGCTTCCCGCAACCACTGCGTCTGAATTTTCGCATAATGAAAAAGTCGCTTATGACATTCGTCTCGGGTGCATTGCTCAACATCATATATTCCTGCGGAACCCCCAGCGAGACAAGCGCGAATCCTGATAATTCTCCGTCCAATTTAATGAATAATGGTCGTCTGTACTCATCAGTCCATTGGTGATCCAAATATTTATACATATACAGCCCATGACTATTTAACGCATGCCCATCATACTCACTCGAATCATATCTATACAGTTGTATCAAATTATGCAGCACTGACTTGTCCTCGTATGAAATCCTTACGATATCAAGCACTTGTCATCCCTCCACCATCTTCACTACATCTTTCTGTCAACTACAGCCAACATTAATGGAAGAGTATCTATCGACTGCTCATTTCGATCCAGTTCATCCACTCGAATGACACTAAACCCTGTTGCAATACAATCATTCACGTAAACAGAGAGCGGTCGGTGATAAGCACCCAGTGTAGATCGAATCGTTCCTACCCCTTCCGATTTCCAATACTGTGTACTGTATTGCATAACCTTGCGTGAGCCATCACCCATGGGGCGACTGAACGGTGATTGAAAACACGGATGCATAATGACCCAGATCATAACACCTTGTTCCTTTAAGATTCGATGCGCCGCCCGAAATACATCATGGTGATTCGGAATGTCCATCAGCATAACGCTCGACACGACATAATCATAGGTACAACTCGAAATGTTGTTCAAACTCATAGCGTCATCTTGAATCCAAGTTACTATTTCACTTTTATTCTTGGCATACTCCAGAAGTTTACTGCTGAGATCCACACCTGTTACTTCTGCACCAAATAAAGATATCCGAAGACTCAACTCACAATGTACTGATATGAAACCTCAGGTCCACCTGACTGAACCATGCTGTGATATTGCTCGGCGAATTGATCATATTGGGCCATTCGTATCCCTCCTGCTGTCATCGCTTCATTCTGAGTATAAATAAATGCAAAATATTGGGCAACATTCTTTTGTAGTTGACGGATTGTAATATGAAGTGCGACAGCTAAAAAAATAAGCCCATGAATGGATTCGTGTAAAATGGAAGTTACCAC
>NZ_JBYTDY010000037.1:0-4040 GCF_058791835.1 Paenibacillus sp. EB106-04-04-XG159 | reverse complement strand
TGGTAACTTCCATTTTACACGAATCCATTCATGGGCTTATTTTTTTAGCTGTCGCACTTCATATTACAATCCGTCATTTCAATAAATCGGCAGCCTAATCAACTCTCTTAACGAACAGATTATATTCTCTTATCAATAATATGTTTGTTGTCCTTAATCTCTTTCCTTAGCATTCTGATCTCATCAATGATGACGTCCATTTTTCCCGAGACCTTTGAGCTATCTATAGCACTTCGAATGATTATAACAAACAGGAGAAGACTCAACACCCAAAGAAATAAGCTAAAAAGAAAAAGATCCATATCCAAGCATATGCCTCCTCATTCACAACCTTCTATTCAAACATATATTAATACTAATCGCGCAATCCTGCCTGTTACTTCAACAAAGCAAAAAGGAGCTGCCTCCAAACAAGCTCCTCAACTCTCGTTTTCCATTAGTTTAATATGATATGCATCAGTGCTCGGAAAGTGGCAGCAAAGAAGTTTCCTTCGAACCAAGAGCGTAGCCCGCAGCGTAGATACGGTGTAATAGGATGCCTGTGCCTTCTTCGAAATACTTACATCATCAGTTATATTCACTATCGTTACCCTTTTGTTTAACAAACGTAGACCATTTTATCTAAAAAAAACACATTATCTTTGACAAGGCATAATAAACGTGTTTTTATTAAATTTATGCAAAAAAGGGCATGATGCCTAAAACCGGATAAACTATCGCAAAGTATTGTAGGGGTATAAAAAATAGTGTATGGCGATTTCCTAACTTGAACCGCTCTCCTGTTCTTTCATTCGTGAAAATTTCATCTTTATCTCTATTCAAACGCTTACCAATAAACCATACAGGTATAGCCGATAAGGTTAGACCGATAAAGTAAAACCAATGTGAGTTTTCATCACTAAATCCTAATGAAGCAAGTAGAGCAGCTATTAGTATAGGGAAAATGATACCGATAATTCCCCAACCTCTCCAAAAAATCATTACGATCATCCTTTTCTAAATAAATTTTACTACTATGTATCTATTTTCCATACCAAGTATACTTTCTGTGTAAGAAATAAATCAAGGGTTTATTCCTCCCGTTAGTTCAACATCTACGCGAATAGATCTTGATATTATCTTAAAGAGTATTTATTATTTTCGCTGATTTACTATAACGTTTCTGTATCTACGAGTCCGAGAGGCTTAAAGGAGCGCCAGCGACCGGGTCCATTTAAGATTTTCGTCCTCTTACTACCAAAAGAATATGTATGTTAAAATCCCAGATCTTCTTAGCGTTCAAAATCATTTCTTTACGTTCATCAAACCTTTTATTTATAAGTTCTTCTAGTTCTCTAGCATGTTCATATTCGTGTTCCAATTGATTTAGCCCTGTTACTAAACCTTCAATCGCTTGTTGACGGCCGTATTCAACCATTAGTAGTTTTTGCTCAATTCCATTACTCGAGTTATCAATAGCAACTGGTAATGCAATAGAATCAATTTCGACATCAACAAATCCTAGTTCTTCAAATAAAAGCAGAAAATGCATAGGTTCCATGGCAAAAGAACCTACCCCTCTATCCTGATCTTTCATGAACCATTTATGATTGATTGGTTCCCACAATTCTTTCTCGCGATCCGAAGCGGGCGGAACTGATGGAGGCAAAGATGCTATTGTTTTATCAGGACGTGCACTCAGGACCGAAACGACCCCACCTGGCCTGCACACACGCTTTTGTTCTAGTAGAAATTCTTTATTTGGAACATGTTCAATGACTGTATGAGATGTACATGCATCTACACTATTGGATTCCAAAGGAATCTTCAGTACATCTCCGTTCATATACTCTATATTTGTGTATCCTTGTTTAAGGGCTTCCTTCTTTGCGTATTCAATAAAATTTGTATCTCGGTCAATTCCAATGATTGGACTGTTACTACCCAACCATTTCGCTAACTTTCTAGTTAATGTTCCAGGTCCACACCCTAAATCCACTACCTTCATACCTGGTAATAATCCCATAGATTGTAGAAACATATCTTTACGGTCATCTCTAAATCTTAATTCTCGTGACAAATCTAATGTCTTTGGACCTTGAACAAAACTGGACCATAAATCATTCATTGTAATGGGACCTCGCTTTACAGGTTTATCGGATTAAAATCGTATTTCGGAGTTTCGCATAACGTTTTAGTATTTACGAACCTGAGAACCTTAATCCCCAACGGGGCGGCCGCGACGCAGTTAGGTGGTTTAGATGAAGTCAGCACCATCTTTATTTTAACTAACAAAAATGCTCTTAATATAAATCCCAATCAATAATCTCTTCAGAGTAACCGATTAATACTTCCATCTCATCGGGGAGATATTGTGTATCAAGAAAATATGCAGTTAATCGTGCGTGACCCTCTAGGACTACGATTCTTGAATTCTCATTACTAGAAACAAATATTAATCTCGGAAAAGTCTTACCGTTCTTGATATCTATTGAGATATCTATAAAGCCTTTATTACTAACCCCAAAAACTTCAATTTGATTATTTATGCTCGTTGATGCTATAAGAGGGAGTCTGGTTCCACTTGAGATTTCATTCCAGTAACTATAATTTATGTACATTACTTCTTTAAGATCTTGCTTATCGAAGATAGCACTATACCATTTAACATCAGAAGGGAAATTCTCAAATAAATCAACATTATTTCCGTACCCTCTTGCTTGCCCCAAAATATCTCGTCGTAGTTTGTTCTCTACTTCTACATTAATATTAGGGCTGGTTATAAAACTAATATCATTATCTCCAAGAGCATTAATTATTCTGTTCTTAAATCTAGCTGAGTATATCTCTGCAAGTAAGAATTCCGAGATGACAATGTCTTCTGAGACTTGATTTATTAACTTCACTGGATTTTCCCTCTCTATGATTGGTTAATGCTCCGTACTGATCTCATATAACATTCTGTATTTTTTTGATGCTGACGACTTCTTGAAATAACCAAAAAACTTCTCTTGTTTAATAGATATTGAATGATAGTAATTGTCTTAATTAAGAAAATAAAGACTTATAGATACAATGAAAAAAGGAAATGATATTAATAATAATTTATCAGTCCATTTGTTTCTTTGAATATTGTCTTCTTCCGAACTTGAATGATAATTTGCCCTCATTCGATCACCACTGACAAATGAACCAGAAAAAATCATTGCTAGTATTAGAAGACAAGTAGCAATTCCAATATTTATTTTTAAGGTGAGTCCCAAACCACCAATTATAAGTGTAATTAAACTGATAACCACACAACTTACAACACTTGTTATAAATACCTTCAATGGTCATCCCCCTTATTTGCTATCCATTGTTTTTATATCTATTTTCTAGTTCATTAATAAAAACATCAATTGGATATTGATAGTCTATTGACTTATATATAAATCTATTATTCCACTTATGACGCTTATCTTGATCCTTGAAATCTTTTTTTTCTCTTTCTAATGTTTTCATAACAAGCATGATTTCACTTTGTGTACTTAGGACACTTCGACTATCTGTTTTGGTTAATATAACCTCATTACAATCCTTAATATAGGAATCAGTTAATGCTTCAGCTATCTGTTCAACCTTTAAATATCTTTTTAGGTTTTCAATAAATATTTCTTTAACTTTGTTTGATTGATTACTTCTTATACCCGTAACTGTCAAACTCATTCTTGATAAATCATTCATAAAGACATAGTGTTTTTTTCCATAAAGCGTAAAATAGTTAACATGCCAACTTAAGAAAGGATCTAATATATCTACGATGTTTGGTTTTACATTGAGGTCTTTCAAGGTGTCTTTAGTTGCTTTCAATATTAGCATTTGATGTTTTCCTTTCTATATTTGCACAGTTTAGTTCGTGTCACTTAGGGTCGCAGGTGTGTCGCCTGAATTCACTTCCTTGGAATTGACCGAGGGACGGCTTGCCGGCCCGATGCCGGAATGCGGTGTTGGTATATTAAGCTCATCCCAGTTCATCGGGGATGAGCTTTTCTTTTATACTTAAAAGATCACCACTGGGT
>NZ_JBYTDY010000036.1:0-4699 GCF_058791835.1 Paenibacillus sp. EB106-04-04-XG159 | reverse complement strand
CATGAACCGCCGTATACCGAACGGTACGTACGGTGGTGTGAGAGGACGGGGGCTAGTCGCCCCCTCCTACTCGATTAGGATACCATGACCAAATCATAATCAATACAGAAAATGGTTTAAAAGTCATTGTATCGCCACCACACCGTTAGATGTACTGTGCAAAATGTTATACTAAACCCATTTTTCCCCATGTATGCTGAAGAATAAAAAGAACATGGTCTAGGGGAGGAGAGATAGAGTATGAGACAAGCGCTTGCTGTAGTGCTAAGCCTTCTGCTCATGGTATCACTAGCAGGCTGCACTTCGGACGGTTATACGACTATTGGGTCTAGTGGGAACAATACCAATACGATGATGTCGATGTCGTACAAGTTTTTCGATGGTCATAAAGGCAAGACGATTACAGTTAAGGGACCTACTGATGTATCTGTGGAAGTCGAATCGATCAAGGGCAAACTCAATATCTCGATCGAGGATGAGGATGGAGAGTATGCCTATCAAGGGACGGATATTCCAACTTCAGATTTTCAGGTTCATCTGGATCAGCAAGGGAAGTACAAGCTAAGTATTGATGCCGAAGATCATGAGGGAAGCTATCATATTTCCTGGAAAATGAAGGATCGGAAGTAGCGTTTGATGCATTCTGCCTAGGTACGCAAGATCATTTCAATCATAGAATGCATGTTCGCCCAAGTTCGCGCATAGGATTGTACCAATATGCAAATGCGGGAGATGGGGCGATCGTATGGAAGGGATTATTAAAGGGATGTTGGATAAGCTTCCGCCGTGGTCGTATCAGATGTTTGCGATCGTTATATGCGCGGGGCTTATCTTTTATTTTGTTCGGACGTTATATATTAATAAAAAATTCAGCGATATGGTCACTGACATCATGAAGCGGGATGATCGGATGCAGACGTATCAAGATAAGGTGGATAAGCTGCAAGTCTCTCGTCAGGAGAGTGAGCACAGCTCGCAGCAGATGCTGTCAGCGCTGCGGAATCTGAGGACGTTCATGGATACGCTGAACGATCTGCGGCAGACCGACGATTGCTACGTCGTGCTGACGGAGACGGGATTCCTGATGCAGCGCATGCTTGATATGCTGGCCATCGATATGAAGCTGAAGCCGGGAGGGCATCACCGCTGCGGCATATGGCTTCACGGCGATGCGATGCTGACGATGCGCTTCGCATCGGCGGGCTTTCCGAAGCACTATGTGGGAGAGCGCATGCTGCATGTAGACCGCTCGGTAGCAGGGCGGTCGTATCGCAAGCAAGCGATCGTCCACAGCACAGAAGTGCGGAGGGATGAGGACTGGGAGCTGAATCCCGACTCCAAGAGTCCATACCAGACACTGCTGTGCATGCCGCTCAGCGACTACGGCGTGCTCACGATAGATGGGATGGAGCCATTTCCAGAAGCGGGCAGAGCGATCGGCGAGATGTATGCCGCATTCGTAACAGGTGTGCTGACAGAGCATACGAAGGCATTTCAACATTGGGCCAAGAGTGTGAGCGAAGGCAACCCCGCCTTAGGCATAGCCCAGCAGCTATAGTATATATCATGCAAGTAAGTATTTGCCATAAATATCCTCCGCTGTTATGATAGGAACATATGTTCAATACAGGTAAGCAGCAGAAAGGGGGAGAGCCTGAATGTGGTCCAACCGAAATGTATGGATTATACTGGCTGGGGAGTTCGTAGCGGGTCTTGGCATGTGGACGTCTATTATCGCTAATCTGGAATTTATGCAGCAGCAGGTTCCTTCTGATTTTATGAAATCGCTTGTCTTATTCACCGGCTTGCTCGCAGGGGTCATCATGGCGCCTTATGCAGGCAAAGTTGTGGATATGTATCCGAAGAAAAAGGTGCTCATTTACTCCGGCATCGGGAGATTGTTCAGCGTGTGCTTTATGTTCGCAGCGATAGCCAATGATTCGATCTTCTGGATGATCGTATTCGTCATCGCGCTGCAGGTGTCGCTTTCCTTCATGTTTCCTGCCTTACAGGCGCTCATTCCGCGAATTGTACCTTCCGAGCAATTGATCTCCCTGAACGGAGTGTTTATGAATGCGTCGACCATCGCGCGCATCATCGGTACATCGCTTGCAGGGACATTATTAATTGTCATGAGCATTAGCATGCTGTATGTCGCGTCATTTGTCGCCTATGCCTTGTTGCTGCTTAGTACGCTGCTGTTGAAGGTGAATGAGGAAGAGCAGAAGCCGCAGTTGAAGCAGAAGGAAAAGGCATCGTTCAAAGAAATGATCCCCATGCTAAAGAGCATGCCGTTTGCAGTGATGGTGCTAGTTTTATCTTTCATTCCGGCCTTGTTTATTGGTTCATTCAATCTGATGGTCATCAACATCAGTGAACTTCAGGAAAGCGCTCAGATCAAGGGTTACTTATATACGGCTGAGGGTGTGTGCTTTATCTTAGCGGCATTTTTCGTGAAGCGTATCGCTGGACGAGGCAGTCTGCTGAAGAAATTGTTCTTCTACGGGTTCCTGATCGCCATATCGCAATTAATCTTGTTCTTTGCTGATGTACCGCTGGTATCCATTCTGGCATTCGGGCTGTTTGGCTTCGCGGCGGGCTGCTTCTTCCCGTTGATTTCGACGTTCTTCCAGACCAATATTCCGCAGGAGATGCATGGCCGATTCTTCTCCTTCCGCGGCATGCTGGACCGAGTGCTCATGCAAGTTGTGCTGCTGTCAACAGGTCTGCTGCTCGATACAATCGGACTGCAATATATGGTAGTGGTATTCGGTACGATATCCGTCCTCTTCGTTATAAATGCTATGGCATATGCGCGCAGAAATGGCGTTAGAGAGCAGAACCAGGAAACGGGAACAACTGCTTCGGTATCCTAATGAAGCTCTAACTCGATTGCAATGCACGTCATAGATAGGACACACATAACCAGCAAGACGAATAAGACCGTCTCCAGCGCAATAAAGCGCATGGGGGCGGTCTATCGCTGTTACATTAACAGAACGATGACGAGCAGCTCGAACAATACAAGCGGCAGGATGACATTGTTGTAATAGCTGTTATAGCCGCGATACATAGGGTACATCGAGTTCAGAGGAGACATCGCATTTTCATTACTGGTACAGCTGCAGGGCTGCTGACAATATATAGCCTGTGCATAAGCTGAAGTATACGCGTCAGTAGAAGAATGGCTTGGATAAGTCGTCGTACCCGTTAAATATGGCATGGGTTCTGGCTCTGTTGTCATGCTGATATATAGATGGCATTTATCTATACCAGCGATCATTCCTTCATAAGTTGTGCCGTCCTGCATCATGACTTGAACGTGTTGATTCATATAAGGTTGAACCGCTCGCTTTACGTTGTCACTTATCGTTTGCAACTGAGACATCAGCATCTTATCGCCTTGGTACAGCACAGGCTTATGCATGGTCTGATGATCATTAGTGGACATCGGATATTTCCTCCATTGCAGGAATTTATTACATCGTATGCGAGAGCCTAAAGATGGGTTCAGTTGTGTCATATGTATGCAGATACAGCAGATAATTTGTGTATAATAAGACATAATTGTTAGAGCAGAGATAGAGGTGTAGAGAACATATGGATATCGTATTAGGAGTAACTGCTGTAGTCGCACTATTATTAATCATAATTATCGCTGCAAGCTTCTATTTTTACAGATTAGCCATTCATCGAACGAGCAAGCCTTTTTTGGCTGGCAATACAGATACGGAGCAGCCTGATCCTTATGTAAAAGAGGCGGCATGCAATCAGGCTTGGCTTGCTGAACATGAGCTTGAGCATTTGACGATTCAGAGCGATGATGGCTTAGCGCTGCATGGCGTGTTCATCAAGTCAAAGAAGCCAACGAATCAAACGGCTATTCTCGTTCATGGGTACTCAGGCAGAGGACTTGATATGGTTGCATACGCGTGTATCTATTACGATAAGCTAGGTATGAACGTGCTGATGCCCGATAACCGGGGACATGGGCAGAGCGAAGGCAATTATATCGGTTTCGGATGGCATGATCGCAAGGATATTATGAAGTGGATCGATGAGGTTATCGCTCGAACAGGACCGGATGCGGAGATAGCACTGCACGGGGTATCGATGGGTGGAGCAACCGTGCTGATGGTGAGCGGTGAGGAACTGCCTTCGAATGTGAAGGTCATTGTGTCGGATTGTGCATATACTTCAGTCGAAGAGCAGCTAACCTTCCAGCTCAAGCAGATGTATAAGCTTCCGAGCTTTCCATTGCTGCAGACTACGAGCTTAGTGTCGCAATTGCGAGCGGGATATAGCTTCAAGGAGGCTAATGCGCTTAAGCAGGTGCAGCGTGCCAAGGTGCCGATACTATTTATACACGGAGATGCGGACACATTTGTACCGACCGAGATGGTGTATCCGCTATATGAGCAATGCAGCAGCGAAAAAGAAATATGGCTCGTGCCGACAGCCGCGCACGCTTTAGCCAGAATCACGGATCCGAAAGGCTATGAGAAGAAGGTAAGCGGATTTGTAGGACGCATAATGGGGATTGAAGCGGGAACAAGCTAACAATATGCGTAGTTGAATAACATGAAGAAGAGCTGTGGGAGAAGAGACTTCTCCCACAGCTCTTTAGTGCGCCCAGCATGGGCGCTATCTATAGGGTTCAAGTCCCGAACAGCGAAGGCAGTAGTAGCTGTAGCTTAAG
>NZ_JBYTDY010000035.1:0-6926 GCF_058791835.1 Paenibacillus sp. EB106-04-04-XG159 | reverse complement strand
CTCAACATTCGCTCGTTGTTCAGTTTTCAAAGAACAATTCGTAACTCGTAAGTTACTTTCTTTTTTTCATCGCCGTTAAGCGACTACTTAATTAATATATCATGTTTTACATATTAGGTCAAGCACTTTTTTAAAAGTTTATTTCAGCACCCTTGCGATGCTTGCTTGTCCCTATCGCCCATTTGCGGGCGGACATTTAATATATCATAGATTTATAGCTTTGTACAAGCTAATAAAATTATCCATTTTCATCATCCATTTTTCGCGCCTCTCTTCTATATACAGGCATATCTCGTTTATCTCCTGCTCGCCGAAGCAACTATTTCGCTTAATCGTTGTATGCATGTACATAAGGAATCTACACCTCGCAGTCCCTGTGGTTATGCTGATTGTAAAGAATTGCAGATGCCGGATAGAACTGCAGATGTACAAGGATAAGATTTTCATTTAGATTAAATTCAAATAGTCCGATATCAAAATAATCATTCGAAGAGGTGATGATAATATTGAAAGAAGCAGCAACGAATCTTGCTAACGAGAGAGACATTGCGGTTCGTCGCCCCTCACTACTTCGATCGATCAAGAAGAATTGGGATCTCTATTTGCTCATCGTCCCGGTCGTTGTGTACTACATTATCTTTCATTACATTCCCATGTACGGAGTCCAGATCGCATTCAAAGACTTCATCGCCTCGAAAGGGATTACCAACAGTCCTTGGGTCGGACTCAAGCATTTCGAACGCTTCTTTAACAGCTACTACTTTGAAAGACTCCTCACGAATACACTGCAGATTGGCCTATATGAACTTCTCGTCGGCTTTCCAGTCCCGATTATTCTGGCTCTAATGATCAATGAAGTCCGGAACACCTATTTCCGCAAAACGATTCAAACCGTTACATACGCCCCTCACTTTCTATCTACTGTCGTGCTTGTCGGGATGTTATTCATATTTCTCGATCCCAACTCTGGCTTCATCAATATGCTCATTCGTCTGTTTGGCGGCGATCCAGTATCCTTCCTGACCGAACCAGGATGGTTCAAGACCATCTATGTATTCTCTGGTGTGTGGCAGCAGATGGGCTGGAGCTCCATTATCTATCTTGCAGCCTTAACAGGCATCGATCCGCAGCTGCATGAGGCAGCTAAAGTCGACGGCGCATCCCGTCTTAAGCGAATATGGCACATCAACATTCCCGGCATCATGCCAACTATCATTATTCTGCTCATTATGAATGTCGGATCTATTATGGCTGTAGGCTTCGAGAAAGTATTTTTGATGCAAAATGAACTGAACAAAGACAGCTCGGATGTCATCGCCACCTACGTTTATTCAACTGGAATTATCGGTGCCCAGTACAGTTTCTCCGCAGCAGTCGGGCTGTTTAACTCCATTATTAACTTCATCCTGCTCCTGTCCGTTAATTTCATCGCGAGAAAGGTGGGACAGACTAGCCTATGGTAAAGCAATCCAAAGGTGACCGATTATTCGATGTTATCAATCATCTGCTGCTCGGACTCGTCCTCCTTATCGTTATGTATCCACTTGTCTTTGTGGCTGTCGCATCCATCAGTAACCCTTCTGCTGTTGTAAATGGTGAAGTGTGGCTGTTCCCTAAAGACATCACCTTTGTCGGATACGAGAAAGTATTCTCAAACAACGAGATTCTGGTGGGTTACATGAACACCATTATCTATACAGTACTCGGTACCATCGTGAACATCGTCATGACGATCCTAGCCGCTTATCCGTTATCTCGCAAAGACTTTCACGGACGCAATCTGATTACCATCATGTTCGTCTTTACGATGTTTTTCAGTGGAGGGCTAATCCCTACCTATCTAATCGTGAAGCAGCTTGGCATGATGAACACCATGTGGGCGCTGATCATTCCCAATGCGGTCGCGGTCTGGAATATTATCATCATGCGCACGTTCTTCCAGCAGAGCATACCGATTGAAGTTCAAGAATCCGCACAGATGGATGGCTGCAGCAACATGAAGATCTTGCTGAAGATTGTGCTTCCGCTTTCTCTCCCGGTAATCGCCGTCTTGACGTTGTTTTACAGCGTTACCCATTGGAACTCCTTTTTTAGCGCGCTCATTTACTTAACAGAACGTGGAAAATATCCGCTGCAGCTCATTTTACGTGAGATTCTGATTCAGAGTAACATGCAGGACATGATCCAGACGAATGAAGAGTCGCTTGCTAAGACGGTGATGGAGGCGGAATCCATCAAGTATGCCGTTGTTATTATTGCTAACTTGCCTGTTCTCATGTTGTATCCATTTCTGCAGCGTTACTTCGTTAAAGGTATGGTTATTGGAGCTATCAAAGGCTGATAACCCTAAAATCATTCATAGGGGGTATTTTCTTTGAGGAATAAGAAGGCAGTCATTCACTTGTCCATCGCAGCTCTATTGGCTCTCTCTTTGCTTGCCGGGTGCTCCGGCAACAACTCTTCCAAGTCACCATCGGATACAGCTCCATCCAGCAACTTTAACCCAACAGGATTACCTATCGTCAAAGAGCCCATTACATTGAAAATGATCGCCGGTAAAGCACCAACGACAGCGCCAGACTGGAACCAGACGATACTGTGGCAGGAATACGAGAAGATGACCAATATCAAAGTGGAATGGGAAATGGTCCCGTCTGAGACTATGGCAGAGAAGCGCAACCTTCTGCTGGCAGGCAACGACTACCCGCACGCTTTCTTCACAGCATCCATTCCCCCTGCTGATCTGCAGAAGTACGGCCAGCAAGGCATATTCATCAAGCTCAATGATCTGATCGATGAGCATGCACCGAATCTGAAGGCTCTACTGGACAAATATCCAGAAGTTCGAAAAGGGTTAACGATGCCTGACGGCAATATATACTCATTCCCAACCATTTACGATCCAGAATTCACTTCGGTGCTCTCCTCAGCCAAGATGTGGATCAAGAAGGACTGGCTCGATGCCTTGAATCTAAAAGAACCTGAGACAACGGATGAGTTCTATACTATGCTGAAAGCATTCAAAGAACAGGACCCGAACAAAAATGGCCAGAAGGATGAGATCCCTTTCCAAGCTGTAGGTATCGAAACATTGCACAATTATCTCAAAGGGTCCTGGGGACTGAGCAACCGCGGCGTCCGTAATGCTAATGTCGATGTAGATCCGGATACTGGAGATCTCCGCTTTATCCCAACTAGCCCGAAATACAAGGAAATGCTCGAGTTCATGAACAAATTATATACGGAAGGGCTAATCGGACAAGATATATTCACGATCAAGGCTAATCAATATTACGCTACTGGTGCAAATGGCGTATATGGCTCGACAATAACCACAAGCCCCTACACATTGATGAGTCAGACCGATTATATTGGCGCCAACGCTTTGAAGGGACCTCATGGAGACCAGCTCTGGTCGGCTATAGGCTCACCTCTTGCTCTCCCGGGCGCATTTGTCATCACGGATCGCAATCCAAATCCGGTTGAAACAGTTCGTTGGATCGATTACTTATACGGCGATGAAGGAAGCAAGATGTTCTTCATGGGCTTCGAAGGACAATCGTATAAGGTGAATGCGCAAGGTGAGTATGAATATACCGATGAGATTAATAAGAATCCGAACGGGCTAACATTCGAGCAGGCGCTGGTTAAGTATGTGGTATGGCCGGGTGGAGGCTATCCGAATATCGTGCAGCAGAAATTTTTCAAGGGTGCAGAAAGCCGACCGGAATCTGTAGAAGCGGCAACTCAATTCTCGAAGCATCTACCGGAGGAAATCTGGCCAACCTTTACCTTTACAACGGAAGATAATGAGGATATGTCTACGATCGGTTCAGATATCAATAGCTATGTAACAGAGATGCGGGCCAAGTTCGTCTCGGGCAACGCCTCATTCGCAGAGTGGGATCAGTATGTGAAGACTCTGGAGCAGATGGACGTTAATCGTTACATGGAAATATACAAGAACGCTTATAACCGTTATAAGCAAGGATAACAACAGATTCTAAGCGGTCGGGGAGTAGCTGTACTCTCCGACCGTTCATGCATTTTACATTAGATTAAGAATAGGGAGGATACGTACATGTCATGATGAAGAGTCAACGATTCTACCGCTATTTTCTTTCTTATATATTGCTAACCGTCATATCGCTATTGATCATGAGCGGCGTTGTCTATATGCAGTTTCTAAGCTCCTTGCGATCCGAAGTCGAGCATTCGACCATCAATTCCCTTGACCAGTTCAGTGAGGCGATCGACCAACGCATACTGGAGATGGATCAGATGGCGCAGCAGATATCGAGCAATGTCCAACTGCGACCATTTAACGCAACCTCCCATGGATACGGCACTTATGAGGCAATTGAGGAATTGAAGCAGTATTTATCGACCAATATGTTTATTAGTGATATTATCATTCACTACAATGGACGCAATCCGGATCAATTATATGCAGCAAGCGGCACCTACAGGCTCGATTCATTTTTCGAGGTTATATTTCAATTCGAGAATTGGAATCAACATGAGTTTGTAAACATGAGCAATACATTAACCGCGCCGGTCATGCGGCCGATGGATACCGTTCAATATAATCAGATTATCAGTGAACGATATGCGACGTACTCCGTACCGCTTGCAGCTAGCTCCGACACGCCGTATGGGACTGTTATGTTCTTCATTTCCGAAAGCGCTTTCCAATCACTGGCGACTAGTGTGCTGGGGGACTATAACGGTACGTTGTATGTATTTGATCATCAAGGGACTTTGTTATACGAATACACAAATGGTGTTTCTGACAGCAGTCTCCTCACTGCGACACTGGATACGATTCGAGGCGATAACAGCAATTGGAACATTACTAGCCTTGAACATAGCAATGAGCAGTATACAGCGGTCAAGCATGATTCAACTCGACGCGGCTACAGCTATGTAGCTGTTATGCCTTCCAATCAGATTATGCACAAGGTTAATCATGCACGGCTATTATTTAATGTGACTGCAGCAGTCATTTTCCTGATCGGTGTTATTCTGGCTGTCGCTTTATCCATTCATCATTATAAACCATTGCAGAAAATAGTCAGAGTCATCTCCAATCAGAATCAGGCGGCACATCCAGCATCGGGCATAACTAGGTCGAGGGATGAACTTGACTATATCTCTACAGCAGTCGTCAACATGGCTAGGGAAAATGAAGGTCTTATCCATCAACTCCACAACCAGGCCATCGTCTTGCGGGAACAAGTCCTGCTCTCTCTGATCAAGGGTAAATTCAAGTCGCGTAAGGAATGGGAAGATAACCTCCAGTTCTCCAGCTTGCGAATGGATGGTCCTCATTATGCTGCCCTGCTATTTCTCATTGATGACTATCAGACCTTTCGTAGAAACAACTCGGACTCGATGCAGGATCATTTGAAGCACAGTCTCGTCAAGATCCTAGAGGAATTATCTGAGGAGATCGGATACGGCTTCGGAGTGGAGCTGATTGATGGGCGCAGTATCGTATTCTTACTAAACCTGAATGAAGGCAATGATAACGATGAAGTGCTGCAACAATTCGCAATGAAAGCGAAGTATACGCTGCAGCAGTATTTCCGCTATACGGTGACAACTGGAATCGGCAATATCGTCAGTGAAATCACAGCTCTCTCCCATTCCTTCATTGAAGCAAGCCATGCGGCTCGCTATCGCCTCATCAGAGGGGGCAACCAAATTATCTTCTATCGTGATATTGAGCAGGATAGCGCTAGAGAACGCTGGTATCCTGTTGATACGGCAGATCAGCTTATCCGTGCCATCCGGCAAGGGGACAGCAAGCAGGTGGAAGAAGCTGTGCGTAAAGCATTCGGACAGATAACAGAGAGAAAGATGCCTATTGATGCAGCTGAACTTATCTGCTTTGATATCGTCAACAACAGCGCGAAGACTCTTATCGAGCTTGATATTGACCTTGATGAGGTAACGAACGAGGCGCTGGAACGTCTATTCGTGCCGCATCTCGAAACGATCGAAGAGCTCGAACGACTTGTAACGGACATATGCTGCAATGTCTGCCGCTTTATAGCCAGCAAGAAAGAGAGTAAGAATGTTGAGCTATTGCGCACGCTGAAGAACTATATCCATGACCACTACAGGAATCAATCAATCTCCCTTGACACGATCGCCAAGCATTTTGATATATCACCTTCGTATGCTACACGTTTCTTCAAAGATCATACCGGTGACTCTCTTATGCGCTACATTGACGGAATGCGAATGGATCAGGCCAAGCAACTGTTGAAGACAACCGATCTGAAGCTCCAAGACATCATGGATAAAGTCGGGTATGTCGACTCAACTAACTTCATTCGTAAATTCAAGAAGAATGAGGGAATAACACCCATTCAGTATCGCAACATTATGAATTCGGACATCTAATTGGTTTGTTCTGTTACTGCTACATGATTTCGTCTTCATTCACCTGCTAATATAGAAATAGCTCGCTGTTGAGTGGAGATCAATAGCGGGACGAGTGTGCTCGGTATTGTCCTACTTTCGTAGAACACCTTTATCGTGTTTGACCAAGCCTTCTTCTTATGTCGTGTATTTGTTGTTGGATTAACTGCATTTCGTGCAGCTAGCATGTAGTTGCTGGGAGTTGACCGAGTGCTAACTGCATAATGTACATCTATTTCCGCTGCATGTGGGCTCATTGTCCGATGCTGACTAAACTAAATGTACGAAATGCAGTTAATTTGTGCTTTAGGGCTGTCATTCGTGCAATTAGATGTACAAAATGCATCTAGCCTGTGAGGCGCAAGCATTGCACATACAGGTATCCACCTATAAGGATTCGACCTCATGAAAGCCTGCGCCTCATTAACCTGCCACATAGAAAAAGCCCGCTGTCGATTCGAGATCAACAGCGGGCTTTAGTTAGCTTGGCGACGTCC
>NZ_JBYTDY010000034.1:0-10340 GCF_058791835.1 Paenibacillus sp. EB106-04-04-XG159 | reverse complement strand
TCTTAAGCTACAGCTACTACTGCCTTCGCTGTTCGGGACTTGAACCCTATAGATAGCGCCCATGCTGGGCGCACTAACACAAGAGGCTGCCTCCGTAGGGAGGCAGCCTCTTATCTTAGTCACAATTATACAGTTCACATGTTGCCAATTATAATCCGCCCATCATTTCTACGAGCTGATCCATTGTCATAACATCAGTTGGGATTTCACCAAACTTCTGATCACCGTTAATGTTGGACATCTTATTCGTAAAGTTCAGCTTCAACTTGATGTTGTCGCCAGCGTCTTTAGCATCGATATCAATTACGAACTTCTGGTAAACCGGATATCCATCCTTATCAATACCAGTCGTAATGCTCAATTCATTAACCGTCAAAGTTTGCTTCAGTTCATCCAAGCCTTGCTTAATATCGCTGTCTGCATTTGCCAGCTCCGATTTAACTGCATCGATGTCAGCTTGCTCCAGCTGGAAGTAGCTGCGGTATTCCTCTTTCGACATCAGATCCAGCAATGCTGGCAGCGCATCCTTCACGAATGTAGTTGCCGCTTGATCGAAGTTGTCTTTCGTAACTGCGAACTTAACAACCTGCTTTGCTTTCACATCCTCAGGAAGACCTGCATCTTTCACAGCGATATCCTTGAAGTATGTCTTCTCATCGAACTTGCTGACCACACTAGAGAAGAATTCACTGCTGAATTTACGCGTTGTTTCCATATTCGTCATAAACGAGATATCTTGACCGCTCTCTTCAGCAAGCTGCTTCATATCAAGTTCAATGAATTTATCAACCATTTCTGCCGGCATTGGCAGCATCGGGATATTCGGTACTTTAACATACAACTTATCTTGAGCCATCATCATCGGCAGTTCGAACTTAAGAGCCATGTCGCCAGGAATCTCAACGCCTAGCTTCATATCTGCTTGCATAGGCTCTTGCTGAATTGCACCTGAAATATCAAGCTTAGCATTCTTGAACATCGAGAGCATAGCTCCGATATCTTCGCCAGCAAATGATTCACCGCTCAGTTGGAAATCATCCACAGTAACTGAGGATGTGAATGCATATGATTTCATCTCAAGAGATTTGTTAAATGCACTCTCTACCGCTTCTTTCGAACTTTGCTTAGCTCCGCAACCCGTGACTACAAGTACTGATGCAAGCATCATAGCCAGGGCGCCTTTCATCCATTTCTTCTTCACAGTTTTCTCCCCCATCAAATTCCTTTTTGTTACCCATACCCAATTGATATTACCTTATCTATTCTTATTTGGAAATAGCTAATAAGTAATAAAATTTGTCTGATTTAGGAAAATATGAGACTCATGCCCTATGAAAGCAAAAGAAATTATGATTTTTTTTACAGAAAACTAGCATGTCCTAAGAAAATTAATGAATCGTATTCTTGAAACGTCCACCTTTAACATCATGAATATTGCCAATAGCCAAGAAGGCATGCGGATCATGCTCTTCCACGATCGATTTCAATTTGGATTCTTCCAGTCGAGTAATGACCGTAAAAATAACCTTGCGATCATCACCTGAGTAACCGCCTTCACCGTTCATATATGTCACACCGCGCCCTAATCGGCTAAGCAGCGCGTCGCCAATATCTTTATAATTATCACTGATGATCCAGACAGACTTGGATTCATTCAGACCTTCGATCGTAATATCGATCACCTTATAGGCAATGTAATAAGCAATAAGTGAGAACATTGCTTTTTCGAAGCCAAATACGAATCCAGCGATCGTCATAATAAATAAGTTGAAGAACATCACAAACTCACCAACAGAAAATGGAGACTTCTTCGAAAACAGTATCGCGACGATCTCCGTACCGTCCAGTGATCCACCGAATCGGACCGTGATACCAACACCTATACCAAGTATAAACCCGCCGTACACTACGGCAAGGAAGCTATTCGTAACAAATGGGTCAACCGGATGCAATAAAGCTGTAGCAATGGACATAACGGTTATCCCTAGCAGCGTAGACAATGCAAACGTCTTTCCGATCTGCTTATAGCCAATGACAAGAAACGGCAAGTTTAACAAGAATAAAAATATTCCAAGTGGCAATCCCGTGAGATATGACAGGATAATGGATATACCTGCGATGCCTCCGTCCGTCATCTGGTTCGGAACGAGAAATAGTTCAAGTCCTACTGCCATCAATATGGCGCCTGCTGAGATGAAAAATACTCGCTTAATAATGTTCGTCCATCTCAATCTACCGTGTTTGAGCGGAGCGAATGCTGGGACTGCTGATTCTGCTGCTTTCATGTCGGTTTGTTTTTGTTCTGTCATCAAATTCCCCCTCTGGATATTATTATTACACTATCTCTATCTATTATATCGGATTTCGCTGCCCATGGCACGTACCAAATCCTTTAAATGTAAAAATAGAAGACCTTCTTATACCTCCCGATCAGCTGAAGTGGTTGCTGTGGTTGGAAAGAAAGTCTTCTGCATTCACATGATTTACCACGTCACTAAATTGTGTACTATATTACTCAGCCTTCTGGATTATGATGATCCACGTGATTCCTGCTCTTAACCTTCTTCGAACCTGACAGTGGTTCCTGCTGAGCTCCTTGATCATCGCCTGCATGATGCCGTTGTCCCTGATTCGCTTTAGATTCTGGAACTGGTACCGCCTTAGACTTTGCCATTTGCTCATCTCCTTTTCATTGCACGCTATACAGCTCTATACCGAATCTGATGCCGGATGATCGTGGTTCAGCGCATCCTGATGACGTCGATCATTATGATCCTGCTGCAGCTGCTGAGCATGATGCGAATTTACGGCCTGTTCATCCAATTGTTTTGCGACGTTCGATAAGTTCTTATCTTTTCCATTAGCTTGAGTCATGCTTCTTCCTCCTCATACGGAGACGCTACGATTGCTTATGAGTCACGCTCTGCAGCGCCTGTGCGCATTCATGAATATGTCGAATATAGTTCTGTGTCATTTCCTGAATGACCTCGGTGCGCTCATCTACCGTCTGACCATCCCGTTCAACATCGACCAGTTGTACATTTACCTCACGAGAATCTACATAAGCACACGCAAAATCAAAGGAGTACATCTGGCGCCCCGCATTATCGATATGAATGCGAAATCCTTCTGGGACAGCTTCATCTGTCAAAACAGTCGCCTTATCCCATGGTTCCAACTTCTCAGGGAGCGTCTCCTGCCAGGCCTGAACCAACGTTTGCTGATCGACTTGAAGAGTATCTTCACTATGGTTATACATGAAATCACCACCTCCACTGTTCACAATTACAGTGTGCGGATGGTGCGCCGCTTTTATGCAGGTTGAGGGCAGAAAGAAAAGGCGAAGCAGACATCAAAAAAGCCATATCACTAAGTGATATGGCTGTTCATTCGTAATATGGCGGAGAGGATGGGATTCGAACCCATGTGGGCTTGCACCCTAACGGTTTTCAAGACCGCCCCGTTATGACCACTTCGGTACCTCTCCATATGATCGTCGACCGAAGCCGACAATCAAGATTATAGCATGCTTACTTCATGTAATCAAGCATTTCATTTGGTGTTTGCAATAACTTCTAGGCCACCCATATATGGACGCAGTGCTTCTGGGACAATAATCGATCCATCTTCCTGCTGATAGTTCTCCATAATGGCTGCTACTGTACGGCCTATCGCCAATCCCGAGCCGTTCAACGTGTGCACGAATTCAGGCTTCGACTTCGTATCGCGGCGGAAGCGAATATTAGCGCGGCGAGCTTGGAAATCCTCAAAGTTCGAGCAGGAGGAAATCTCGCGGTACGTACCGCCGCTTGGCAGCCATACCTCGATGTCATACGTCTTAGCGGAGCTAAAGCCTATATCGCCCGTACAGAGCGTCATAACGCGGTATGGAAGCTTCAGCAGCTGCAAGATGCGCTCTGCTTGACGTGTAAGGCTCTCTAGAGCCTCATACGAATCCTCTGGCTTCACCAGCTTCACCATCTCCACCTTATTGAATTGGTGCTGACGAATCAATCCGCGCGTGTCACGGCCTGCCGCTCCAGCTTCGGAACGGAAGCACGCGCTGAAGGCGGTGTAATTACGCGGCATTTCTTCCGCCGTTAAGATCTCGTCGCGGTGATAGTTCGTTACCGGTACCTCTGCCGTAGGAATGAGGTAATAGTCCGTGCCTTGCAGCCTGAACAGATCCTCTTCGAACTTCGGCAGCTGACCTGTGCCATACAAGCTGTCGCGATTCACGATATAAGGCGGCATCAGCTCTTCATAACCATGCTCAGTCGTATGTACATCCAGCATAAAGCTGATCAACGCACGCTCAAGTCGCGCACCCGCCTTCTTATAGAACACGAAGCGAGAACCTGTTACTTTTGCTGCTTTTTCAAAGTCCACAATGTCCAGATCTGCTGCTAGATCCCAATGCGCCTTCGGCTCGAAGCTGAATTCTCTCGGCTCTGCCCAGCGCCGTGTCTCGACGTTCTCGTCCTCCGACAAGCCCACTGGCACCGACTCATGCGGAACGTTTGGAATCGCTAACAGAAGCTCGTCCATCTGCTCCTCAATGGAACGGATCTCGTCATCCAGCTCCTTAATGCGATCACCAACTTGACGCATCTCAGCAATCACATCGTCAGCAGGCTGACCTGCTTTCTTAAGCTTGGCTACCTCTTGCGATACCATATTGCGTCGACTCTTCAATTGCTCGGTTTCTTGCAGCATTTCCCGACGCTTCGTATCCAGTTCTGGGAACGCGGCAATCATCTCCGGCGATTTCCCTCGGTTCTTGAGTGCTTGTTCCACACGTCCGAACTCATTGCGTAAATTTCTGATATCCAACATGGGTATCCCCCCTATAAATAGAAAAGGCTATTTTCCTCTAATAATCTATTATAAAGTGTGTGTCAAATAAAAACACCTTAACCCTATCCCATATGGGAAAAAGGGTCAAGGCGTTATGTCATATACAATTAAAACCGTTAACAGCTGTATTCTATTTAACGAACCGTTGCTTCGTGCTCGCGAACCATCTCTACAAAGTATTGATGCAGGCTCATATCATCCGTTAACTCAGGATGGAACGAACATGCCAACAGATGCCCTTGACGTGCGGTAACGATCTCTTCATTGTGCTCGCAGAGCACGTCTACAGCCCCGCCAACGGCTTCGATCAGCGGCGCTCGGATAAATACCGCCCGTACGGGTTGATCGATTCCTGACACTTTCAGATCCGTCTCAAAGCTTTCGCGCTGACGACCGAAGGCATTGCGTCTAACCTTCATGTCCATCAGGCCAAGATGCGGCTCTTCCGGTCCTTCGCTGCCGTTAATATGAGAAGCCAGCGCGATGAGTCCGGCACAAGTGCCGAATATAGGCTTGCCTTGTCTTGAGAACGATTGAATGGCTTCTATAAAACCATACTTTCGCATCAGCTTGCCAATCGTAGTACTTTCCCCGCCAGGTATGATGAGACCTTCTACGCCTTCCAGTTCTTGCGGCCACTTGATCGCGACAGCCTCCGAACCTGCGGCATTCAGGCTCCGGATATGTTCAGCAACTGCACCTTGCAGCGCCAGTACCCCGATCTTCATGCAGATAACCCTTCTTCCTAATCTATACTTCTATAGATACCGAATCTATATGATTACCAGCCGCGATCTTGCATCCGTTCGGATGGTGACAGCTTGGAGATCTCGATGCCCTTCATTGGAGTTCCTAGGTTCTTCGATACGCGAGCAATCAGTTCGTAGTCTGTAAAATGTGTTGTAGCTTCCACAATAGCACGGGCAAATTTCTCTGGGCTGTCGGACTTGAAGATACCCGAGCCGACAAATACGCCGTCGGCGCCAAGATGCATCATCAGAGCAGCGTCAGCAGGTGTCGCTACACCGCCAGCGGCGAAGTTAACAACCGGCAGCTTGCCGCTTGCATGGACCTGAGCCAGCAGATCGTAAGCTACGCCAAGGTTCTTCGCTTCCGCATACAGCTCATCCTTGGACAGGTTCTGCACCTTGCGAATCTGACCATTGATCAGACGCATATGACGAACCGCTTCCACGATGTTGCCTGTTCCCGGCTCACCCTTGGTACGAAGCATAGCTGCGCCTTCGCCAATGCGGCGAAGTGCTTCGCCCAAGTCCTTCGCTCCGCATACAAATGGAACCGTGAACTCATTCTTGTCGATGTGGTAAACCTCATCAGCAGGAGTTAATACTTCGGATTCATCAATATAGTCCACGCCCATGGACTCCAATATTTTTGCTTCCACGTAATGACCGATGCGCGCCTTCGCCATTACAGGGATAGAAACAACCTTCATGACCTCTTCCATAATAGTTGGATCTGCCATGCGAGCCACGCCGCCAGCAGCACGAATATCAGATGGTACACGCTCCAGCGCCATTACCGCAGTTGCGCCAGCAGCCTCCGCAATCTTAGCTTGCTCCGCATTCATGACGTCCATAATGACGCCGCCTTTTTGCATTTCAGCCATACCACGTTTAACTCGAGATGTTCCTGTTTCCATCCTATTAGCCTCCTGCCATATCAAGCCCTTCTAGGGCTTCTATAAGTTCACCCGTTTATTGTACATGAATGAATTTGTATAGGCAACTGTGTTTGTCGGAATTCTATGAATTAAAACAAATCTCCGATCGAGTAAAACAAATCGACAAAGAATTCCTTAATCCCACGCAAGAATAGTCTCCACCAGCTGCCCTTCTCTACATCTTCCGATGCGACCAGATTGACCGTCTGTTTCTGTTCACCGCTCTTGCCTTTATACGTGTAAGTAATCTCGCCAACCTTCTGACCGCTCTTGATCGGAGCGACCAGTTCTTCCTCAGGTGTGAGCTTCACTTCTGAAGTCAAGCTGCTCTCGTCAAAGTTCGATCCTTTATCCACAACGAAAGATACGTTCTTCTCTGTTACCACTGGGACTGTAGTAGAAACACCCTTAACGATAGGAGCCGTTTCATGGCCGACAACGGTTTGCTTAGGTGCGATCGCTTGCTTTACTTCGTAGTTAGTATAACCATAATCCAGAAGCTTAGCAGTATCCAAGAAGCGCTGCTCTTTGGAGTCTGTGCCCATAACAACGGAGATCAGACGCATGCCATCGCGTTCTGCCGTACCCGCGAAGCAGTATCCTGCTTCATCCGTGAAGCCCGTCTTCATGCCGTCCACGCCATCATAAGCGTAGCGTTTGAAGTTAGGGACATCCTTGTTCGCTTCGAGCATCCAGTTCAAGTTCTCAATCGAAGCCGTGTCGCGTTCACGGAACTTATATTTCTGAATCGTCGTAAATTCACTGAATTCCGGATGATCTACAACGATAGCGCGCACTAGCTTAGCGACGTCTTGAGCTGACATCTGTGTCTCCTGATCGCCTGTTGGACGGAACTCTTCAGGCATATCTCTGGAATCAAGTCCCGTTGCATTAATAAAATGAGCCGTTTCCATTCCTAATCGTTTAGCTGTCTCGTTCATCAGCTTGACGAACTCCTGCTCGGAGCCGCCTGCTACGTACTCAGCCAGCGCTACGGCTGCGTCATTCGCTGAACCGATCGCCATCGCGATGTATAGATCTTTAACCGAATGCTTGTCATTCTCCGCCAAGTAGATACGTGAGCCTTGCTGCAAGGACGCATTCTTGCCTGCTGTAACTTGATCTTCCCATGAGATCTCGCCGCTCTTTACCTTTTCCATAACAATATATTCCGTCATCATCTTCGTCATACTTGCTGGCGGCAAAGGAACATGGGAGTTGATATCAACAATCATCTGACCTGTCGATGCTTCCATTAAAATGTAAGAACTACCATTAAGACCTAGCGACTCTTTAGTCGGTGAGGCAGTTGGGGTCTGTGTAGTAGCAGGCTGTGCTGCAGGTTTTTCTGTTTTCGTAGTTTGCTGAGTTGCTGCCTCTGCCAGAACCACCCCTGTTGATGGCAGCAGTGTAAAGGCCAATATATTACAAGCGGTCACAAGCGCGACTACACGTTTCCATGATCGTTTGTTTTTCCTCACTGAAGTTGTTTCTTGATTCGTAAACACTCTTATAATTCCTCCCTAGTAAAACTATATGAAGCTATTCTACCATAGCCTGCTAGACAAAAAAAAGACAGGGTATAAACCCTGTCTCGTTTTATACAATAATATGGTATTACAGTGAATAGTTTGGAGCTTCCTTCGTGATTTGCACGTCATGAGGATGACTCTCACGCAAACCAGCGCCAGTAATGCGTACAAACCCTGTATCGTTTTGTAGCTCAGACAGATTAGTCGTTCCACAATAGCCCATACCAGCCTTTAAACCACCCAACAATTGGTGGATCGTATCGGCAAGCGGTCCTTTGTAAGCAACGCGTCCTTCGATACCTTCTGGAACAAGTTTCTTCTCATTGCTGCTCTCTTGGAAGTAACGGTCCTTGGAGCCTTGCTTCATTGCGCCAAGGGAACCCATGCCGCGATATACTTTGTATCGGCGTCCTTGATAAATCTCGGATTCGCCTGGGCTTTCCTCTGTACCTGCAAACAAGCTGCCAAGCATAACTGCACTTGCCCCTGCTGCAATAGCTTTCGTAATGTCGCCGGAGTATTTGATACCGCCGTCGGCGATAACAGGTATGCCATATTTACGTGCAACTGTCGCACAATCATATACTGCAGTAATCTGTGGAACACCGATACCTGCGATAACGCGAGTCGTACAGATGGAACCTGGTCCAATACCGACTTTAACGATAGAAGCGCCTGCTTCGATCAAGTCGCGAGTTGCTTCGCCGGTAGCTACATTACCTGCAATAATTGTTAATTCAGGATAGTTACTGCGAATTTGGCGAACTGCGTTGATGATATTGATGTGATGTCCGTGTGCGGAATCGACAACGATAAGATCCACTCCTGCTTCTACAAGAGCAGCTACGCGTTCGGCTGTATCCTTGGAGATACCAACAGCGGCACCGACTAACAGGCGTCCTTGTGCGTCTTTCGCTGCTTTTGGATATTGGATGGCTTTCTCAATATCTTTGATTGTAATAAGTCCTTTAAGCGTGTTGTCATCATCAACCAACGGCAACTTCTCGATCTTATGTTTCTGAAGAATAACTTCAGCTTGTTGAAGCGTCGTACCTACCGGTGCAGTAACGAGGTTCTCCTTCGTCATCACTTCTTGAATCTGAATGCTGAAGTCATGTACGAATCGAAGGTCACGGTTAGTCAAGATACCGATAAGCTTGTTATGCTCGTCCACAATCGGGACACCGGAAATGCGGAATTTGCCCATCAATTTATCAGCTTCAGCTACCGTATGCGTTTGTGATAAAGAGAATGGATTCGTAATAACTCCGCTCTCCGAGCGCTTAACGCGGTCAACTTCCTCAGCCTGCTGTTCTACAGACATGTTCTTATGAATGATACCGACACCGCCTTCACGAGCGATCGCAATCGCAAGCGGCGCTTCTGTTACAGTATCCATACCCGCACTGATAAATGGAACGTTCAACTTGACCTTGTCGCTCAGTCGCGTGGAAACATCGGTTTCCATCGGGAGTACGCTCGATTTACGAGGTACCAACAGAACATCGTCAAAAGTTAATCCTTCTTTAGCAAATTTACTTTCCCACACCAGAGTGTTCCTCCCTTAGCTGTTGTGCTTGCACATGTCTTTCCAAGATGTACAAAGCTAGTCTAATGTCTATAGTCGTTTATATATTATGCCAATATTAGCAGAGCCCAATAGGGGTGTCAAGGACGAGCGGCGCCCACTGGCAGTCGTAAACGGTTACATGTAGATATGGGTTGTTTTTTTTCAGAATGATTGGTAAATTAAGCATCTATTAACATGGTGCGAACCATAATCAAGCTTATCATGCTCACCAACAGGCTTATCAATACGGTTTGTGCTGCAGCAAAAAGCCCGCTGTTGAGTTGAGATCAATAGCGGGCTTTTTGTGGTCGATGCTGTCCTGTTCTCGTGGAGCTCCTTTATCGTGTTTGACCAAGCCTTCTTCTTATGCCGAGTTCTTGTTGTTGAATTAACTGCATTTCGTGCAGCTAATATGTAGTTGCTATATGTTGACCGAGTGCTAACTGCATAATGTACATCTATTTCTGCTACTTTAAGGCTCATTGTCCGATTCTAGCTGAACTGAATGTACAAAATGCAGTTAGTTTGTGTTTTAGGGCAGTCATCCGTGCAATTAGATGCACAAAATGCATCTAGCCCGTGAGGGGCAGGCATTGCACATACAGGTATCCACCTATGTGGATTCGACCTCATGAAAGCCTGCGCATCATTAACCTGCCACATAGAAAAAGCCCGCTGTCGATTCGAGATCAACAGC
>NZ_JBYTDY010000033.1:0-24066 GCF_058791835.1 Paenibacillus sp. EB106-04-04-XG159 | reverse complement strand
CATACCGAATCATCTCCCTTATCTACAGTTTAAAACACTGTATAGGAAGACTCCAGTTTAATTAGGGGGCCTAAGAGGAAGTACAACAAATTCACTATTACACATCAGGAATCGATAAGTTGTTGTACTCCATACAACAATTTAGTCTTGATAAGACACATCTCACGTTTTTAATCAGATATTGTTGTATTCTGTACAACAATTCTGCTGAGCTATGTCGCTATTCGTTCATATTGTTGTATGAAATTGCAACATAGAACGTCTCATCGCTAGTCCGAGTAAAGCTCAGATCACAATTCTCCTATTTAGAATAAATAAACGTAGTAAACTTGAAACTTACATCGCCCGAGGAAGCTAGAATAGGTCTACAAGGCCCAATCGGCTCGGCAAAGCTATCGTAAGCGCAGAGCATCTAGCGACTTGTCGGTAAGCTCACTCCTAACACTCTTAAACTCGCAAACGCACTGAACGAAAAACGGAAGCTCCAGTTGCGAACTAGTGCCTCAATGGGCAGGCGCGAGGATAAACAGAGGGTATATGTGCGAAGGATTTTATTTCCATACACAGTGTGTTAGAGTATAGGCGGCAGTTAGTCCAACCAGACATACGAGATCATTCGAATTCATATGGATAGGATGGGACGCGAGGGGGAGATACGCGTGAAAATGGGTTGTGCGAGAAATGCAGCACTGGAATGGGTCGCGCAGCATGCCAGTCGGGAACCCTGGTTTCTAGGGGCATATTACAGCGGCTCCACCGTTGGTCTGCCAGATGATACGGAGCTGCCGGCAGCGAGTGATATCGACGTCGTGATCGTAACGACAGAGGCTGAGCCTCCGTTAAAGCTGGGGAAGTTCATCTATCGCGGCGCATTGATCGAAGTGACGTATCTATCCTGGAACCAGATCGCTTCCTACGAAGAGGTTCTGCGATCTTATCATCTAGCAGGCAGCTTTCGCGTGGACACGATCATTGCGGATCCAAGCGGGGAGCTCCACAAGTTGCAAGCGCTCGTGTCACGTCATTATGCGGAGAGGGTATGGGTTCGTCGCCGCTGCGAGAATGTGCGGGAGAAGATCGTGAGCGGGCTGCAGGCGATAGATGCTTCAACGCCGCTGCACGATCTGGTCACATCGTGGCTGTTCCCGACAGGCGTGACCACGCACATCCTGCTCGTAGCCGCGCTGCGGAACCCCACTGTGCGGCTTCGCTATCTTGCCGCGCGTGATGTGCTGATGGCGTATGGCCGCGCGGACTTCTACCCAGAGTTGCTGGAGCTGTTAGGCTGTGCGCATCTGTCGCCGCAGCGAGTCGAGCATCATCTCGACGGGCTCGCCCGAACGTTTGATGCCGCTGCAGCGGCGGCTAAGACGCCGTTCTTCTTCAGCAGCGACATCACGCCGGCGGCTCGTCCGATCGCGATTGACGGCAGCCGCGCACTCATCCGCGACGGATGCCATCGCGAGGCGGTATTCTGGATCGCCGCAACCTATGCGCGCTGCCATAAGATTCTGTCCGCCGACGCGCCGCCTGAGACGCTGCATTCACTCGCGCCGGTATTTGAGGACCTGATCGCCGATCTTGGAATTCCCACAATTGATGCGTTAACCCACCGAGCAAATGAGGTTATACAGTTTATGCCTAGATTGTGGGAGGTGGCGGAGGCTATTCTATCAGAGAACCCAGAGATAAAGGGGTAGTAGAGTGAGGGGGCGAGGAGTTGGCTGGGAATGTTGTATAAAGTGCAACATTTTCACCAACATTCCTCAGGAACGACTGAAATGTTGTATTTCATACAACAATTTAGTCGTGATAAGACACGTCTCACGTGTTTTTCTAGATATTGTTGTACTCTGTACAACAATTCTGCTGAGCTACACCGCTAACCGTTCATATTGTTGTATGAAATACAACATAGAAGTCTCATCGCTAATCCGAGCGAATTTCAGGTCATAGTTCTTGAGCTTCTCTCAATCCAATGCCATTTATCGAGACAATTTAGACACTCTCACATCGTCCACTATGAGACTGTTCACCTGTTCATGCTGCAGAAAGCTGAGGATGTCTGACACGTTGCCTGCGATCAGCAAGCCGTAAGCATTTACCCCATGCTCCTCCACATAATCCAGCTTTTGCCTGTACATCTCACCGGGAGTGTTTCCGTATTGTCCCATTGCAATCAAGAAGTCATCTCGACTTGAGAGATGCTTCAGCAACGACTTGAAATGCGCGGACATGTGCTCGCCGCTATATTCGATTCCGCCGTCTTTAGAACAATAGGAGAGCTCGAAGCAAGGATATTCATCAGCTGGAATCATATCCTGCTCTATTATAATACCGCTGCCTGTGGGATCGAACCCAGTCATCATCGATGAATGTCCCCGTTCGCCTGTACGTACGACAACCCATGGAATATAGATGTTCTCGTATCTGCGTATTAATGCCGCAAGTTCATCCATCGATAGGTCCTTCTTATAAGAAACATAAGCGGACACATAGCTGGACTGTGGCAGTTTAACCAACTCATTTACTTCATCCTGATAGTGATCCG
Source organism: Paenibacillus sp. EB106-04-04-XG159 (assembly GCF_058791835.1). NCBI lineage: Bacteria > Bacillati > Bacillota > Bacilli > Caryophanales > Paenibacillaceae > Paenibacillus > Paenibacillus sp. EB106-04-04-XG159. The sequence goes on along the minus strand of NZ_JBYTDY010000033.1, from coordinate 21,515 downwards.
GCTTCTGATATTCATACTTGCGGCCGGTCCCGTCATCAAAAGTAATCTCCATTTCCCCTGCGTCATAGAAGGCGTTTGTGTACGGCTTCCGATAGAAATTAGCAACTACATTCGGTATCTCTCCGCGAACGAGCTTATCGGTATACACATATGAGGAACGATTGGCGTAATTATCTTGATTGATACGGATATCATATTTCCCCATGCCAAGACTTTCTGCTACTGCTAGATTGGTACTGTATCCCGGAAAATGGAGCTCAGTTAATGTACTGACGTCTACGAAGAATTGCTGAGAACCGTATTGATTCTCGTAGCCTTCATTAGGGTTATAGAACATGCGGTCATACAGCTGCAACGCGATATATTGCACAGCTAATCCAGACAGGACGACAAGGATGACAGCCAGCGAGGTAATCTTAACAAACTTACGGTTAACCGCACGTTTTAGCCTAGTCGTATCAGGTAATGATTCAGAAACAACCTGAGCGTCCCGCTCGAACTGAGGAATCAGCTGCTCAGACATATATTCGTTGATGAGTTCATTCTTCTCCAGCTCCGCTTCAATATAAGCGATTTCTTCCTCGCTAGCTGTGCCTGCTCTATATCTAGCAAAGCTTTCTTTGAAATTCATAGTAGTTCCTCCTTCAGCAGATCTTTCAGTTTCTTGCGGGCGCGATACAGCGTCGTGCGAACTGCGCCGGCGGATACCCCCATCTGTTCAGCGATATCCTGTAACGAATAATCGAAGAAATAGTGCAGCAGTATACACTCACGATACGGATTCGCCAGTTGAATGATAGCTTTATAGATCGTTTTGCGCTGTTGACCGCGCAGATAAGAATCCAGAACATGACCATCATCCACGAAATGGTGTTCATTAAGCTCGACAGAAGGGTGACGGCAGGATTTGCGAATAAGATCGATATAGTTATGTTTACATACGCGGAACAGCCATTGTTTCATATGGGAAGGAGCAGTCTCGACGCTCATCAGCGCCTTATAGAAGGTGTCGCTAGTCAAGCTTTCTGCGATATGAACATCCATACAGAAGGATAGGGCATACAGATAAACGTCTCGATAATAGAGTTCATAGATATGTTCCAGCTCATCTGATCTCATGTTTATCCCCTTTCCGCTCATATAAGTAACGTTATTCCTATCAAAATGTCACACATATATATTTCTAATGCAAGGAAATGTTGTGAATTTAGTTTCGCATTATGTCATATACAAGTTTGTTTCCGACTTGAATGAAAATGATTCTCACAAACAGTGATTTATGCTATGATGATCTAAGTGAGAATGGCTATCATTACGGATGATGGTTATAAGGAGAGGATTGCTGCATGAAACATGAGCTTACAGCGGATCAGATCTCGGTCCGCTATGCCGATAAATGGATCTTTCAAGATCTCGAAATAACGATTCCGCAAGGTGAAATCACAGTGTTGGTTGGCAGCAATGGCTGCGGCAAGTCGACGCTGCTGCGCACGCTTGCGCGTCTCTTGAAGCCGGAAGCTGGCGCAGTGCTGCTGGACGGCAAGGATGTTCATCGCATGTCGGCCAGAGAAACGGCCAAGAAGATGGGGATTCTTCCCCAGTCGCCAATATCGCCGGAAGGCATTACCGTGCTGGATCTGGTGAAGCAGGGACGATATCCGCATCAATCCTGGCTGAAGCGCTGGTCTAGTGAGGATGCTCAGCATGTGGAACTAGCGATGAAGTCGACCAATATGCTTGATCTGCAGGATCGCACAGTTGACTCGCTGTCAGGCGGCCAACGCCAGCGCGCTTGGATCGCGATGACGCTTGCGCAGAATACGGACATCATCCTCCTTGATGAGCCGACGACTTATCTGGATATGACCCATCAGATCGAAGTGCTCGATCTCTTGTATGAGCTGAACGAATCGAAGCAGCGGACGATCGTTATGGTGCTGCATGATCTTAATCTTGCGGCCAGATATGCGCATAATATAGTCGCTGTCAAAGACGGCGCCGTCTTCGCCCAAGGGAAGCCGGAGGATGTGATCACCTGTGGGATGGTCAAAGCGGTGTTCGGCATGGAGTGTCAGGTTGCAAGCGATCCTATCTTCGGCACACCTCACTGCATTCCTTATGGCCGAGGCCGCTGCATCATCCCTGAAATGAGAGCGAACTCCAGTGCTTAGGTTGACGGACGAACAGGTCGCAGTAATTCAGCGATTTCATATACGAGCGGTAGACCCTGATCATTTCGGGAGCGAATCCGTGGTGATGACAGTTCAACAGGCTTTGACAGAGGAAGGAAGCTCACATCTGCTGACGATGGTGAAGCAAGCGATGCAGGCGCCGACGAATGCCGTAGCGGCTTCGATCTGGACTCGGCGATACGGCTTCATGCTTGCAGGATTGCTTGGACTGTACAGCACACAGAACATTCGTTTCGTCGGAGAACTTGCAGATATCGGAATGGTTGCCGAGGGAACAGCGATGTCATTTACAGTACCAAGAGACGCTTTCGTTGAAGATCGTGAGATCGAACGTTCAGAGGCTCTGCGCCAGCTGCTGGATCGTTACGGACATCCGGTGGTGAACAGCATGAATCGCTCTGGCGGCATTTCCAGACTGATTCTATGGGAAAATGTATGGGGATATGTACTGTGGATGTACACGCAGTTGATGGGGGAACAATCCAGTCGAGAGCAGGCCGAAGAGGACATGGGACTCCTGTTGCAGGACGAGCTCTGGAAGCCGAACCTCGCTCGCTCCCCGTTCAAGCGCTGCTTGAATGGACAAGCTCCGATGGATTCTATGCAAGCTTATAAGCGAGTCACCTGCTGTCTGTATAAGGAGCTCCCTGATACGAATAAATGCCCATATTGTCCCCATGCGCAGAAATGAAATCATACAATCGTGAATCACGGGCGCAGGTATATGTATTTCATGCAGTTATTTTGCTCGCAAAGCACTAATAAGGGACAAATAACTGCACAAGCTGCAGTTATTTTCGAAGTGATATGATGAAGTTGGTCTGTCTGCGTTAATTAGCTGCATCATATGCAGTTACCATCCTGCATCTAGTGACCTAGAGTAAATGAACTGTACATTATGCATCAAATGGAGAATGCGAGAGTGATCCAGATTACCATATTGCGCAATATCGAAATTAAGGCAGCTGTTTAAGAGGAGATCTTAAACAGCTGCCTATTTGCTTCTATCATCGAATTCGTTAACACAGGTATCGGATCTACCTCATAATCTGGCCGCGAATCTCACCGTTAGGATGCTGAATCGTATGGGCGTTTACATAGGCATTACCGTTATTCATCTCACGAACTAAGTCACGAATCGTCATTCCTTGCAGCGGCCCCACTAGATCCTGATTCGTAATCACACCGCGAATAACCCCTCTGCGCGTAGAAATACCAAACTTGGTAGGTCCAAATAAAAAGACGACTACAGGACCGTTCTGACCTCTTCTTCCCAAATGAATATGCGCTACCGTCATACGAGTGATGTCTCGAACGACAAGCCGGAAGCTTATGCGGTTGCTGTTCGTTTGGAACACAGCGTTTCCGGTCGAGATTGTTCTTACAGGCGGTACCTCTTGGCGCCCAGTTAAAGTAGCTCTAAAGGTTGCGATCTTGATCCACTCCTCGAATATAAGGTTACTTAGACTTATGCCAGCATAATCGAAGTGGATTGTGCGGCAGCCCATCAATATCGAGAAGTGGAACGATATATTTTCCTGCATTAATTATCGAATATCAATAATAAAATAATGATAAATAATAAAATATTATTGACCAACAATCTTCTGTGAGTTATTATACCCTTAACTGAGGAGGTGTTCTCTCATAGAATCAGTGACAGAGAAGAAGAGAAACGAGATACGATACTTACAAAACTTTTTATATTTCGTGTATCATCAGGCCTTATCTTGTATTTTTCCAGTAGTCATATTCGCAACACTTGCCTTATCCGAGATGATTTCAATACCTGGATTATATCGATACGATTTGATCTTAATAATCTGCCTCTTAACCCAATATGTGATGTATAAAACGAAATTAGAAACAGCGGACGAACTCAAGGTGATTTGTGTGTTCCACCTTATTGGACTGCTGCTTGAAATATATAAGGTGCATTTCGGTTCATGGGCATATCCGGAGGAAGCTTTGACTAAAGTTTTTGGTGTCCCTTTATATAGCGGGTTTATGTATGCAAGTGTTGCTAGCTATATTTGTCAGGCGTGGCGCCGATTCGACTTAAAGATGCATAACTGGCCCAAATCGATCTTCAGCATACCACTTGGGGTGGCCATCTATTTAAACTTTTTTACCCATCACTTTATTAATGATTTTCGTTGGTTTCTGACATTCCTATTATTTATTGTGTTCTCTCGCACTTTTGTACAATTTACAGTACGTCAATCGACTTATAAAATGCCACTGACTGTCTCATTTTTCTTGATCGGCTTTTTTATATGGATAGCTGAAAATATCGCTACTTTCTTCGGCGCGTGGCAATATCCAGATCAAAGTAATGCTTGGAGACTTGTACACATAAGTAAAATCAGTTCGTGGTTCTTGCTCGTAGTCATAAGCATCATGATTGTCACACAGCTCAAGCACAAAAAATTAGCTATGAACATTTCCAACCTTAAAAAAGAAGTTGAGTATTGAACTGTGCCCTGCGCTTCCCAGTGATAAGGAATCCATATCAATCAGATAGAAAGTTCAACATGTGGCCGATCCATGCATTTGGTAAACTTACTTTATGTGGAATATGGGGGGGTTACAACTTGACTATAAATCGGATATCTGAACGATTCAAGAATTTCGCGAATAAGGAGTGCAGGGGTTCGAGCGAGTTGTATGAGCATTTGTCGAATTATATTGCTTATGACGAACAGCTGCTGCAGCTTGCGGCTCATGCCCGTGTTGGCCAACCTGTTCCGAATCTATTGCTGGGGGCGGTTCACTATCTCTTGTTAAAAGGCTATAAGCATGAGCTGCGGGAGTACTATGGAAGCGTCGTATCTAATCCAAGAGAATGTCGTTCTGTGTTCCCACATTTCAAAGACTTCTGTACACAGTATAGCCATGAGTTGATATCCATTCTGCAATCAAGGCTTGTACAGACGAACGAAGTTAGACGATGCGCCTACTTATACCCTAGCTTCTGCACGATCTACAACATCACGCATAAGCCGCTCGCATTAATTGAGATCGGAACTAGCGCTGGTCTTCAGCTGATGTGGGATCAATACAGTTACTCCTACCATTCAGATGAAGTGTATGGAAATGAGCAGTCGGAGCTGCATATGCAATCCATTATTCAAGGTGAGCGAACACCGCATCTTCTAAAGAAAAGTCCGCCTGTGACCAGCAGAATCGGCCTAGATCTGCACGTGAATGACTTGAATAACCCGGACGATTATCTATGGCTGAGGGCGCTGATATGGCCTGAACATCAGGAACGGAATGCGAATCTGGAGCTGGCTAGCCGCTATATCAAGAAAGGGAACTTGGAGCTAATAGAAGGCGATGGCGTGAAGTTGCTCCCGGCAATTGCATCGAGAATCCCCGAGGAACATACATTATGCGTATTCCATACCCATGTCGCGAATCAGATCCCGCATGACGCGAAGCTCGAATTGATGCAGACGATTCAGAGATTGGGTGCAGAGAGAGACGTGTTTCATCTTTACAATAATATGTGGGATGCCAATCTCCACCTGGATTACTACATAGACGGGGTTGAAGTTCAGCATACGATTGCGGAAACGGAAGGACATGGCAGTTGGTTCACATGGAAAATGTAGTATATGAAAGGGAGCGGGGTCTTGTAAAGTACAAGTATATCTGAAGTTTACCATTACAATGGCGCTGACTTTGCTATGATGACAATAGACAGGCGAAGGAGGGTTTTAACATGCTAAATGTAATGGAAGTCGCAGATACGCTTGTGAATCATATCAAGTCCCATTATTCGGAGGATGTCGCGCTTGTCGCGTATTATGGATCGTATGTTCATGGTACGGCGACGAAGCGATCAGATCTAGACTTCTTCTTCATTCCAGCGACATCTCGTGGTTATGAAGCTAGCATTCAGTTTGTGTTAGAAGACATCAGCTTTGACTTCTGGCCGATCAGCTGGGAGCGGGCGGAGAGGATGGCGTTATTCCAAGAGCCGATGACGTCGATCATTGCGGATTGTGTCATTTTATACGTGCGTTCTGATTCAGACCTCGAGCGATTCAACAAGCTGCGCACGACGATTGGGAAGATACCTCAACAAGGCTTGAAGCTGGTGGAGAAGGCTGAGGAACGGCTGCGTGATGCCTATGTTCATCTATATAAATTAAACCGCATGAACCCCAAGGACAACCTGACGCTCTGCCGCATAGAAGCGCACGGAGCGATGACGAATGTTCTCAACAGTCTTGCCTTGCTAAATGGAACTTATTTTACAAAAGGATGGGGGAAGAACTCGGCGCAAATCTTGAGCTTTCCCTTACAACCGGCTCATCTGGAAGGGCTTATGGATACCATTATGAGCTCACAGTCGAGTATTGAAATACGGGATGCGTGTGAGCAGTTGACGCAGAATACGCTTGCATTGCTGCTGCAGCAGAAAGAAACGTATACGACGGAGCCTTCTTATCCCGACAGAATGAACGGAATCTATGAAGAGTTCAAAGGGATGCTCGATAAGGTGCTGACTGCCTGCGAGGCAAACGATCATAGCACAGCCTACCATGGATCGATCATCGCTCAGGAAGAGATCGCTCGCTTCTTATATTTTGCGGAAAATGGTTATTGGTCAAGTGAACTGGATCCGAGCTTAGCTTATCAAGCTGTTTATCGTAGAGCAGGGCTGCCTGATCTGGTCGCGCTCCTCGATCCGCAGCAGCTAGCGCCGCTGAATGAGGCAGTGAAGGAACTGGATTCCCTTCTCGAGATTTATCTCCGCGAGCACGGGGTGAACATACATCGCTTTCAGGATCTGGCGCAATTCGCAGCATTTCTGGAGCAGAGTAAATGATAAATACAGCCGCTGTCACATCAAGTTATCGGAATTCGATAGCCTGAAGCGATAGCGGCTGTTCTATTGCATGAGTACTATTTTAATGTGTTTGTCAGTTCTTCGCGGAATTCGGGTTTGACCATAACCTCATTGAAAAATGAGTTCAGACGCTGAATGATCTTATTGTAGTCAGTTGGCTTTACATCGTTCATGAACATGGCGATCTCTATCCGATTGCCGTTCTTATCCTCAGCGTAGAGAGCGTTGTTCAGTATATACTGCGTGTACCCTCCGATATTTCCCATATGGGTAAATGTTTCTTGATTCGTTGGATTCTGCATGGCGATCTCCAAGATAGCCTCGAGATGCTTCTTAGCTTCAGCGGAGAAATAATCGCTGCCATTGAGCTTCTCCAGAATGATCACATATTCCGCTGTAGTGCCCCCACCCATTCGGTCTGAATTGATTCGGTCCAGATCCGTGTTGTACCAATCCTCCAATTTGCTGGCTTCGAGATAGGAACCGCTGTTGTCATTTTTAAGATGCTGATGCACGGTTTCGGATAATGCAGCGAACTCTTCGTTTGTCATGCTGCGTATCTGTTCTGTAACGGCGTCCAGTTGTGCCTTATCCGTTAGATCAGCATTGCTGCCGGCAAGCTCGTAAGGAATAAGTACGCTGGAGTTGAAATAGTACAGCGGGCTAAAGTTCGTCAGTCCCAGCTTGGTGATATTCTCATTGATCTTATCCAGACCGAGGCGATCCACCAAATATTCCATGTTTGTATTGGAGCCGTACAGGATCATGCCCTTAGCCACTTCTTCCAGAGAAATAGCTTCGTCCTTAACCAAGTTGTTGGAACGCATGCTTTTGATCCAAGCTTCTTGGGCGCCGCCATCGAACTTAGGAATGTAGTAGCGGTTGAGATCCGATATTTTCACGTATTCATCGGATGAGATAATTCCTTCTGATGCCTGCTCAGCATATTCAATGGCTACGAGAACATGAGCAGCGCTGGCGAGTGGCATGATTCGATCAGCGTTATAGTCTACCAGCGTATCATCGTTGTACTTGATGCTGAGCGAGACTTTATCGGGATTCTTATTGATATAATCCACGACATAATCGGTATTCGTTGAAGTTAGATTCGTAACTAAGAACCAAACGACCGCGATACATACGAGCAAGATACCGCTCAAGATATACAGCCTTTTCTTTTTCATGATGGTTGTCTCCTTATATGTTCATGCTTCTTATTATAGACATTCACCGCATGTTTCTCACAGTGGAATTAACTGTTAGCGGTCTGCAGCGGGTGGTTGGGATGCTTGCAGCACCGCCGCTGCGGGCGAGAGTGGTGATTGCGCTGCGCCGCAGGCTTGCATGTGGGCAGGGAGCGAAAGCGAGGGGAACCCGCGTAACCGCGGCGGCGTTGGCTTGCATGCTAGCAAGGGGGCGAAGGCGGGGATTCCCCGGTAATGCACCGCCGCCCTGCATGCTGGCTGGCAAGGAGCTGTAAGCGGGTATTTCCCCGTTAGGGGTGCATGGATGGCGGAGTTTCCGCGCTGTAACGGGGAAAAACCGCGTTAACGCGGCGCGCCAGCTTCGCATGCATGCTGGCAAGGAGCTGTAAGCGGTGTTTTCCCCGACAATCATTGAATCCAGCCGCCGATCCTTCAAGGACGAAGTTGAGGTGTACTGCAACGATAAACGAGTCGTCAAGTCGATGATGACAGCGAGAGTGGTTGGTCCATCCTAATTTACGGTCGCAACCGCAACCTTAACCTCCGATCGTTCGTTCTAGAACATAAAGGAGGGTGCGTATATGAAAAAGATAATGGGTCTATTTCTAATCTTCCTGTTCCTGATGCCTGCTGCCTATACATCCGCTCTATCCTGTGTGGGGCCGATACCAATTGAAGAGGCGTATGAGAAGTATAGCGCTGTTGTGATTGCGACTGTTGAGGATATGAAGCAAGGGAATCACAACAATAAGTTTACGCTGAATGTATCCAAGAGCTTCAAAGGAATTGATGAGCGTGAAGTCGTGATGTATGAGGATGCGACTTGGGGAACAAGTCAGGTCGGAGAAGAGTACCTGTTCTTTTTAAACCGTAATGACGACGATTGGGAGAATCCACTCTGCTCTCCAACTGTCAGTACGGCTAACGCTTCTAAACAGATGGAGTTCCTTCAAGATAAAGAGAACTTGATCAAGAGCGGGAATGTACCGTCTGAAACCGCTGCTGGTACTGGTACCAGCCAGACTCCTAATCAATCGAGTGCCTATGATTGGACCACGCTCACCATTACCGCAGTATGCATTGCTATCGTCATTTTAATTGGAATCGTACTCTACCGAAAGCTTCTGAAAAATAATAAATAGTATTCATTTATCGAAGAAGGACATTTTATTGTATTCTATAGAAGAGATACGATAAGATGTCCTTTAACTATCATTCTTCTCTCATTTCCGGGGAAATAGTACAGCATACTCTATTAATCGTAAGATATTGTCGCAGATCTATTATAACGTAGGGATAATCATCCGATTGGAAAATGGGGAGTGAGTGTGTACCATGTCAATACTGCCAGACCGTGTACTGGAATGGGTTATCGAATCCGTTGATCCTGAAGCCACGATTCAGTCGATTCATCGCATGCAAGGCGGTATATCGTCTATTGTGTGCAGCATTTCGCTGCGAATGAAGCACGCGGATAGGGAAGTTGTCTTGCGATTGTTTGATAATGCGGAATGGGTGCGGAATGAGCCGGATCTGGCTTGGCATGAAGCCGAAAGTCTGCGTTTAGCGTCACTTGTGGATGCTGAGACCCCGCAAATCATTGCGTTCGATGAGGACGGAAGCAAGTGCGGAATGCCCGCTGTGCTCATGACCAAGCTGAATGGATCAGTTGTGCTTACTCCGCCTGATATGGAGACATGGCTGAATGGCTTAGCGCGATCCCTTGTACAGATTCATAAGGCAAGTGCTGATGGATTTCCATGGAAATATCGAAGCTATATGGATCTGGCTTCATTTGAATTCCCGGCATGGTCCGATTATCCAGAACAGTGGGGCAAAGTTATCGACATTGCCAAGGGACCGCATCCGTCTGCAAAGCAATGCTTCATACATAGAGACTATCACCCGACCAATGTGCTGTGGGCCGATGGCCAAGTCAGCGGCATTGTCGATTGGGTCAATTCGTGCCAAGGACCCGCCGGTATCGATATCGGCCACTGCAGATGGAATATCGCCATGCTGTATGGCGTAGAAACGGCAGACGCATTCCTGTCGGCATATGAACGATTGGCTGGATCGGAGTTCAGCTATGATCCTTACTGGGATATCAAATCTTTGATGGACGTGCAGTTCGGGCCGCCGGAGGTTTACCCTGGATGGACAGCGCTAGGGTTTGAAGGGTTAACCAACGAGCTGATGAAAGAACGCACAGACAGTTACATGCTAAGCCTGCTTGAGCGGGCGGCGACATGAAGAGAAATAGCCTGCTCTGTTCATGATTGAAGAGAGCAGGCTATTTGCTATGTATATAATCCTTTATAGTCCCGCTTGCTCCTGCAAGAAATGAAGCGTCTTGCGAATATGCTTGTCACCAGTGTAATGGCCATTAAACGGATATATCTCGATACGCTTGTCTGAATTGATCCGATTGTAGGCAGCGAATACGGCTTCAGGCGCGCAGACCGTATCCTTGAATCCGACGCTTACCAGAACAGGTATGGATATGCGGCTCGCTAGATTCATATTGTCGAAATAACTTAAGGTATGCAGCACCTGATTCAGCTGGTCTGGATATCTTGCTACATAATCCGCTGCTTCTGTAATAGAGCCTGTCGTATTAAATATAGCCCAGTCCATATGGCACATATTCGGCACATCCGCTACCGCAAAGGCATGTCGGCAACCGATTGCACTTACAGCCAGCGCCAGTCCGCCGCCTTGACTTCCGCCAATAACGCCAATCCGTGAGGAATCAACCTCTGGCTGCTCGCGCACCCAATCGATGGCGCGAATGGCATCGGTAATGATCACTTTGTAATAACATTCGTACGGATTACGAATTCCCTTCGTGATCCAGCCTCTCGTCATTCCTCCATGCAGCGGGGTAAGGTCGCCGGTGTCACCGGCTTGTCCGCGAATATCGATGGAGAATACGGCGAAGCCCGCTAGGAGATATGCAGCATGATGCTCCGGCAGTCCTTTGCTGCCTGTGTAGCCATGATACAGGACAACGCATGGATAAGATTGTTGGTTATGCCATGCCGGAACGAGATAATCACCATGAATAGGCGTCCCGTCATTGCCTTGATAGGTGACGCTGTAGGCTTTCACGCCAAGCAAAGGGGTATCCACTTGCTCCCTGGTGCCTTCCAATGGAATGGTGCGCGTCTCTTGCAGAACAGCGGACCAGAAGGTGTCGAGGTCGGTCGGTTCAGTCAGATCAGGCACATATTGCTGCAAGTCATTAATCTTGCGATCAATAAAGTTCATCTAGTAAGCCTCCTTTTCCATATTTTTTATAGTAACACCTTGGTGGGTGATTCACCATGAAATAGTAGATCAGTATTGTGAATTTAATAATATCGGGGTAATAAAGAAGCAGCCTACCCATACGGGGATAGGCTGCTCGGTCACTTACATCAGCGGAGCAAATACGCGCATGATAGAGCGTGCAAAACGGGTATGCCACTTGACCTCTTTGCAGGCTTCCAATGTAATCTGCTGACAATTATCCAGTGTTGCAAGGAAGTCCTCCTTCATCGCTAACACGGTGCTCGATCGGTACAGCCATGTCGCACATTCGAAGTGCAGATATAGACTGCGATAATCCAGATTAATCGTACCGATGATGGCAAGCTCATCGTCAACAACGAAGCTCTTCGCATGGATAAAGCCTGGCGTGTATTCGTATATCGTAACGCCATTCTCGATCAGTGTCGGATAATAAGCGCGCGTTACCATGTGTACATACCATTTATCCGGAATATGCGGTGTTACGATGCGAACATCAATACCGCTCTTGGCTGCTAAGCACAGCGCCGTTACCGTTTCGTTATCCACGATGAGGTATGGGGTATTAATGTAGATGTAGTCTTTAGCCCGGTTGATCATGTTGATGTACACATTCTCGCCGACGACTTCATCGTCTAGAGGACTATCCCCATATGGCATTACGTATCCGTCGCTGGAGAAGCTAGACGTATGATAATGATGGGGTCTGTATTCCTCGTAATCCTCATCGGTATCGTTCAGGAAATCCCACATTGTTAAAAACATCACGGTGAAGTTCCATACCGCCTCACCCTTTAGCATAATCGCTGTATCTTTCCAATGCCCGAAGCGGACATACGCATTGATGTATTCATCCGCCAGATTAATCCCGCCAGTAAAGGCCGTGTGGCCGTCAATGACGATGATCTTGCGGTGATCGCGATTGTTGAGTCTCGTAGTCAGAACCGGGATAAACGGATTGAACACCTTGCACTTGATCCCGTATTTCTCAAGCTGCTTGTCATAATTATAGGGCAACGTCTTTAGACATCCTACATCGTCGTAAATGATGCGAACGTCGACACCTTGTTTCACTTTCTCAATCAAGATGTCAAGAATACTGTTCCACATCAAGCCTTCCTGAATAATGAAGTACTCTAGAAAGATATAGTGCTCTGCCTTCAGAAGCTCCTCTTTCAAGCGCTCGAACTTGATTTCACCAGACGAAAGAAACTCGGAGGTCGTATTCTTATAGATCGGATAAGACGATGCGGAATGAATGTAAGTCGCTTGTTTCGCAACGCTCTTATCCAACGCGATGATCTCATCCATTACTTCTTGATCCTGCTGTATAACATGCATGGTTTTATGGTATATACTGCTCATCCTGCGCGCCATGCGTTTGCTGATCTTCTTATTGCCGAACATCAGATAGAATAGTCCGCCAAACACAGGAAAGAGTAAGATAGGGATAATCCAAGCCAGCTTATAAGCAGGATTGGACTTGTTATTAACGATCCACAATACGACCATTAAGCTGATCACCACAAACGCAAAGTAGAAGTAAACGAAATAACTGCTGAATTTCCAAATAATCACTAAAAGTACAACCAATTGAATAGCTAACAGCGTGCCGACGATGACCATTCGATTAAGAAGCGATTTAACAATGTTATTCATGAATCAACCTCATTCTGTATGTAATGTTACAGTCTAATGTTGTGAGGACATGGCTTGAATGGTGCAACAGGCATAGTATTTGCCATGAACAAGCAAATTAATGTCCAACTTGTAAATCCCGCATATCTTGGCAATACCAATCCATTATAAGCGATGCCCACTGTCTATATAAAAGTAAATTCGGATGTAAAGCAAGAAATAGAGGAGAAAGTCGATAATTATTCGAAAATGGGTCGGTGCAGCGTACAGGAACGCGTCTCTCAATAGGCTTCATGCTATAATACGGTCATAATGAAGGAACTATAAGGAGGCAGGGCTTTGAATACGAAGAGTAAAGCGCTGTGCATCGGTCCGCCGAGATTTGCAATCGCGGTGCATGCGCTCGTGTGGTTAACGCAAAGTGAATGTAAATGTTCAAGCGCGGCAATAGCAGAGCAAGTGAAATCACATGCCGCCTTTTTGCGCAGGGTGTTGGCTCAGCTGGCGAATGCGGGGATCGTCGATGCGAAGGAAGGCCGGGACGGCGGGTATACTTTGAAGATAGCACCTGATCAGATTATGTTGGCGGACGTGTATCTGGCGATGAAGAATGACTGCGCAGAATCTGCAGTGGAAATGGATTGCGGTGAAGCGGGCAAACAGCTCGATCTGATGTTAGATAAAATAATGCTTGAAGCCGAGCGGCAAACGATTGAATATTTGCGGCAATTCAGCATAGCGGACCTGATGAGAACGGAAGATTCAGTCGAATTTTAACTGTTACTTGTGTAGTATCAGTTAATGAAATATAATAAGCTTATTACTTAATTTCCGATATGGAGGTTTAGACATGAATATAGAAGTATGGTCAGATTATGCTTGTCCATTTTGCTATATAGGTAAGCGCCGCTTAGAAACGGCATTGCAGCAGTTCGCTCACAAGGATCAGATTAATGTGGTCTATCGCAGCTTTGAATTGGATCCGAATGCGCCTAAGGATACGGATCAAGATGTGCACGCCATGCTCGCAGCTAAGTATGGCATGAGTCTGGAGCAGGCGAAGGCGAACGGCAGACAAGTTACACAGTCTGCAGCAGGTGAAGGCCTGGAGTATCACCTGGATGAGTTGATCTTGACGAACACATTCGACGCTCATCGTCTTATGTACTATGGTATGGCTAACGGCAAGGGTAAGGAGACGGTTGAAGCCTTATTTAAGGCTTACTTTACGGATTCGAAGCATCTGGGCGATCACTCTACACTGGTGGCCATTGCGCAAGAAGCAGGGCTTGATCCTGAAGCGGCTGCTGCCGTATTGGCAAGTGATGCTTATACTCAAGAGGTACGCGCGGATGAGCGCGAAGCAAGCAACATAGGTGTTCAAGGTGTACCGTTCTTCGTCATTGACCGCAAGTATGCCGTATCTGGAGCACAGCCGGCGCATATGTTCTTGGAAGTGCTTGAGAAGGCATGGCATGAAGCGAATCCGATCACGGTTATGAATACAGCCTCTGGAGACGGCGGCGTATGCACGGATGGCGCATGTATGATCGACGATAAGAAATAATAGCATTTATGCGAGTGAATAAGACCGATCTTCTGGATGAAGATCGGTCTTTCATTTTAATTTTGCTTATTTTAGTGTTGACTATATACCCTATGGGGTATATTATAATTGAAGGGGATAAGAATCCAGAGCAGATAAGGTAGTAGGGTATAAGGAGGAGCGATATGAACTACATGAACATACTAATCCTTGCACTATTGGTTGGCTTCATCGTGTATCGCATGCTGCCGACCAAGGGAGTGAAGCAGATCACGACTGCTGATCTGAAGCAGGAGCTGAAGGACAAGAGCAAGCAATTCGTGGATGTCCGTACACCGGGAGAATTCAAGTCCGGCCATATCAATGGATTCAAGAACATTCCGCTTAACGAGCTTGGCTCGAAGGCGTCGACGCAGCTGTCGAAGGATGCTGAAGTGGTCGTGATCTGTCAGAGCGGGATGAGAAGCAACAAAGCGTGTAAGACCTTGAAGAAGCTGGGATATGAGAATGTCACGAACGTAAAAGGCGGCATGAGCGCTTGGTCGTAATCACTAAAAAATTTTAACCTAATATATACTATAGGGGGTATGTGATAATGGCAGTAATTCCAATGACAGCGCATGATGTAGCGATGAAGGTGATCAACAAAGCAGACTTGTTCATCTTGGACGTTCGCCAAGAAGCGGATTTCAACGATTGGAAGATTGAAGGCGTGAATATCAGTCATCTCAACATTCCTTATTTCGAACTGTTGGACGGAGTAGAAGGCATTATAGATCAGCTTCCACAGGATAAAGAAGTGCTCGTGGTTTGCGCGAAAGAGGGCTCTTCGATTATGGTAGCGGACATGCTTGCTGAGCAGGGGATGGAAGTGTCCTATCTTGTGGGCGGTATGAGGGCATGGAGCGAGCATCTGGTGCCTATTAAGGCTGGCGACCTGACGAACGGCGGCGAGCTGTATCAATTTGTGCGTATCGGTAAAGGGTGTCTATCTTATATGATCATCTCCGATGGAGAAGCAGCGATCATTGATGCGACCCGTATGGCAGATGAATTTATCCAGTTTGCAAATGAGAAGGGCGCTGTGATCAAGCATGTATTCGACACCCATCTTCATGCGGATCATATCTCGGGCGGACGGAAGATTGCTGAACTTACAGATGCGATGTACTGGCTGCCGCCAAAAGATGCGGGTGAAGTTGTATTTGAATATAAAGCGCTGGAAGACGGCGTTGCAGTGAAGATTGGCCATACGACGATTGATATTCACGCGATATATTCACCGGGACATACGATTGGATCCACATCCTTTATCGTCGACCAGAAATACCTGATGTCCGGTGATATTCTGTTCATCGACTCGATCGGCAGACCAGACTTGGCTGGCTTGGCTGAGGACTGGGTAGGCGATCTAAGAGATACGCTGTACAAACGCTACAGAGAGCTGTCCTCGGAATTGATCGTGATGCCTGCTCATTTCATGATCATGGAGGAGCTCAATGAGGACGGCAGCGTCTCCAAGAAGCTAGGCACCTTGTTTGCCGAGAACCATGGCCTGAATATTGAGGATGAGGAAGAGTTCATCGATTTGGTGACGAATCATTTGCCGCCGCAGCCACATGCTTATCAAGAGATTCGCAAGACGAATATGGGCAGAATGACGCCGACTGAGGATGAGCAGCGAGAGATGGAGATCGGCCCGAACCGCTGTGCGGTTCGCTAAGAAATTGTACGATTATAACACAATACTAACTCGTTATACGAATGAAAAGGAGAACATCACTGATGAATGCAGATCAAGTATTAGATGCTAAGGGAATCGCATGTCCAATGCCGATTGTACGTACGAAGAAAGCGATCGAGACTATGGAGTCCGGTCAAGTGCTCGAAGTTCAAACTACGGATAAAGGCTCGAAGAATGACATTACAGCATGGTGTGCTTCCAGCAAGCATGAATTAGTTGATGCAGTTGAAGAAAACGGTGTGTTTAAGTTCTGGATTAAGAAATCGTGAAGCTGTCGTAAGGATTAGGAAGTGCGAATTCTCTGCATTGCAGCGCGGGATAAACATACAGAGAGGGCTTGACGACGATTCAATAGCGAAGTATATTATTTATATACCTATAGGGGTATAAGTATATGGAGGTGGCTGCGATTTGAACAGCAAACAGTGGCAAGACATAATGCCGGATGAAGCTAAACTTTTATTAAATAACAAGGATGTACACTTTGTTGATGTTAGAGAAGTCGATGAATATGAAGAAGGCCATATCCCTAATATTACGAATATTCCATTGAGCGAATTCGCAGAACGTGTGCATGAATTGGATAAAGATACACCGCTTGTCATGGTGTGCAGAAGCGGCAACCGCAGCGGGAGAGCGTGTGATTATCTCATTTCTGAAAGCTACAGCAATGTGAAGAATCTCGTCGGCGGGATGATGAGCTGGGATGGAGAAGTCGAATAAGCAGCCGCATAGCATAACATATGATCAACTGGAGCGGTCAGCATTTACGGATAAGGAGACTGAAGGAATGGAAGCTAATATTGTCGTGGATACGAAGGGAATGGCATGTCCAATGCCGATCGTAAAGGCCAAGAAAGCGCTGGATTCGTTGGAATCCGGTCAAGTTATGGAGGTTCAGTCCACCGATAAGGGGTCGCTCAATGACTTTACAGCTTGGATCAAGCAATCGAGCCATGAATGGATCGGTCATGAAGAGGACAATGGTGTGTATAAATTTTACGTGAGAAAGAAGTAGTTAAGCATGGACAGTAGCCCAAGAGACATCTTGGACTACTGTTCTTGTATGTGGCGAAATGTTATGAAATATGAGAGTATGGATATTGTGCTTATTCATCCTTGTACTCGATCCGTACACCGAGATGATAATAGGATTCTTCTCTATAGTGCCCGTGTGGGCAGCTTTTGACGGTGACGACAGGGTCATGCTCGCTCTGTAAAGGCTGCTTGCACTGAGGGCAGTGGGGCTGCAGCATCTTTTTAATGAAGGTCAACATCGCTTATCAACCTTTTCCCATTTATTTACTTGGAATTAATTATAAATGCAATTTCAGTTCGTGTATAGCGTATTATCGCCAATAATCAATCGAAAGAATCACTTTATCCGTTAAGGATCGGTGTTAAATTCATATAAGAATATTATTATTGCACAGCACGACAAGGAGGTAACTATGGATGCGTTATTGTATGTGGTAATGCTGGCACTTGGATTAGTCGGTTCCTTCTTCTCCGGTCTGTTGGGAATCGGCGGAGCTATTATAAATTATCCTTTGCTGCTGTTCGTCCCATCAGCGCTGGGTCTGGCGCATTTTACTGCACAGGAAGTATCGACTATTAGTATGTTTCAGGTGTTCTTTGCATCATTAGCAGGTGTATCTACCTATCGGAAGAAGCCGGAGACTGCGGCGTTAATCGATAAGGGACTTGTAACTTATATGGGGTCAAGCATCTTAGTTGGGAGCTTGATTGGCGGCGTAAGCTCTAAATATCTGCCGAACGAAACCATTAATCTGGTGTATGGGATACTGGCGGTTATCGCGGTGATCCTGATGCTGATCCCGAACAAAGGGAAGCAGCAAGAAGCGGGGGCTCCTGTAACCTTTAACAAGGCGATTGCGATGGGGTCTGCATTTGTCGTAGGTATCGTTTCGGGTATTGTTGGCGCTGGCGGAGCGTTCATCCTGATTCCAATCATGTTGACTGTACTGCACATTCCAACAAGAACGACCATTGCTTCCTCCTTAGCTATCGTATTCATCTCCGCTATAGGCGGTGTCATTGGGAAGATAACCGCAGGTCATATATTAGTCGTTCCCATCCTGTTTACGGTGATCGGCAGCGTGATCGGGGCACCTATCGGCTCCAAGGTCAGCGGGAAGATCGACGTTAAGGTATTGAGATATGGATTGGTCCTCCTCATATCAGCATCAGCGATTAAGATCTGGCTAGATATATTGGGATAACGAGTCATCATCATATTCATATGAGCTAGTAGCAGTTGATCCGTTTCAAATAAATCAGGGTTGATCGGATCTATTTTTTAACCTATTATATACCCATACATGTATATGTAAATATAAAACAAAGAGGTGTCCGCAGTTGGAGAACCAACGTGAAAAGACGACGATCGTATTGTTCAGCGGTGATCTGGATAAAGCCATTGCCGCATTTATTATAGCTAACGGGGCCGCAGCCTATGACCATGATGTAACCATCTTCTTCACCTTCTGGGGATTGAATACGATGCGCAAGGATGAAGTCGTTAAAGTGGAGAAAGGCTGGCTTGAGAAAATGTTTGGCTGGATGATGCCTCGCGGAGCGAACAAATTAGGCTTGTCCAAGATGCAGATGATGGGCATGGGCCCGCAAATGATCAAGCATGTCATGAAGAAGCACAATGCGCTGTCTCTGCCGCAGCTGATTGAACTGGCGCAAGAACAAGGCGTTAAACTAGTTGCTTGTACCATGACCATGGACCTGCTGGGTCTGAAGCAAGAGGAACTGATAGATGGCATGGAGTATGCGGGCGTGGCGGCATATTTGGGAGATGCGAATCAGGCAAAAGTAAACTTGTTTATTTAAGCTTATTCTTGGCGGCTTTTTTGATTATAATATACCTATGTTGGTATATGGGGGAAAGGCGTGAAGAGATATGGGTTACACTTATTCAGATGATACGAAGAAACGGTTAAAGCGTATCGAAGGACAAGTTCGCGGTGTCCTGCGATTAATGGAAGAACAGAAATCCTGCAAAGATGTTGTCAGTCAACTTTCCGCTGTTCGGAATGCTGCGGATAAAGCAATCGCTCAGATAGTCGCTGAGAACTTGCAATCATGCATCTTAGAAGAACAAGAAGCCGGCAGAGATTCCAACCAGGTCGTGCAGGAAGCTATACAGCTATTGGTGAAGAGCCGCTAATACGCTCAAAGAGAATAGTATGATTTATTGCGCTGACGATAGGTGGATGATTCTTTATAGTCATATAAGAGTCAAAAATTTACACTTAAAGGAGGCGCGATATTGTATGGAATTTCATTATACCGTAGAGTCAGAAAAATCGATTGAAGATGCGATCCGGGATATCGGTATAAATCTGTGTAAGCATAAGTTCAGCATACTGTGGCAAATGAATATTCCAGAGAAGCTGCAGTATAAAGGGGTCAATGCGTACAAGAATCCGTATCGTGTACTGGAAGTATGCAATCCGCAAGAATCCGCTGATGCGCTAAAGCATAACGAATTAGCGGGATATTTCATGCCGACGAAGATAACCGTCTATAAGAGCGGGAAACAGACAATGATCGGGCTTCCTAGGCCATCTACTCTCGTTAGTATGATCAACGATCCAGAGCTCACGCATACAGCGGAACGAATTGAACAAATGCTGATCGAGGTCATCGAGCAGTCGAAATAATAAATGTTGCAACACAGCAGTGTAGGGGGATAGCTCTAGCTGCTGTTTTTTTATGTGCGGGCAAGACGGGAGGAGTCGGTTCCAGCCTGGGGTGGATATTGTTTTATGAAGATAAAGCATTAGACTCACGCGGCGGCGTTCAACGGGCAGGATAGCTCATTAATTTCACGAATACTCTATAAATGGATATATTTACAAAGTTCGTAAATAAGACGTTAGACGAAATCAGTGAAAAAATATAAGACCTAATAAAAAGGAGAAACTGAGTTTATGGATTTTGATAACCTTATCAACAGAATAAACAGTACATATCACTTAAATATTCAACATATAGAACTTCATCGAGAGATGATCGGTAAAGTATATATATTACATAATAGGAGAAACAAGTATGTGCTAAAAATATACCGAAGTTTCAAAACGGATGACGCACTGCAGACGGTTCAAATACTCGATTATTTAAATACAAATTCATTTCCGTCGGTTTCTATTATTCGTACGGAGCAAAATGATAGTCATATCATATTTAGTCAGCAAGATGGTTGCTGTGCAGGAATATTATATGATTATGTTGAGGGAACG
Organism: Paenibacillus sp. EB106-04-04-XG159; assembly: GCF_058791835.1. Taxonomy (NCBI): domain Bacteria; kingdom Bacillati; phylum Bacillota; class Bacilli; order Caryophanales; family Paenibacillaceae; genus Paenibacillus; species Paenibacillus sp. EB106-04-04-XG159. Next base: position 761 of record NZ_JBYTDY010000033.1, on the reverse strand, counting down.
ACGCCTGACGGCATGGTTGAGACGGAAAGCATTGGAGAACAGGTCGGTGAACTTCATAATTTAATGGCAGGATATCCCTATAGGCTTACCAACAGAACGAAGATTGAGTATATCGACGACTATATCTCTATTATGAGAGAATTAGATTTTGAGTCAGGAAAAATCCTTGAACTTGAGCAGTATGGCAATGAATTATGGGAACGAATAACAAAGTTACCCAAAAGTTTTTGTCATGGTGACCTTCATACAGGAAATATGATTAGAAACAGTCGAGGAGACTATGTTCTCCTAGATTTTGATGAAGCTTCTGGCGATTATCCGAGTATGGATGTTGCGTATATGTCTGACGATACCAACTTTAATCAATTTCATGAATCCATGTATGATAAATCTAGGCGTTTGCACGAACGATTTTATTCCGGCTATAGTAAAGTACGCACATTGAGCGACAATGAGTTTCATGCTGTTTTTGATTTTATTGCAATAAGGCATTTTCAAATCATTTCAAGAATAGTACGGTGTCAAGGATTGCAATGTATATCTAATGAATTTTGTGAAGAACAATACGGTTGGCTCACGAAGTGGAAGGAGCTTTGTATAAAGAAACAATTTTAAACTTATTCTATATCCATCAAGATAAAGTCAAGTACTATTGAAAGTTTCTCGAGGAAGTCGCTGACATCCGATAAACCAGCTAATCAAAGTCAAGATTCAACAGGTATAAGATTTCAGAACTCCAAAGAATACAGACTTAAATAAGC
>NZ_JBYTDY010000032.1:0-25413 GCF_058791835.1 Paenibacillus sp. EB106-04-04-XG159 | reverse complement strand
ATTAGCTCAGTTGGTAGAGCACCTGACTTTTAATCAGGGTGTCGAAGGTTCGAGTCCTTCATGGCTCACCAGTTTATTAAACAAACGCATATGTTTATATCTAAGGTATCTACAGTCAGTTTTCGACAGGTGGATACCTTATTTGCGTACTGAATTTCATATATTTGATGTGTCAATAGCTTCACGAATCGACAGGATTATGAGAAAATGGATCTAATCATTTCTACAGAATATCACTACATCTTCGATAGCCTCATTCGCAACCATAGAAGCCCTTCAGAACTATAACTACAAGATTATGAATCACAAGATTAATTGCTAAACCTCCTTCAATATCTACTTCATGATCTAACACTTGTCAGCAAAGGATTAGCCATAACCTTTTATGTTTAAAAGCTAGATAATAGGACAAGCCTGAGAAATGAATGATTAGCTTAAAAGATGTCCAATTTTTAAGATTTGATTTTTTTTAGGAATCGCTTATTATAGATACATACTAGATATATACTAGAAAAGCAGTTTTGGTTGAAGGAGGTTAGCTGATGGAAAGTAAACCAAGCCGTGTCACATTCAGAAAGAGATTGGACGACATGGTTGCAACCCTGCGGGAAGATATCGTTACTGGCAAGAGAGAAGTGGGCGAATATTTACCTTCGGAGGTGTCGTTAGGCGAACAATTTCAGCTAAGTAAAAACTCGGTTCGCAAAGGGCTGGATATACTGGTAGCTGAAAATTTAATCCATAAAGTGCCGCGAGTAGGTAATCAAGTGTCGAAACCTGTAGAGGAAGGCTTGGTTACCATTCGATTTGGATATTATAAGAGCCTATTGGAAGAAGCCGCCTTAATCCGATTATTGGCTGAGTTTCACAAGGAGTATCCGCATATTCGGGTAGAGATGGTGCCAGTACCATATGATGATTATTACGATACGGTGTCAGAGTATCTGAATCAAGATCTGCTCGATGTCGTATCCATCAATAATAATCACTTCCAGTCCTTTATCGATGAAGAGGAGAGCGGAGTCATGGAGCCGCTGGCTTCCAAGCCAGACCTTTATTCCTTTATTGCCAATGCATTTCAACATGATGATCTAATTCTTGCTCGACCGCTCATTTTCTCCCCAGTTGTGCTTTGTTATAATCGCGATCACTTCGTAGAGAAAAATGTTGCTGAACCAGATAGCAGCTGGCAGTGGAAGGACCTGATGGAGGTTGCAGCACAATTAACGGATGATCAGGGCAGATACGGCTTCTTTTTTCATCTGATATCAGACAATAGATGGCCGTTATTCCTGCTGCAGAGCGGAATGAACATGAAGCGTGACGAGAATGGACAAGTTCATCTTTGCGATACAAAATTAATGGCGAGCATGGGCGTATGTCGTGATCTAGCATCGCAAAAAGGTATATTTCCAAACTTGCTGTCGGAAAAGGATGAGGACACCTTATATCTGTTTCAACAAGGTAAGATCTCGATGATTTTATCATCCTATTTTGGCTTGAATCATATTCGCAATATGGATTTTTCGTTTGATGTGGCGCCTGTCCCTTATCTACACGACTCCAAGACACTACTTCTCACCATTGGGTTATTCGTAAATCGGAGATCCAAAGTAAAGCATGCAGCCAATACATTTGTAGACTATATGACCTCTTATAAGTCCCAACTTCTGATCCGTAAACAAACGCTTAGCATACCAAGCGACAAGAAGGCTGCTGAATGGACTGGGCAAGAGGATGTGAAGTTTGCTCGGCCAAGCCGGTTTTATATGTATCGTGAAATTGTTCCCACCTTCCGCTTCTTTACAGAGCTCCAGATGAAGACCAGAGAAATGGCGTTATTTCGCAATGAAATGAGGCTTTATTGGTCAGGTATGGAGGATGAAAGCTCGGTATGCGCTCGACTTGAACAGCTGTTGTCTAATTCTGTGTGACATTTAAACATAGCAGTCTGAGGGTAAAAGAATAGTAAGCGCTCGCAACGATAAGAACCTTTGCACCTACTACAAGAGTAGGTGCAAAGGTTCTTTTTTATTATGTGAATGATGTGAAATATAAGCAACGATTCGAGAGTCTATAATCTGTCCGTATATGAGGAAGCATTGACAGATGTTAGGAAAGTCACTAATATAATAACCAAATATATATACCAAATGTATACTACAAAACAAACGGTAAAAGGAGGTTGTATCCTAAAAAAGACAATATTAGACATCATTAAGTACCAGATGTATTCTACAGAATTGGCATTGATTAAAGGGATGATCTACCATCACACTTTAATGAGATGAAGGAGTGGTCATTATCAATCGTATGATTCGAAAACCGATCGTTTGGTGTCTGACATTAATAATGCCATTATCCATTTTTCTGGCAAACACAGGGAAAGTGGAAGCTGGCACAGCTTCTCCGACATTCGGTCAGCCAGTGGATCTTGGTTCTCCAATTCAGCAGATTAGCATTTTTGACAGCGCATACAATCAGGTTGATGGCAAGGATTACTTATATACCACTGTGAGTGGTAAGCCAGCGATGTTCAATGTGATCAACCTAAACACATATGAAATTGTAAAATCATTACCGTTAGCCGGCAGCGAGCAAGTCTGGGTACATGAAGCGGACTCGTATGGAAACGTATACATCGGTTCAACCTCTAACTACCTATATCGCTATGATTCGGCTACTGGAGTCCTTGAAGAGCTGGGAATGCCTATTCCAGAGAAAGAGCAAATCTGGTCGATGACCATTGATGAAAAAGGCAATGTGTACGGAGGCACTTATCCAGGAGGAAAGGTGTTTAAATACGACCCAGTGCTTAAGCAGTTTACTAATTTCGGCAGCGCAGTTGAGGGGCAGAAGTACGTTCGATCTCTTGCTTATTATGACGGTTATATATACGCGGGAACAGGCTCAACTGGACACTTGATCAAGATCGATCCCAACAATGGCAGCAAGACGGAGGTGCCGTTGAAGGAACTGCCGGGAGTCACTGATTATCCATTTGTTTATAATCTCGATGTGGCTGGAGATTACTTGTTCACTCACTTATCAGGTGGTTCCATTAACAAGCTGATCGTGTACGACCTCGTAAAGGGGCAATGGCTTGATGTGGTCATTGAAGGATTTAATGGGGTGCAAGTATCGCCGGAGATGAACAACAAAGTTTATTTTCTGCAGAATCAAAAGCTTGTATCTTTCGATCTGACGACTCATGAGATTGCTGACACTGGAATCAAGCAGACCATGTCGATGAAAGATGCCGGTTGGGTAGGATCCGACGCTCAGGGCAAGAAGCTGGCTAGTATTCAATTCAATGGCATTGTCACAATGATGCAGCCTGATCAAGGCGTACGCGAGGAGCTGTACCCGATTGTCGAAGGTCAATCCGCTCCGCTGCACACCTTGGAGAAGGGGCCTGATGGAAACTTGTACATGAGTGCCTATCCTAGCGCAAACGGTGCTCGCTATAATCCGACGACGAAGGCACGTGAGCTATTTTACATGGATCAAGCGGAGAGTATGGGGGTATTCGGAGATAAGCTGTATGTCGGAATCTATCCCAAGGCTCGGATCTATGAATTGGATCCTAATAAGCCGCTAGTGAAGGACAGTAATCCCGTGTACAAGTTTAGTATCGGGGAAGGTCAAGATCGACCTTATGTAACTACTACGGGAGATGGAAAAGTATTTTTCGGTACTGTCCCAGAATATGGTGAGCTTGGTGGAGCGTTGGTTATTTATGATCATATGTCTGTCACCACCGTTACATATGAACAACCTGCGACAGTAACTTCGGTTACGTACTCGGTATATCGGGATGTTGTTCAAGACCAGAGCATCGTCGGTCTGGCTTACCGTGACGGCAAGGTGTACGGTTCAACCTCAATCCATGGCGGACTTGGAATTGATCCGTCAGCGACGGAAGCCAAGATGTTTGTCTGGGATCTAGCAAGCGGTACGAAGCTATTGGAGGTAACACCGAATCTTAGCTCAGCTAGAAAAGCACCTACAATGATCAGCGGATTGACTTTTGGTCCTGATGGACTGCTCTGGGCGGCAGCGGATGGTATCCTGTTTGCGGTAGATCCTGAAACATTAACTGTGGTGAAGGAAAAGGCCGTGTATCCAGATGTGCAAAACTATGGGATGTGGAAGCCTGTTCATTTACGGTGGGGTAATGATGGGCTGCTGTATACCGATCTAAACAGCAAGATTACGGTGTTAAATGTGAATACGATGGAGGTCGTATACTTCGGTCCTAACACAGGATATATGACTCTAGGTGACGATGGTCATATCTATTACACCGAAGGAACTCGATTGAAAATGATACCTGTTCGAAGTTCTGGATCAGAAGTCAGCCCAGATGTGAACGGCGATGGCAAGGTCAACCTGCTGGATGTCGTGATGGTGGCCCAGCATGTAGGTTCTCCGATAACGGAAGCGACGGCTTATCTGGATATCAATGGAGATGGGACGATAAACATAGCAGATGTAGGACTAGTTGCGATGACCATGATGGAAGGGTAAGTACTTTACGTTACGGATAAGGAGAGGGGATATCTCGAATGAAACGGATGCGATTCGCAATACCAGTGATGGTGCTTTGTCTGATTCTGACGACAGTTGTCCCGCTAGGTGCATTCGCCGCTGAGCGAACGGAGGCTGCTGCTGGCAGCATTAGCCTACAGACGGAGACGAAGGCTGCAGTGAAAGGCAAAAAGGTGAAGGTTAAGGTTGTTGTTCAGAATGTAACCGACTTGTATGGCCTTCAATTCCGAGTAAAGTATGACTCTTCTAAGCTAAAGCTGGACGAAGTCAAACTGCAAGGAGGGTACAGCGACTTCGGCGGCAAGAAGGTTGACGAAGCGAAGGGGACAATATTGCTGCCGATGCTAAGACAGCAGTTGTCTGACAAGTCGAGTCATCCAAACCTTAAGGTTGCAGAGCTTCGCTTTACAGCGATAGAAGCTGGCGATGCAAAAGTGACTTTAGAAGAGTCTAAGGCAGTTTCAAGCGAGACTTATATCAATGAAGCTGGGCTGAAGGATCTGAAAGAGATCGCGATGACGAAACAAGGCGACTTAACGATCAAGATCAATAAATCCAATAAGCCGAATGATCCAACTTCAGAAGCTGAAGCCTTGCTGGAACAAGCGAAGGAGCTGCTGGAGGAGCGCAATACGAAGGAAGCCTATGACATCGTGATCAAGCAGCTTTCCAAGGGAATGAAAGGTTTTTCTAAAGATGAGCTTGCGCAATGGAAGGATCTAGGTCAACAGCTGCTGCAACAGCTTCAAGAGAGTATCACGCTGACAGAGGATGCATCCGTTCCAGCTAAGATGATGGTTGATGAATCCTTGAAGACGGCGCTGGACTCGATAACTGAACTCATCAAGCTGGCTAAGAAGAATGATCTCAAGCTTTCTACGGATAAGAAATTCCGTTTACAGCTTACCCAAGATGGCTCGGATGCCATGAAGACACTGAAGCTTACACCTAGTCAAGTCAAATTGCTGAAGCAGCATGATATGTCTCTCATCGTGCAATGGATTCTAGGTGATGCATCATCGCATAAAGGGTCGAATCATAAGCTGGGAGTTTATAAGTGGAATGAAAAAACCTCTGAATGGCGCTATGTTCGTGAAGCCAAGCAGACGAAAGAGATGTTTGAGCTTAAGCTGGATGATCCAGGCCTATACATGTTGCGTTGACTTGATCAAAGTTAAGGGGGAAGTCTATTGAAAAAGTTGCAGCAAAGCTCAATGTTGGTCCTTGCTATTATGCTCATGATGACGATGGTGTTCACGACTGTTGGGGCTTCAACGGTAAATGCAGCTGGGGGAGTTATGCAAACGGTAGAGCTCGATGTTCGAAATGCTGGATTTGAAGAAGATCTGGTGGGCACCGTCATACCGGGCTGGAAGCCTTGGTGGGAGCCTTATGAGAAATCGTATTATGAAGTGACCACAGAGCGCGCCTATTCAGGGACGCACAGTGTGAAGTTTACAGACACATCTACTACACAAGGAGCTATTCTTCAAAGCGATCCGCTGCCTGTAACACCAGGGGTTGAATACACAGCTTCAGCCATGATGTATCTGGAAGAACCGACGGTTGCAGCAACGTTATTGCTTCGCTTCTATGATGAAAATGATAAACAAGTAGGAGAGTCGCTGTTTCATTATAGAAATCCAAAGGGAGAATGGTTCAAAGCAGAAGTAAAGGGTGTTGCTCCTGCAGGGGCCAAGTATGCGGCGGTATTCCCTTCATTAAGCAATTTTTTCACAGCAGTAGCCTATTACGATGACTTTAAAGTGACCTATCAACAGGAAGGCATGTCTCTAGCTTTGCAAGCTCCGCCTTATGCTGTTCATGGACAGTCCTTGACCGTAAAGCTGGCTGTTGATCAAGCTAAAGATCTGTATGCTGCCGATTTGACACTAGGCTACGATCCAGCTGCATTAGAAGTAAGCCAGGTAGAGCTGGATCCTGACTTCCTGAATGGACACGAAGGCTTCCTGAATTGGAAGGACCAAGGAGGGAAGTTAAAAATTGTAGCTTCTCAACTACAGGATAATTCGGTAAGCGGCAATAAAGCCGTCGTGAAGGTGACGTTCAAGGTGTTGGGCAATAGCGGCAATACAACGCTCACTATTCATAGCGGCTCGACAATTGCTTCTTCCAAAGCGGCAACAGATGCAGATCTTATCAGATTGACAAGTGATATCAAAGCCCGCGTTAGCATCATGCAGGATGAGGGAGATTTGAACCGCGACGGTGTGGTCAATCTAGTCGATCTGGTGTTGATCAGCAAGAACGTTGATCGAGCGCTTGATAGTTCCATTCAGCATTATGATCTCAATGGCGACGGCAAGCTTGATATCACTGATGTCGGCCTGGTAGCCCTCAAAGTTATGAAAAACTGATGTTCATGCCAAGAGTGATTGAAGTCAGGACAACCTTTTTGAGGAGGAATATGATGCATAAGAAGTTGAAGAAATGGATGATCTTATCGCTCGCGTTCTGTTTAATCTCTTCAGTGGCGTTATCGTTCGCTACACCAGCCGGAGCGGCGAGTGAGGAGTCTGTTCTCTTTCAGGGAAGAGCATATGGACAGCCAATCGATATGGGTGTTCCTATATCCAGAGTATCCATAAGTGATGCGGTCATCGGTAAAGAAGATGGGATCGATGTAGCGTATACGACCGCCAACGCGGATACGGCTATATTTAATGTCGTGGATATTAAGAATAACAAGCTGCTTCGTTCATTTCCACTGACCGGTACGCAGCAGAGCTGGAGACATGTGATTGCGCCTGACGGAACCGTATATATTGCAGGGATCACGACTAGCTCACAAACTAAGGGAGACCTATGGAGCTACTCGCCTGTATCCAAGACGGTTCAGAATCTTGGTGAACCTATTAAAGGAGAAAAGTCGATCTGGACATTGACGACGGATGAGAAGGGAAATGTATACGGCGGAACGTTCCAGAACGGCAAAGTATTTAAGTATGATACCGTGACCAAGCAATTTCGCGATTATGGCAGCATGATAGCTGGACAGGAGTACGTTCGCTCTATTGCCTATTATAAAGGCTATGTCTATGCGGGAATTGGGACTAAGGGTGATGTTGTTCGGCTGGACGTGAATACCGGAGATAAGCAAGTCATTTCACAAGATGTTGCAGGCATCCTTGGCGTTGCGGCTAAAGATGTGCCATTCGCCTATGACATGGCTGTTGTCGATGATTTGCTCGTCGTAAAGTTCGGCGATCCGCTGATGACACTGCTGTTCTATGATCTGGAAGCGAAGCAATGGTTGCCGCATAAGATTGGCAAGACGATTAACGGTGTTACAGGCGCAGGAGTGTTTTCCTTCAACCAATTGGTGACGCACAATAATAAGCTCTATATACCAGCTAATGGCGCTGTCACTGAGGTGGATCTGGAAACCTTCGAAGTCAGAATGACGAATATAAAGTTTGGCTCTTCATTTAGAGGAGCGGGATGGGTCGAGCCGAAGGATTCAAGTGCAGGAGGACCATCCTTCGTCACGATGAAATCCAATGGTGAGCTTAGTTTCTTCAATCTAGCAAACGAGACGCGCACGGATTATCCATCTGTGCTGGTAGGACAGCCGAATCCAATTCACAACATTGAAAAAGGCCCTGACGGCAATCTCTATATGTCTGGTTATCCGGGCGGCTTGGGTGCCAAGTTTGATCCACGTACGTTGCAGAACACAACCTTCACGTTGGAGCAAGCCGAAGGCATGATCGCCTACGGAGATGATATGTACTTCGGTACCTATCCAGGCGGTAATGTGTATAAGGCCGATACGACGCTTCCAACGCCGCAGGCAGCAAAGGTATTTCAGATCGGAGAGCTGCAGGATCGCCCTTATATTATGAAGGTGATGGAAGATAAGCTGATGATCGGCACGATCCCGGATTATGGGCAGCAGGGCGGAGCGCTTACGATCTATGATCCTGCGACAGGAAAACACGAGGTATTCCGCAATATCGTACAGAATCAAAGTATTGTCGGTCTAGCATACAAGGATGGATTGATATACGGATCAACGACTGTGCATGGCGGACTAGGAATAACGCCGACGGAAGGATCCGCCAAGATGTTCGTGTGGGACGTGAACAAGAAAGAGAAGGTAACGGAGTTCACCCTGGACATCCCAGGACTCAGCAATCCGCCGATGATTAGCGGCTTGTCCATCGGACCAGACGGCAACGTATGGGGCGGAGTCAACGGCATCGTGTTCAAGCTAGATCCGAAAAGCTATGAGGTTATTGACTATAAGAATATTTACCCTGACATCAACAACTACGGCATGTGGCGCCCATATCATCCACATTGGGGCAAGGACGGACTCTTGTATTTCGATCTTGCTGACCGTATAACGGTCATTAACCCTAAGACGATGGAGCATGTTCGTCTAGTGGAGGACAGCATCGAAGTGAAGTTTATGACGCTCGCGGAAGATGCAAATGGCAATGAAAATATATATTACGCCGATGCGAGCAACATGGGTAATCTGATGATGATTCCGATATCGGATGTGGAGTATGAACACGCAGGTAAACTGAATATCACAGCGCCTGCTTCCGCAAGTAAAGACGAGGTCATATCCGTGGGGCTTCATATTGAACAAGGATCCAATCTATATGCCTTCAAAGCAAAAATGCTCTACGATCCGGAGAAATGGAAGGTAGTTGATGTGAAAGCATCAGCCGGGTGGAGTGACGGTTTCCTGACTTGGGAGGATGAAGCGGGCGTCGTTACAATCGTGGCATCACAATTGAAGGAGAGCAGCATCAACGGTAATGTTCAGGCAGCAGAGATACTGCTTCAGCCGATAGTGGAAGCGGGAGAATCCGTATTTACGCTGAAGAAGGAGTCCGAAACGATTGCAATCGATGGGGATGTAACAGGACAGATTCATAAGCTTAATGAGGATCGAACTGCAGCGGTATCTATCGGAGTAAAACGTCTTCCAGAGGATATTAACGGAGATAACAAGGTCGATCTGCTCGACTTGATGCTGATTGCGAAGCAGGTTGGACTTGAGCTTACAAGCAGTAATCGCCATATGGACTTAAACGGAGATCAGCGTATCGATGTTACCGACATGGCGCTTGTTGGACTTAAGCTCATGAATTAATAATGGTTTTACCAAATGTAATTCATACATCAAACTATGAGAGACGAAAGGGATGGTCTTGCAATGGCAAAGAAGTCTAGTATGTTATTGGTTTCCTTAATGTTAGTATTCAGTACCCTGCTTTCCGCTTGCGGCGGCTCTGGTGATGCACCAAAGTCGGAGTCACAGCCTCCTGCTGCAACAGATTCGAAGGGCACTACGGATGAAGGCTCAAAGGACAAGAAGCTTTCAGGTGAAATCACAGTCTGGGTACATCCATATGTAAGTGAAGATAAGAAAGATCAGATGAATCAAGTTTGGGACGGAATTATTGCATCCTACAATAAGAAGTATCCTGATGTGAAGGTTAATATGGAAGAGATTCCTTGGGCAAACCGGGAACAAAAGATATTAACTGCACTGGCAGCTAGTAATGGTCCGGATGTATTCTATCAGATCTCTGACCAGATTCCTCAATTCGCGAGCAAAGGAGTACTTGAGCCTTTCGGCAAATATCTCGATGACGCTGATATGCAGGATTTCACAGCGGGAGCATTGTCAGCTGGTCAATACAATGGTGAACAGTATGCACTGCCAGTTCTGCAAGAATCACAAACATTGATCTACAACACAGATATCATTAAAGAGATCGGTGAAGATCCTAACAAGCTGCCTACGACATGGGAAGAGTTTAACGTATGGGCAGAGAAAGCTGCTGCAAAAGGATATTATGCCCGCGACTTTGGCGGCGGTAATGCTTGCTGTAACGCGACCTTGTATCCGATCCTCTGGCAGCAAGGCGGAGATGTGTTGGATAAAGACGGCAACGTTATCTTGAACAATGCCGAAGGTGTTGCGACATTCCAGATGATTAAAGATATGTATGACAAGAACTGGATTCCGAAAGATTCCATTTCCAATGCGGATCAATTCCCTGAATACTTGGCAGGCAAGATGATGGCGATCTGGGGCTCTGGCTACTCCATTAACGTGTTGAAGGAGCAGAACCAGAATTATGTGATCGGCACACCGCTGAAGGGTAAAGAGCTGTCCAGCTTCGGTACCGTCGGATTGTTTACAGTACCATCTAACAGTAAGAACAAAGAAGCAGCAATCGAGTTTGTTAAGGAAATCACATCAACACAAGGCCAGCAGGAATTTAACAAGCTGACGAACTATATTCCAACTCGTAAATCTGCAACAGGTATCTATGACGGCAATGAAGAGATGAAGAAGTTTGTTGAAATTACTGAGTATACAAAGCCTGGTGTTACAAGCCCGGTAGCTCGTACCATTATGCCAAGAATTCAAGCTGAGATCTCTGCTATGCTTGAAGGCACGAAGACGCCGCAGGCTGCCGCGGACGATGCTGCGAATGCCATTACGGATGAAATGAAGAAGTAACTGAGCTTACTTACTGCAACGTAATAAGGTACAGGATTCATCGCTATAACCATAGCGATGAATCCTTCTTATTGCGATACTAACTGAATCGTAGGTGATTATTCTGAATAACTCGAGTCTGCAACTTTCAGCTGCTACTAATCGTTCCAACAGGCTCAGCTCTCGTATTTTTAATGAATTTAAACGCAATGCTTTCATTTATGTATTCCTTATTCCGATCTTGATTCACTTTGTCGTGTTTCAGCTATTTCCGCTTGCATTCAGTTTTGTATTAACCTTTATGGACTGGCCTCTCATTGGAACTCCTGAGTTCATAGGTTTAGATAACTGGCAATATTTCTTAACCGATAAGCTGGCGTGGAAGTCAATCTGGAATACGTTTATGTTTTCCGTTTACTATATTATCCCTACCATGGCTCTTGGATTAGGACTTGCATTATTAGTCAATTCCGGTGTCAAGGGAGCAGGGTTCTTTAAAGGGCTCTATTTCCTACCGGTAGTTACATCGTTCGTTATTATATCTGGAATCTGGTCTTGGATGTTTAAAGGGACTGAATACGGAGTCATTAACTACTTTCTTAGTTTCTTTGGAGTAGATACGCAGCTGTTCTTCTCGAACTCCAAGCAAGCGCTGCCGTTAATGGCCGGTTTAAGTATCTTTAAAGTGTGCGGAAATACGATGGTCTACTACTATGCAGGCCTCAGATCCATTCCATCACATCTGTATGAAGCTGCTAAGATCGATGGAGCATCAACCTGGACAACGTTCTGGAAGGTAACTTTCCCACTTCTTCTTCCGATCCATTTCTATGTGGGAATTATGACAACGATCGGCGCATTCCAAGTATTTGACTCTGCCTTCTTGATTACGAACGGCGGACCAAACTATGCGACAAGCACGATTGTGTACTATCTGTATGAGCAGGGCTTTACAGGATTGCGATTCGGTTATGCCAGCGTGTTGGCATATGCATTATTCTTCATTATATTAGTGATTTCCCTGATACAGAGAAAATACCTCAACAAAGAGGTTACCTATTAGAGCCACCTAGAAAGGAGGAGGAACATTGAAACTCTCCGTGCCGAAACGTATTTTTCTTTATGCATTACTCATTGCATTTGGTATCGTTCTCTTCTTTCCATTTGCAATGATGATATTAGGGTCATTCCAGAAGGTAGAGGTCGCGTTGGCAGATCCACTGTTCTGGATCCCGACCGAGCCTACGCTATATAACTATGAGCGAATTATTGGGAGAAGTTCCTTTACAACATGGATTAAAAACTCATTGATTATGACCACAATACCTGTCCTATCGCAGATTATATTGTGCTCTGTCTTGGGATATATCTTTGGTAAAAAGAAATTTCCAGGCAGTGAGTTTTTGTTCTGGATGATGATGGCTGTTGTCATGGTACCAAGTCAACTGCTTATCATTCCAAAATATATCATGTTTAGTGAATTTGGCTGGATTAACACATATGCCGCTATCATTGTACCTGAGTTGTGGGCGATTATGGGAGTATTCCTTATCCGTCAGTTTATGATGACGATACCGAAGGAACTGGAGGAAGCAGCCTATATTGACGGCGCGAATGACTTTAGGATCTTCTTCCAAATTATGCTGCCGCTTGCTATGCCTGCAGTTGCAACAATCGGAACCTTTGCCTTTATATCCGGCTGGAACGATCTCTTTACACCGCTTATCTTTATGACATCAGAGAAGATGTTCCCGATTACGGTCGGTCTTGCATCAACCTTGACGAAAGAAGGAAACTTCGGTATTGAGATGGCAGGAGCTGCTTTATCGTTCATCCCAACCTTCTTAATCTTCATATTCTTCCAAAGATACTTTACTGAAGGTATTGCCATGTCGGGTATTAAATCCTAGTTTAGCCAATAGGAAGGGGATCGCGTCTTGAAGACATTAGTGGCAGTAGAGGGAAATGCGCAAACCATAGACGCGGCTGAGCCGATACTGAAAGAGCAGCATGTGCTGGTCGAAACGGTGTATTCCGCCATTAGTGCGGGCACCGAGATGACACTTCAGAAAAGTGCAGGTGCCGAGCCCATTGCGTTAGGCTATAGCGCGGCTGGCATTGTAAAAGAGGTTGGAGCGGGAGTAAGCCATGTTCATGTCGGGCAACGAGTGGCATGCTATGGAGCGCCATTTGTCAAGCATGCAGAATACCTGGTTGTCCCTAAGCATCTCATAACGCCGATCCCTGATCATGTGGACCTGCGTGAAGCTGCCTTCGTCGGGCTTGGGGCCATAGCGATTCACGCGCTTCGTCAGTCTCGCATGCAATTCGGCGAGAAGGTAGTTGTGGTGGGGCTTGGCATATTAGGTAATATCATCTGCCAGATTGCTAACGCAGCTGCTTATCATACGCTGGGTATTGATCTGTTGCCTGAGCGCTGTGATAAATTGAAGGAGCTAGGTATCGAACAGGTTTATTGCTCAACGAATGAGCTAGAGGCGGCGATAGGCAAGGAAGGAGCGGATACTGTCATCATATGTGCAGGAGGCCATGCTCCGGGTTTGATCGATTCTGCCTTTGGCTGGCTGCGGGATCGCGGCAAGATCATCATCGTTGGCGATATTAAGCCGGAATTCGATCGGGAAGCGATGTTCAGCAAGGAAGCGGAGGTGCTGATCTCCCGCGCTGGAGGGCCTGGTCGTTACGATCGCCAATATGAGGTGAACGGCCATGATTATCCTATCGGATATGTTCGTTGGACGGAAGGACGCAACGTTGCCGAGTTTATTCGCTTGCTGGAACGCGATCTGGTGCAGATCGAGCCGCTTATCTCGTCTGAATTTCCGATTGATCGAGCTTCGGAAGCTTACGCTTTATTAGCTTCGGCTCCTGAGAAGACGATTGGTGTCTTAGTGGACTTCAAGAGCTCATAGATTGTATCGGAATGCATCAACATGCAGCTATAGCTATGAGCTGAACGGATATAAACATTTTTTCACAGGGGCTATCTCTTTGGTCGATACTGACTGCGGAGACAGCCTCTCCATGTTTGCTGTTGGGAAGGTTCAGGTGCATCTTAGAGCTTCAGTTCATGGTTACAGCCAGCTGCAGCTACTCCAGGGGAGGATATCCATGAAGAAGATATGTTTATGTCTGATGTTCACGCTTATGGTGCTAACCGTCGGATGCGGTCGTTCTCCATCTGCACAAGAAATCGAGCTTGGGGACATGCACAATGGGATATTGCTGATCTATAACAATCAAACGCATGATGAACAATTGCATAAGGCTGTTCTTCAAGCGGCTATCCAGGGCAATACGAACGTTGTTCTCTTAAATCTTGATGAAGCAGAGGACCAAGCAAGTATTTCGAAGTATGTGACTGATCATGAAGAGGAGATTCAGACATATAAGGAGATTCGGGAACTAGAAGCAGGCTTGAAGCGTGTACGCGTTAATTCGGAACAGACTAGTTCAGAGGCAGATGCGGCTAGAAATGAAGTCATGATGGATTACCGGTTTGCGCTCAACATCATCAAATCTCCCGAACTGCATCCTCAGGATCTAGCTGAATTGCAGCGAATTATGGTTTCATTGGCCGAACGGCAGGAATTGAATAAGGATGAGCTGCTAAGGCTGCTTGAGCTTCAGCGAAAGGCGAGAATTGCGATACCGCTCTACAACGAAACCGATGGTGATCATGAAGCGGCTAATCTGCCGATAGTCAAGATCGTATATAACGACAATGTAATGAAGAGTGTTCGTTTCGGCCAAGAACCAATCCCTGCTGAAGTACGGCATGATGAGGAGCAATTGCAGCAATATTTGAATGAGCATGCGTGGTTGAACAAGTTTAATGATGACATCGATATGAGCGCGATCGAATCTATAGAAGATAAGTTGAAACGTAAAGAGAGCTTTGTCTTGCTGCTCTACGGCGATACCTGCCCGCACTGTCATAAATTGATGCCTTACCTGGATCAATATGAAGAGGACAAAGGCTATGAAACCATTCGCTTAAATATGTACCTAGAGAAAAATGCGATGTTTTATGCTAAGCTGGCTGCTGATCATCATTTTCCAGAATTGAAATGGTACCCGACACTGGTAGCTGTTGAGGACGGTCAAGCGGTAAAGGCGATCAATCCCTACGATTATGGTAAGACCGATGCAGCATCTCCGCTTGGCTATCAAATTGACGAAGCGATAATTCTCGACCTATTGAAGCAGTATGCTGAATAATATGGCAGAGTACAGGGTTGCCCTTTTGCGAAAGTCTGCAGAAGGACAACCTTTTTGCGTTTCAGGCGGAATTATTCTATGCAAATAGGTGTTTCTGAACCTGTTCTTCGCTCCATTTCCATAGGCGCGCTGCCAGCGCGGCATTTTGAGCTCGGGAGGATACTTTAGCACGTTTGCAATTTACGTAATAACCGCCGGTCTCCTGCGACACTTCGGGACTAGACGCCAAATATATAGCAGACTGAGCGCCTTGAAGCGGAGTTCGAAAGAATGGCTTTAACAGCTTATGTACGGTCTTGCCAAAGCCCGTATCGCGATTGACACCGATATTGGTTGCGACTGCTCCTGGATGGACGGAATTAACCGTCACGGAGGTATGCTGCAATCTGCCAGCAAGCTCTTGAGTAAACAGTATGTTAGCCAGTTTGGATTGGGCATAGCCTTTGGCTGGGTTATAACGCTTCTTCAAATTTATATTATCAAAATGAATGTTGCCTACCTTATGCGCTCCTGAGGACACATTCACGATCCTGCCTTGCGGTGCGTTGATCAAATGGTCAAGCAGCAAGCTGGTAAGCAAAAAGTGACCCAGATGGTTCACTCCAATCTGCGATTCATAACCATCGGCGGTTAATTCACGTTTGATGGCGACTACACCAGCGTTGTTGATCAGGACGTCCAGACGATTGTATTGTTCACGAAATGCTGAGGCGAATTGACGAATGCTCTTGAACGATGCGAGGTCACATGTCATCAGACGGATCTCCGCGCTGCGGCTCTCCGCTATTGCTCGCTGCAATGCCTCTTCACCGCGGCTTTTGCTGCGGCAGACCATCACGACGTGTGCGCCTTTCTTAGCCAGCTCTATCGTTGTCGCTAACCCCATTCCAGAATTAGCTCCCGTAATCAGTACAATTTTACCGCTCATACTGCTCATCGAGATTCCTCCATTTCTTGAATATGTAATGGATTGCGCCGTGAAGATGATCTTTCAATCTGGTATACCTTAGTTTATTTGAAATAGATGGGGCCTGCAAGAGCCTGCGGCAAAGTCAAAATCACCTATTTATTTACAAAACCATATCATTCTTGCACTCCATCTATATGTTAGAATATGGGTGAATTTCAATATCATCTGCATAGGAGGTAAGCAATGGTGATGCTTGCTAGATTCAAAGCTTCTTGGTTGAAGCTGCTCATGGTGCTTTCGTTAGCGCTGCCACTGCAAATGGGCTTATCGAGCGGGATGGACACGATCCATGCGGAAGGCCCCGCTGATCCGGCACCATTCATTGAAGCGAAGGTAGTCAATGAAAATGCGGGCAAAAAGGTACTGTTTGACAATACGCACGGGCAGACAGCAGGTGCGGCAGATTGGGTTATTGACGGCGGCTTTTCTGATTTTGGACATGCGCTGGCTAATGACGGTTATTATGTTAAGGAACTGCGCAAGGCAGGTCCATTCACCTATGATGACTTGAAGAGCTATGATGTGTTCGTCGTATCAGAACCGAATATTCCATTTAAACAGAGTGAGCAGGCAGCGATGGAGCAATATGTACTAGCAGGCGGCAGTATCTTCTTTATCGGCGATCACTATAATGCTGACCGTAACAAGAACCGTTGGGATGGCTCGGAATCGATTAACGGCTATCGCCGCGGTGCTTGGACAGATCCAACTAAAGGGATGAGTGCGGAAGAGAAGAGCTCCGTGGCAATGCAGGATGTGGTTAGCTCAGACTGGCTGGGCACCAAGTTCGGCGTTCGCTTCCGTTATAATGCGTTAGGCGATATAACGGCGAATCAGATCGTGTCGCCAACTCAAGCGCTTGGCATCACGGAGGGCGTATCTACAGTAGCGATGCATGCCGGATCAACTCTAGCGATCGTTGATCCGAACAAAGCAAAGGGAATCGTCTATCTTCCAAAAACAAATGAAGCGTGGCCGAATGCGGTTGACCAAGGAGTATATAACGGAGGCGGCATAGCTGAAGGCCCTTATGCAGCTATTGCGAAGGTAGGCGCAGGCAAGGCGGCATTTATCGGTGATTCCTCGCCGGTAGAGGATGCTACTCCTAAGTATCTGCGTGAAGAAACAGGCGCCAAGAAGACGACCTATGACGGCTTCAAGGAGCAAAATGACGGCGTGCTGCTCGTAAATATGGTCAATTGGCTGTCCACCAAAGAGAGCTATACGGGCCTGAATCAAGTGGCGGGACTTCAGCTGGATCAGCCGACGGCCCAGCTGCCGTTCGAAGCGCCGGAAGCTTCAACAGAGCCGCAAGCTGAACCTTGGGCTGCACCGGCAGCGGGCTATAAATGGTGGGATTCGTCAACATTCAAAGCAGGCTCCTACGGCAGCTCAGTCGTGAATGCGAACCCATCTTACAGCTTTGTGCATCAAACGCAGCTGCCGAATGCACAAGACTTCCAAATACGTGTGGCCATCGACAATCTGCCGCCTAACACGACGTTAACCGGTTATTCGGTAGGAATCTATCTGACAGGCGGCACGCAAGTGGCGATGATTCAGAAGGATGACGGTACATGGCCGACAACGCCGGGATACAGCGCGAACTTCAGCATGACCTCGAACAGCAAGGGACGCGCCATCAAGGATCTAACCGTCCGTATCAAGTCGGGTACGAATGGCGCAGCTAACCTGCGGTTGCGGCAAAATGGCAATAACTTGTACACGAAGAGTGTCACGATAGCCAACGTTCCTGCCGAACCGCTCCCGGATGAGGAGAATCCGATCCCAAGCAAGATCACGATCGGGGACGCTCGATCGAAAGCGGAAGGAACGGTCGTGACTGTGGAAGGCGTCATTACGACAGAACCGGGCGCATTCGGAGGTCAAGCGTTCTACATACAAGATGAGACAGGCGGAATATACGTCTTCCAGAGCCTAAGTGGCTTCCATCAAGGCGATAAGATTAAGATTACGGCGCCGCTAGCGCTCTTTAATACGGAGCTCGAGCTGGCTGATCCAGTCGCGATCGAGAAGATAGTTACAGCCGAGCTGCCTTCACCAGCAGCTGCAGAGTCTGTCAACGCTGACAATCAAGGTCGACTGATTGAGCTGAACGACGTGACGATTCGCAATATCATTACTGCGAATCCGGCAGGCTCATTTGAATTTGATGCGGTGAAGGGCAGTGTAAGCAATCATGTTCGCGTGGACGTTAGGACCGGTTTATCGCTTGCAAACTTCCCTTATCAGGAAGGGCAGACTGTGAGTGTTAAGGGGATAGCGGCTATATTCAAGGGCGTTTATCAATTGAAGCCAAGAGGCTTAAGCGACTTCACGGCCCAAGCGGATACAACGGCACCGACTACGACGATTGCGTTATCGGCGGAACCGAATGAGAGCGGATGGTTCAAGCAGGACGTGAGCTTTAATCTCACGGCGGTGGATCCAGAGTCAACCGCTGTCACGACCTATTATTCGCTTAATGACGGGCAGCCGATCGTATACAGCGGTCCGGTTGTTATTGAAGCTGAAGGTGTAACAACCGTGCAGTATTACTCAACAGATGCTGCTAATAACACCGAGGCGTTCCAGTCCTTGCAGGTGAAGCTGGATAAGACAGTACCATCGGCTATCCTTACTCAATCGGGGCAGGCCGTTGCGGATGTCGAAGAGACTGCGACACTTAGCTTCAACCTCAGCAGTTCTGATGATCTGTCTGGTGTCGCAACTGAGCTGATGCAGCTGGATGGTCAGACTATCAGCAGCGGACAGATCTTCCAAGCGGCGTCGCTCGGACTGGGAGATCATGTGATCCAGTATGCGGTAACGGATCAGGCAGGCAATCAAGCGTCAAACAGCTATACCTTCAAAGTGAAGGCAGCACCTGTGAAGCCGAATGCTACAGGGGTGCCGGGCAAGCCAGTGTTGTCCAGCAACAGCGGCCATGCTACAGGACTGCGCGACGGCAATTATACCGTTACGATGAATATGTGGTGGGGAAATAACGGCTCTGAGTTCAAGCTGTACGAGAATGGCGTGCTGATCAGCACACAATCGCTTGTCGATGCCTCTCCAAGCGCGCAGACCGCGCAGGTAGACATAAAGGGCAAGGCCAACGGAACATATACTTATACTTGTGAATTGACCAATGTCTTCGGAACGACTGCTTGCAGCCCCTTAAAGGTGACGATCACAGACGCCGCTCCAGGCAAGCCGGTATTATCGCAGGATAATTGGGATGGTGACGGACAATACAAGATTACGATGAATATGTGGTGGGGCACGAACGGGACGGAATACCGCTTGTATGAAAATGATCAGCTGATCGACTCGAAGCAGCTGACAGCCGTCTCCCCGAATGCACAGCAAGTTGTTACTGACATCGCAGGCAGAGCGCCTGGTGTCTATCAATATCGCTGTGAGCTCATCAATGCAGCGGGTGTAACTTCTAGTGCAATTATTACTGTTAAAGTAAAGAAATAAACTAAAAGGGACTGTCCTAGGTCACGATTCACAGGATTCATGACATTTAGGACAGTCCCTTTGGTTGTTATACGAGCTTTTTGCGGATAGCGCCCGATAATAGATCAATGGCGGTAATCATAATGATAATGCCCAGCAGGATGATGCCGACGCGATCCCAATGCCTTGTGCTGATCGCAAAGATGAGCGGTGTTCCGATTCCGCCTGCGCCGATGATGCCGAGAATAGTGGCAGAGCGAACATTGATCTCGAAGCGATACAGTGTATAAGAAAGGAAGCCTGGCAGCACCTGCGGAAGGACGGCAAACCAGAGCACCTGCATGCGGCTTGCGCCGGAGGCGATGAGGGCTTCAGTTGGCCCTAGATCCATGTTCTCCAGCTCATCGGCAAACAGCTTGCCAAGCATCCCGATCGAGTGCAGTCCGAGTGCCAGCACTCCGGCGAAGGAGCCAGGTCCAACGGCCACAATAAACAGAAGCGCCATCACGATCTCGGGGAACGTTCGGATAAAGCCGAGCACCATCTTGCCTGATGCGGACACGATTTTTGAACGGCTCATGTTCATGGCTGCCCAAAAGGCAAACGGAATACAGATGATGGTGGATACAAATGTGCCCAGCACTGAGATCGCAAGCGTATCAAGGAGTCCGCGCAGCAGGTCCTCACCGTCGGGCAGGTACACATAGTCCCAATCCGGAGATAAGATGCCGGAGAATATGGATTGAGAGATCTGCAAGGCGGTGTCCTTGAAGCCAACCAATGGAACTCCAGAGAAGGCCCATATGTATACGAGCAGCAGGGTTAGATAGATGAGCCAGCGATATTTGGACTTTTGCGGTTTCGGGACTATCGTGCTCCATGATTTCGTCATATTAACTTCTCCCGCAGCTTCATGCTAATATAGTCGATCAACAGAACAATAACGAGTGTAAACAGAATGATGACGGTAGTCTTATCGTATTCCAAGAATCCTAGAGTAACCTCATAATAATGGCCAATACCTCCTGCACCGACCAGACCTAATACTGCTGCTGCACGCACATTGATCTCGAATGTATAGAGCGTGTAGGAGATAAAGTGTGCGGTGATCTGGGGAATAACGCCGAATATGATCTTCTGTATGGAGTTTGCTCCAACGGCGGTCAAGGCTTCGAGTGGACCTTGGTCGATTGTCTCGAGCGATTCGTAGGTTAGCTTGGCGACGAGTCCGAGCGAGAAGATCGTAAGCGCGAATATGCCGGGCAGCGGTCCAATACCGAATATGGCGACTAATATGGCGGCGAGCAGCAGATCGGGAATCGTGCGAATCAAGTTCAGCACGAAGCGAACCGGATAGAAGAGCCAGCCAGACTTGGTGATATTGCTGGCAGACAACAACGCGACTGGAATCGCTAGAATAGCTCCGAACGTCGTTCCGACCAACGCCATTCGAATCGTATCGAGCATGGCCCCGACAATATTGTCGAAATAGCTCCATTTTGGCGGGAACATCTCAATCAGAAGATCAAGCATGTTCGGTATACCGGTAATAAGCTCGACAAGTGTGGACTCTGTCTGTATGGCGCTTGCCCAGAGCAGAATGAGAATGAAGGCGGCGGTGAAGTAATGCTTGAGCTTGCTAGGCGCCTTTGGACGTTGTACTTCCGAATGTCCGCTCATAGCGTTAGCTCCTCTGCCGCTTCTTCGATCTGAAATGCCCGCCCATATATTTGCGCAAATCGCTCATCCGTCGCTTCTGATACCGGGCCGTCGAACACGACTTCGCCTGCTCGCAGGCCGATAATACGGGTCGCATATTGCCTTGCTAAGGGTATGGAGTGCAGGTTGACAATCGTCGTAATATCGAGCTCCGCGTTGATACGCTTCAGGTCATCCATGACTTGCTTGGTTGTCAGCGGGTCAAGTGAAGCGACAGGCTCATCAGCCAGGATGATCTTCGCTTCCTGCGCCAGTACGCGCGCGATAGCGACACGCTGCTGCTGGCCGCCCGAGAGCTGGTCGGAGCGAATATATGCCTTCTCGACGATATTAACTCGATCCAGCGCTTCGAAAGAAATGTTGATGTCTTCTTTAGGAAATAGGTTCAATATCGTACGCAAGCTGGAGTGGTAGCCTACTCGCCCGGCCATCACGTTGCGCAGCACGGAGGATCGCTTCACGAGATTGAAGTTCTGAAAGATCATGCCGATACCGCGTCGGATAATGCGCAGCTGCTTGCCTTTTGCACTCGTAATAGAGGCACCGTCTATTAGAATCTCGCCCTCTGTAATGTCATGAAGTCGGTTAATCGATCGGAGCAAGGTTGATTTGCCCGCGCCCGACAAGCCCACAATCGCGACGAATTCACCTTTCTCAATCGTCAGATTAACATTTTGAAGACCCTTCGTTTCATTAGGATATACCTTAGATACGTTGCGTATTTCGATCATGCGCAGATCAGTCCTTTATAAGGTATCGTAAAGATAAGGATAGCCAGTACGAATGCGCTGTCCGCTCGTACTGGCTGATCACGTTTACACTTGTGGAAGGTCTATTCTGTTTTTACTTTTTTGCCATAGTCCCGTACGATATCGAAGATCTTGTCTTCCGATTTCACGTATCCTTCGTGGGTGTAGATATCTTTAATGATGGCATGGCCTGCTTCATCTTTGCCGATATCGATAAAGGCTTGCTGAATCTTCTCTACCCAAGCTGGATCCATATCGGAGCGGGCAACGACAGTATCGTTAGGGATCTTCTCTGTGTAGGTAAGTACACGCGTATCTTCGAATACAGTTGGATAGTCCTTCTTCACGACGTTGCGTGCATCCTGGAATATGGCTGCCGCATCGACATCGCCGTTCAAGACGGATATAACCGCCTGATCATGACCTTTTACAGTAACTGGCTGAACGTCTTTGAGAGGATCGAGCCCCTCGTCGAGCAGTTTGCCTGCAGGCCATACGAAGCCAGCTGAGGAAGTTACGTTCTGGTAGGCGATCTTCTTGCCTTTCAGGTCCTTTATTGATTGAATAGGAGAGTCTTTCTTTACGATGATCATAGCTTTATAGAAGTCAACCAATTCCTTAGTCGGAGCACCTGTTGCATCTTCGACGCCAAAACGCTGTGCCTGAAGGATAACGTTAGCTGCGTTCTTCTCTTTCGCTAATACATAGGCAGTCGGAGGCAAGAATCCGACATCAACTTTCTTGGAGGCCAGCGCCTCTATGATCGTATTGTATTCTGTAGAGATACTGACCTTAACCGGAATGCCGAGTTTGTCTCCGAGCAATTTTTCTAGAGGCTTTGCTTTTGCTTCCAACGTATCTGCCGTCTGAGATGGAACGAACTGAACATTAAGTGTTTCAGGAACATAGCCTTTAGCGGATGACCCCCCGCTGCTGCAAGCGCTGAATACTAGCATCGATATCATTAGGGGAAGCATCAATGCACGGAACTTTTTCAACCAGAATCCCTCCATTAACTTCTAATAATTGCCACTTGTCTACTGTATTAAAGATTTATTATCGGGTCATTAAGTCTAGAATAAAGAATTGTAAAAAATGTAATATTTCAAGTTATTACTAATAAAAGTGATAATATGTTTATATATTTGAAAGTTATGCGAAGGAGAATTGTCCGATGGTTAATGAGCACATGATGAGCTGCACGATTCTAGCGACGAGCGATATTCACGGCCATATATTCCCGACTGACTATCGTTCAGATGCGGAGCGCCCTCTTGGATTAGCTAAGCTGGCTTCGCTAATTAAGCGGGAGCGGGCTCTTGATTCTGAACTGCTGCTGATCGACAACGGCGATCTGATTCAAGGCACGCCGCTTGCTACCTATGCGGTTAATCATCATAGTGATGAGACGCTGCCCGTAATATCGGCGCTTAATGAGCTGGATTACGACGCTATGGTGATAGGCAACCATGAATTCAACTACGGCTTACCGTTGCTCGGGAAGGCGGTGCGTGATTCGAAGTCTCCGTGGCTGTCAGCAAGCATTTTACATGAAGGAACAGGTGCTCCGTTTCTAGGACAACCTTATATCGTGAAATGGGTTCAAGGACAAGTCAAGGTTGCGATTCTAGGATTAACTACGCATTACATCCCGAATTGGGAAGCTGCTGAGCATATTGAGGGACTAACCTTTAAGGATGCGCTTGAAGCTGCGAAAGCTTGGGTTGCGCACATTCGCAGCGTGGAAGCGCCTGATCTGATGGTGGTCGCCTATCATGGCGGCTTCGAACGCGATATGGAAACGGGTCATGCTGTTGAGAAGCTGACTGGCGAGAATCAAGGTTACGCAATATGTGCGGAGGTAGAGGGCATCGACGTTTTGATCACGGGTCATCAGCATCGGCTGCTTGCCGGTGAAGTAAATGGTGTATCTATAGTTCAGCCGGGATGTAACGGTCAAGCGATCGGGAAGATTGCAATTGACTTGGCAAGGACAGCCGATGGCTGGAAGGTAATTGCGAAGCAGCCACAGCTTATCTATCCGGAGGAAAAGACAGAAGCGGACGTATCGGTCATGCGGCTCGTACAGCAGATCGAGATCGAAACGCAGCATTGGCTGGATCAGCCGATTGGGAAGGTAGAAGGGGACTTGACGGTTAAGAGTGCACATGAATGCCGAATTGCGGCGCACCCGTTTCTAGCATTTGTTCATCAAGTGCAGATGGAGGCGACTGGAGCTCAGCTTTCTAACGCCGCGCTCTTGAGCGAGCACTCTCCTGGATTCCACTCTGATATCACGATTCGGGATGTGTTGATGAACTTTATATATCCCAACACGTTGAAAGTGCTGCGATTGACGGGGCGCGATATTCGGGCGGCGCTTGAGCAGTCGGCTTCTTATTTTGAACTGGATGAAATGGGACATATAGCGGTGAATCCCGCATTTCTTCGACCGAAAGCTCAGCATTATAACTATGACATGTGGGCAGGCATCGAGTATGAACTGAATGCTTCGCTGCCAGTAGGACAGCGTGTAGTGATGCTTAATCGTGAAGGCAAGCCTCTGGAGGATGATGATGTGTATGATGTGGTGATGAGCAGCTATCGTGCGGGCGGCGGAGGCGACTATGAGATGTATAGAGGGAGGCCGATCGTTCGTGAGATAACGGAGGATATCGCGGAGTTGGTCGTGGAATATGTAAATAAACATAAGATCATTCGTGCGGCATGTGATCAAAATTGGAGGGTGTATGCGAGATAACAGATGACGGATGATCCTATCTATTGGGAGAAACGTTGCCGTATGGTGGTGTTTATTATATAGATAGAATTTCACAGTTTATACTCTATTAAAGATTGAATTCGCAGCATACGAGGTTAAAATATGAATAAGATCATTGAAGTTTGATCATGGTTCATTGTATTATATAACAGTGAGCCCATAATGATAGAGGCGGCATTTAATAGAGATGAAATTCACGTTCCTAGTGGGTGTGGATAATATTTCTTCTTGATGTAGATGTCTGATCATGATACATTATGTCTCCGGCCAATTTATGATATAACGATGAATTGGTTGGTAAAAAAAACATGTTGCATTAATGATTGTTAATGTGATATATTAATTAAGTCGCCGCTGAACGGTGATGAAGAAAAGAAAGTAACTTACGAGTTACAAATTGTTCTTTGAAAACTGAACAACGAGCGAATGTTGAGTGAGGATG
>NZ_JBYTDY010000031.1:0-30834 GCF_058791835.1 Paenibacillus sp. EB106-04-04-XG159 | reverse complement strand
TCTGTTAAACCGAGCTGAGGAAAATAAACCAACTGTTTTTGTTTTTTACACTGTCTACTTGACAGGTAGCACTTCACCAAGCAGCCGGCTCTTGCTATATTAAGGTTATAAATTAATCATTGCTCATCTGACGCGGAACCATTAACTGCTCTTTTGGTGTTTTTGGATCCAGCCAATTATTGATTAGCTCCTTCACATAAGTGAGATCTTCTTCATCCGCCATGTAGTACCATACTCCGTCATCCATCTCGCCCTCACCATGCAGCATATAACTGCTGATTGCTGGTGCGGTGTCCTGCTTAAACATATATTTGGCCAGGTTGATCATGTACTTAGGCTTCATATCTGTTGTGAAATTATTACCTACCACCTCAAGGATCTGCGGGAACTTTCCGATCTGATCCAACTCAATAGCTCGATCTACAACAGCTTGCATGAAGATTCGATGTCTCTCGGTTCGATTCATATCCGAATCCTCACGGTAACGCACATAGTACAGAGCCTCTTGACCATTATAGAGCTCTTTGCCGCCTTCAATCGTGAACTTCTCATGATTCGGATCTTTGTTCACAATATCTTCTGTAATCGGAAGTCTTATGCCTCCAAGCGCATCAACCACTTCCTTAAGGCCTTCAAAGTTAATCGTTGCATAATGATCTACTGGACTATCCAACAGGTTGGATATCGTATCCATACTCATCTTAGCGCCGCCTGTAGGACCGCCCTTCGCGGTACCGAATGCGTATGCGTGATTGATCTTATCTGAAGTACCATGCCCTACGATTTCGGTATACGTATCACGAGGTATGGAAACGAGAAGCACCTTATTGTCCTTTGGACGGACAACTGAATAGATGATCGTATCCGAACGACCTATTTCGTTGTCTCGTTGGTCAATGCCCAGCAGAGCGGCTGAGAACGGCTCCTCTAATTCACGATCAACAACTGGGTTCTCGGCTATAGGCTGATATGACGGATCAAGCTTTTGTTCTACTGTATCGGATAGGAATAAATCAAATGCAAATATGGCTAATTGTTTACGGAACACATAACAGCTAAGCAATATAATCAATACGACAGCAAGTATGATCCACCATTTCTTTGTAGATTTTTTTTTCGTTTTCATTTAATCGTCCACTTCTTCCCCTAATAATATCCATAATAAATCCCTTAATCAGACTTTGACTTAAATAATTGCTCTCCAGCACCACTCGAAGCTTGATTGTACAGATCAATATGCAATTGATGCTGATCATTTACTTCCACGATAAACACTTCTTCCTTACGAAGTCCTCGCTTGCCAAGCTCTGCTTCAAGCCATGCTTGATCTTTGCCAATCCGCTTCAATTCATCTTCCAACACATTTCCATCCATCAGTACAATGGTTGAAAGAAGAAATGATTCATCTTCATCCCGATCTCCCAGTTGGGAATGAATATGCTCAAGTGTCAGAGGTTGAAGATTCTTCTTGAGCATCACATTAATCTCACCGCTTGGTTCCATAACGGCGAATTCTACATCCGACACACGGAAGGTATTGTGATTGCGCAGCTGCACCATCATTTCATCAATGGTTAAACGTTCTTTGCGCATATTCTGCTCCATGATCTTCCCATTCTGAATAATGATCGTGCTTTTACCGTCAACCCAATCGCGGAATCGCTTGCTCTTCAACTGGATCCATGAGATCCCGACAGACGTTAATACCCATACACTCATTGAAATGATCCCTAGAACCCACTTGCCGTCAGCGTTGATCGTTATATATACGACAACACTGCCTATGGTTAATCCCGTCATGTATTCAAATAATGATAACTGTGATACTTGCCGCTTGCCAAGCAGCTTAGTCATAATGAACAAGATCACCATGGCAAGCCATGTCCTTAAGATTACACTTATCCAATCCTCCATGGGCTCCCTCCTGCTGTGTGCAGTTAGGCATAGGATAGACAAGAGCGATCCGTTTTACGTATCATAACGTCCTGCCGCTATCTGTCATATTAGGTTAATCGATATTCATTCCCGCTTCCGTATATGATGAAATGACCAATTGCTGTCTGCTCCATATGCACTGTCAAGGGAACGTAGAATGCTATCCGTGACATAACACCTATCCCAAGACAATAAGTTTATTTTACTAGCATTGAAGCAAAAAATAAAATACTAGTTTGTTATTCCAATTATAGTTCACATAATGGAAGGGATCCGCCTTGGCTTCGGCTTATTAACATTGCTATAATAAAGTTAATATTAAGGTTTATTTTTCCATTAATAAATAAGCTAAATGAGTGTATTCATCATTCACATTTCTGTGCGGGATAAATGTCGAGGGGGTATCTGATATGAGCGAACGAAAGGATTCTATTGACGCCATATTCGAGGAATATGAGAGGTCTGGCGGGCTGCAAGACCTGCCTGGCAAGGGAAAGCCCATTCCGGAGGAAGCACTTAAAGGCGATGTGTTGAATGGCATCCTGAAGAATGCCAACTATGTCCCTGCATGGGTCGAGCAGCAGCAGCAGATCGCCGCGATGATCCGGAAGGCTGTCCAAGCATTAGACAGCGGTCAGCAAGAAGCAAGCGAAACGCTTGTCGTTCAGATTAATGAAGCGATTCGCAAATACAACCGTTCTTGCCCTCCCATTATGCAGCGCGGCCTCGTATTTCCTGAGTCACTGCGTGACAAGCTTGCGATATGGGAAGCCTGATATCATGGCTGTATAAACAAAACCGCCGACCCAAGGGTCGGCGGTTTCTTATAATACGGACTACTCCGTAGTGTATGGCAGCAATGCTACTTGACGGGAACGCTTGATAGCGATTGTCAAAGCACGTTGGTACTTCGCACAAGTTCCTGTCACACGACGTGGCAAGATTTTGCCGCGCTCGCTGATAAACTTTTTAAGCAAATCAGTATCTTTGTAGTCGATGTGAGTAATCTTGTTCGCTGTGAAGTAACATACTTTACGGCGCTTGTTACGGCCACGACGACCACCACTGAATTTACGCTCACGGCCTTCGCCGCCATCGTTTTGCTTGAAGCTCATATCTGTTCAACTCCTTCGTTTAGAATTCCATGTCCTAATGGCTTATGCACCATTAGAATGGCAGATCATCATCCGATATATCGATCGGTTTGCCGTCGTCCGAAAAAGGATCCGCTGCTGGACCACGCGAGAAACCAGAATTGGAGTTATTGCCGCCACCACGTGACTGGCTTGGCGCAGGTGCTGCACCATATCCTCCACCTTGATCTTCACGAGAACCGCCGCCGTCGCGATTGGACTCCAAGAACCGCACATTATCCGCAATAACCTCGGTTACGTATACTCGTTTGCCTTCGTTATTATCGTAATTTCGCACTTGGATGCGTCCTTCAACGGCTGTGAGTCGACCTTTGCGCAAATAGTTTGCACACGTCTCAGCCAGCTGTCGCCATGTAACGACAGGAATGAAATCCGCTTCACGTTCCCCGCCCTGACTCGAGAACGGACGGTCTACCGCCATTGTGAATTGCGTTACCGCAACTCCAGACGGAGTGTAGCGCAATTCAGGGTCTTTTGTCAGACGACCAATCAAGATCACGCGATTTAACATCGTATCCCTCCTTCAACAGCTTGTTTACTACATGACAGGCATTAAGCCACGTCGTTTGTTACGAGATGACGGATAACTTCGTCAGCGATCTTCAGCTGGCGATCCAACTCCGCTACTACTGCAGGCTCAGCTGTGAAGTTAACCAACACATAGATACCATCGCGGAATTTCTTGATCTCGTACGCAAGACGGCGTTTACCCATTACGTCATGCTTAGTAATTTCACCGCCGTTAGAGATGACGCCCTGGAATTTTTCAACAACAGCTTGTACAGCTTCTTGCTCAACATCCGGACGAATAATGTACATCAATTCGTACTTGCGCATATAATTCACCTCCTTATGGACTTTGGCCCCTGGATTCATTGCCAGGAGCAAGGAGCACGAGTAAAACTCGCACTAAATTAGTGTATCAAAAAGCGGACCAAGAAGCAACTAATTGCTTTATTTTTCAATGATGACATTTCCTACAGTACCTCCCCGCCATTACCTACTATAGGTCCTCCCCTTATCGTACACCCTATGTGATGCAGAGCTCGTCATATCCTGACTTACATGTGAAGGAGGTTATTCATTATGGGTGAACGCACTGAGTATAATCCTGGCGACCATGCACCGAACGACGCTGTCTACATCGAAGTGGGTGAAGTCAGCTTCCACACGGAGATCATGAATCCGAAGCAGATCAAGTTGAAGAAGGGTGAGCCATTCCCAGAAACGACAAACAAGGATCGCAAGTGGAAGAAGAAGTCCCACGCTATGGTACATTAGAGGCTTTCAAAAATTTTTTTGAACTCGATGTATAAACGTCCGATAAACGACCATAATAACAACTGACGGTACGAAGCGAGGTGGCGTTCCATTGAACAGTGGAGCTGAAAAACCAAACGTAGACTTGTCTTTACCAAATGAATGTGAAGCGAGGGGTTGTGCTAAAGGCTATTAACGGTCTCACACACAAGAAAGCGACATGGATGATTTCATGTATGTTTGATCCAAGCGAATCGTAAATGAAGTAAGGCGTGTAAGTCGATCCTTGTACCGTCAACTAGAAAGAGCCCCCGCGTACGCGGGGGCTCTTTGCTTATGTAGATGTGTTATGTAGATGCGCATGACTTGTTGAATAAACAAAAAAAACGACTCGCATGAGTCGCTGTTATTAGCAATATAGTGGCGGAAAGGGTGGGATTCGAACCCACGCACGCCTTGCGACGCCTAGTTGATTTCGAGTCAACCCCCTTGGGCCTCTTGGGTACCTTTCCGCAGTGTTATTGATCATAACATAAGTTAAGAAAGGATGCAAGATTTTTATATGGTTATGCACCCCATCCACTGTATGCTATTCGTTAGTTAAATCCTGAGCTGATGGTCCTTCCTTTGGCGCAGCGGAATGCAGCACTTTCTTCATATTCTTCTCAAACTTTACGCGAGGTACGAGCACACTGTGCTTGCAGCCCACACACTTAATACGAATATCCATGCCCATGCGAATGATCTCCATCTCATTCGTGCCGCATGGATGCGGCTTTTTCATCTGAACGATGTCTCCTAGATCAAACGACTTGCGATCCATATTAGACTCCTCCTTTGTCCTGTCGATGATAAGTTACCATGCGTGGATAAGGGATCTCGATGCCATTCTCATCAAGAGATCGTTTCATAATCTGATTTATTTTACGAGTTACGGAAGCTTGTGTATTGGGCTTACATTCAGCGATTACTCGAATGACTACTTCAGAGGGTCCCAATGTTTGTACACCCAGCACTTGTGGAATTTTCGTAATGTTGGTGTCTTGATCTACGATCGATATTAACGTCTTCTCAATTACTTTAGTCGCATGCTCTACATTCTCTTCGTATGCAATCCCAACATCAATCACAGCGATGGAATTGTTAAGTGAAAAGTTAGTTACTTCTGTGATGCTGCCATTTGGAATGATAAATACTTCACCCGTCCAGCTATGAATTCGCGTCGATCGCAAGCCGATCATCTCAACAGTCCCTTGATTCTGACCTACCTTAATTACATCACCTACCGCGAATTGATCCTCGAAGATGATAAAGAATCCCGTCATAACATCTTTAACCAAGCTTTGCGCCCCGAAACTGACGGCTAGACCGAGGACGCTCGCACCCGCTATCAGCGGAGCCAGATCGATGTTGAAGACAGACAAGATCAATAGGATCATGATGAAATTCATCGCTAACGACGTTATGTTTTTGAGCAGCTTGCCTATTGTAATCAGTCGTCTAGGGTTAACGGAGATCCGATCCTGCTCTTTCGCCTTCATGGCATGATTAATCATGCGATGGACTATACGTATCACAATTCGAGTGATTATGAAGATAAGCAGTATTTGCAATGCTCCGATCAACAGCGCTTCCCACGTATTATCCAACCAGACCATGAACTCGTCTTTCCATTTTTCTAATACCGTCAACGTCTGTTCTACACTCTCTTCTACACTCTGCTCGGTGTTTCCTGCTGTTGCTATATACCAAGATTTCATATATTACTCTCCTCCTGTACTGCTCCAGATACACGTATAGGTAATCTTAGATTCATTCATGAGACGGAAGATTCCTCGAATGACAACCTGTTCTGATAGAATGATTTCTTTCACTTTCTCCAAATGCTCTTCTTCAAACCGGATCGATAATGCGCACCCTGCTGTTATCGCTTTTGGTGTTGGACATGTATCAATCTCCAGTTCAGCATACTCAAGCAGCATCTCTGCCCGCAGCGCTTGTTGGGTAGAATCGAATGCCATAACCAGCCAAGCCGGCTCGCCTATCATCACGCTCGTCCTTTCTATTTTACAAGATTAATAGAATGATTTCAGTTTGTTCAATCACGAGAAGTATATTATTATACGCTCCTCCATATACTAAATAATACCATTACTAGAAACGGAGGCAGCGCCAATGAATTTCCCATTATTTCAGCGCTTTACAACTACTCCTGAGCCGTCGCCTTATAAGATCGCTTATGATAAGCCAGATGCGGCTTCTCTCATTATGGATGCTGTTTCCGATCATTTACGTGCACGCACACCTCATCAGCATATTATCGTTGTCTGTATCGGTACGGATCGATCAACAGGTGATTGTCTTGGACCGCTCGTTGGAAGCCAGTTGATGAAGCTCGGCAGCAAGAATTATATGACTATGGGCACTTTATCTGAGCCTGTTCACGCTATGAATCTTCAGGAAACACTGGATCGACTTGAACAAGAACAGCCTAACTCATTTATTATAGCTGTTGATGCTTGCCTTGGGCAAAGCTCAAGCATAGGACATATTCAAGTGCTGTCTGGACCGGTGAGACCTGGAGCAGGGGTAAATAAACAATTGCCCCCGGTCGGCGATATGCATGTCACGGGTATCGTCAACATCGGAGGCTTTATGGAGTATTTTGTATTGCAGAACACTCGACTTCATCTCGTTATGGAGATGTCAGAAGTTATCGCGCATGCGCTTCATCATTCTATATGCCGAGTACAAGCTATCTACTAGTAACATGTTATATGGATACTATGACTTAGCCATGTGCTGCCGCGCGGTTTCCATGGCCTTTTTCTCTTCTGGTGATAATGGATAAGTGGAGATCCCCTTGTCTAGAGGCTTAGCATACACAAACATATGCTCACGTCCATGGATACCTGTGAATACAACACCGTCTTCTTGATCATTCAGCAAGGCAATCGAGAAGCTCAGGTCACTGCCCCGTTCTTCAAACGCATTGTAGCGAAGCACGCCTACATGTGCAACCTGATCCTGCAGCTTGCGTGTCATCGCCTCAATTGTGGCTTGATGCTGCTCCTTCGACAATTGCAGTGCTTCAAGATCCATATTCATCTTGGTTAGAAGCCCTTCCAGATTGTCTACCCCTGCCCCGTTCATCAGCTTATCGTAACGCAGTCTAAGCTTGCGCAAACCTGTTCCCTGTACGATAACAATTATGAATAATATCAAGCTTACCAGTGCCGTTCCTAATGTTAGGTACGGTATCCATTCCAATCCCATTTCATTCATTGTGGTTGCACTCCTGCTTCTTTCAAGTTTGACTCAGCTGACGCAATGCATTCAGCGCATATTCGATATGTTCTGTTGTTGTGTTCCATCCTACACTTAAGCGTACTGCTCCCTCACCTAAGGTTCCTGCCAATTCATGAGCCAATGGTGTGCAGTGATAACCTGATCTCGCCGCAATTCCATATGTTCGATCCAATTGAAATGCTAATGTCGAGCTATCCATAACGGATGACCGTATAGAGACAATTCCGGTTCGAGCCTCTCCGATGGGAGGCCCCAGGATTTCCAAGGTTGGGATCGCATGAATGCCTTCCATTAATAATTGTGTTAACGCCCATTCTTTATTATAGAGGTTCTCTACCGATTCATGCAGTACATAGCGTACTCCAGCTTCCAAACCAGCAATTCCCACTGTATTAGGCGTTCCCGCTTCATAGCGATCTGGACGAGTTACGGGCTGTTCAGGATCCTCCGAATGGCTTCCTGTACCGCCTTGGATGATCGGCTCAACATCGATACTGGGATGAATATATAATCCGCCTGTACCCATAGGACCTAACAAGCCCTTATGACCTGGAAATGCCAGCATATCTATCCCCATCCGCTGTACATCGATTGGCAGCAAGCCTGCCGACTGCGCAGCATCAACCAATAATGCTGCACCGTGAGCATGGGCTAACGCAGCAATCTCCTGAATCGGCAGTATGGATCCGAATAGATTCGAACTATGATTACATACCACTAATCGTGTATCAGGCTGAATCGCTCGCTCCATCTCCTCCAGATCCAACAATCCCTTAGAGTCAGCAGCTACATAGGTAACTCGTACCCTCTTATGTCTCTTCAACCACTCTAGCGGCCTTCGTACTGCATTATGCTCGATGCCTGTAGCAACAACATGATCTCCTTCACGGACATAACCGTGAATCGCCATATTCAGTGCCATCGTCGTATTCAACGTAAATGCTATATCTGCAGGATTAGCAATATGGAATAGCTCAGCCAACGCCATTCGAGTCCGCATCAGACGTTTGCCTGCATACATGGCCATACGATGTCCACCACGCCCAGGGTTAGCACCCTCTTCCATCAAGGTGCGTGTCATGGCATCTAGAACAGCAGACGGCTTCGGCCAGGAAGTTGCAGCGTGATCCAAATACACGATGGAAGAACCATCTCCCATGACTCTTCCTCCTAACCATCAGATGTATATATTACTTTAAATCTCGCTGAAAATGGTTTATATCTTGTTAATTTTAGGACATGATCATATTAGTATATTTATTTTTAATCAATTTTTATTTTTGATAACGGAAAACTATCATTTTCTCTTGCAACATATACCTTTTCATAGCTCTATAGCCACAAAAAAAAGCCAGCATCAATAGTTTAATGCTTCTCCCGAAGGATGACAAC
The DNA here is from genome assembly GCF_058791835.1 of Paenibacillus sp. EB106-04-04-XG159. Classification (NCBI taxonomy): domain Bacteria; kingdom Bacillati; phylum Bacillota; class Bacilli; order Caryophanales; family Paenibacillaceae; genus Paenibacillus; species Paenibacillus sp. EB106-04-04-XG159. Next base: position 21,784 of record NZ_JBYTDY010000031.1, on the reverse strand, counting down.
TAAAGAGGCTAACTTTCTTTTGCATTTATGCACACCGTTACGATTGTGTCTTAGACATGGATTGAAGCATCTCCAACAATCGCTCCAGATCCTCATTGCTGAAGTAAGATATTTCTATTCTGCCCTTGCCTTTTTGCTTGGTTGACTTGATCTTAACAGTCGTGCGGAACTGCTCTCGAAGCGTATCCTCCAAATGATCGATATACGGATCCTTGCTGATTGGCTTCTTCTTGTCGCCAGGTTTACCTTGTCGATTCATCTGCTGAATCGCTTCTTCCAACTGACGAACACTCCACTCCTGATCGATCGAGGACTTTGCTAACTGCTTCACTACACTCGATTCTTTAACTCCTGCTATCGCACGAGCATGTCCCATCGAAAGTGTTCCACGTGAAACATGGTCCTTCACTTCTTCAGGCAGATGCAGCAAGCGCAGGAAATTTGCAATATGGGAACGAGACTTGCCTACTTTAACAGATAGCTCCTCTTGTGTTAGATGAAGCTGATCCATTAAATTCTGATACGCTTGTGCTAATTCAATGGCATTTAGATTCTCACGCTGCAGGTTCTCGATAAGTGCAATTTCCATTGCCTGATCATCTGTGAAAGAGCGAACAACAGCTGGTATCGTTTCTGACCCAAGAAGCTGGGAAGCACGGAACCGTCGCTCTCCTGCGATAATCTCGTACCCCTTCAATACGGAACGGACAATGATCGGCTGAATGACGCCATGCTGTTTAATCGATTCTGCCAGCTCTTGAATGGACTGCTCGTCAAAGCTTTTTCGCGGTTGATACGGATTCGGTCGAAGCTGCTTCAGTGAAAGTTCAACAATCTTATCATCATCTTGAACAGACAGCGACGGAATGAGAGCATCCAACCCTCTGCCCAAACGCTTACTCATACGCTATCACTTCCTTAGCCAGTTCAAGGTACACTTCCGCTCCCTTGGATTTAGCATCATAGGTCATAATAGATTGACCATGTGACGGAGCTTCACTCAATCGAATATTGCGCGGGATAATCGTCTGGTAAACCTTTTGCTGAAAATACTTTTTCACTTCTTCAATGACCTGTAATCCTAGATTCGTTCGAGCATCAAGCATCGTCAACAATACGCCTTCAATCTGAAGGGATGTATTCAGGTGCTTCTGAACCAAGCGAACTGTATTCAACAATTGGCTGAGACCTTCTAGCGCATAATACTCACATTGAATCGGAATAATAACAGACTGAGCCGCGGTCAAAGAATTGATCGTGAGGATCCCTAACGACGGCGGACAATCAATCAAGATGTAATCATATTGATGAGTCACTAACTGAAGCGCTTTCTTGAGACGTACCTCGCGTGAGATCGTCGGTACAAGCTCGATCTCGGCACCCGCAAGCTGAATCGTTGCAGGAATGATATGAAGTCCGTCAACATTCGTCTTAATGATGGCCTCCTGTGGATGCACATCATTAATGATGACATCATAAATGCAGTTTGCTACATCGGCTTTATTAACACCAACACCACTCGTTGTATTTCCCTGTGGATCGATATCAATAAGCAATACGCGTTTCCCCAGCAATGCTAAACCAGCACCCAAATTAACGGTGGTTGTTGTTTTCCCCACACCGCCCTTTTGGTTGGTAATGGCAACTATTTTAGCCACTCCTCTTCACCCCAATGCCCAATCTTCTCGTCCTTCTAAGCTGCTGCCGTTTTATTAATGTCCTGACCATCACGTACCTTACAGGAATACTACGTCAATCTTTATTGTTGACCATCATCATCGGTATCAGTAGAATCGTTATACCTGTCGCTTGAATCTCGTGATTCACTGTACTCTTAACCAATCTAGCGTTTAGGAATCTGGATCACAATCTCATAATGATCTTCATAATCGCGTTCATCTGTTTTGATCGACAAGCCCGAATCGGTAACCATATCAATCGATTGACGAATCGTGTTCAGCGCTAATCGAACATCTTTCGAGAAGGAAATCCGCTTCGGTTTCTTCTTTTCCTGTTGAACTTCCTTGTAAAGGGCTACCCGCGCTTCAGTCTGCTTAACATTAAGTTCCTTCGCTATAATTTCATGCAGCAGCTTCATCTGCAGTTCAACTGTGTCTAGACCTAACAGCGCCCGTGCATGGCGCTCTGAGATCTTCCGATCTATTAATGCTTGCTTCACTTCATCCGGCAATTGCAGGAGTCTGATCTTATTGGCAATTGTCGATTGACTCTTGCCTAGTCGTTGAGCTAAGCTCTCCTGCGTCAATTGATGAAGCTCGATTAATTTTGAATATGCGACGGCTTCCTCGATGGAAGTCAATCCTTCTCGCTGCAGATTCTCAATAAGAGCGATAGACGCAGCCTGAGAGTCATTAATCTCACGTATAATGGCTGGAATCGTTTCCATGCCTAGCTTCTTTGCAGCACGGTAACGACGCTCACCTGCGATAATCTCGTATTTCCCTTCACGAATACGCACCACAATAGGCTGAATAATGCCATGCGTCTTAATGGTTTGGGCCAGCTCTTCAATCCGTTCATCGTCAAATACGGTACGAGGCTGATAAGGGCTAGTCACGATTTCATGGACAGGAAGCTGCTTCACTTCATCCGATGTCGAACGATCCGCTAAACCAAATAAACGAGATAATTGTTCTTTCATCTGTGTGTCATACCACCTAACTTCATATTAATGCCAGGCACGTCCAACCATCAGAGAGCAACGTACTTCACTCCCTGTAGCTTTATCTGAATTTCATTTGATGCCATATAAAGAAATAGGATATTAAAAATCACGAGGTGCTTATACAACCATTCTATTACGAACATTTCCATATTTCGTCATATTGTGCTTCGCTTGAAGCGCATCAGAAGTTAAGTCGAGCAATCAGCGCCACTTTCATACTGAGCAAGAACCCAAACATAACATGGCTTGCCATGAACCCACTATAAGAATTCATAAAGTATGAACAAAAGTCGCCCACTAAACACCAATATTTCTATCAAGCACAAAATATTCCGCAGAATGCCGCCTTACACAACAGTTGATTGACCTAACACCAATTAAGTAAGTTATATCCTTTATGTATTCTCCAGTAGCACTCACTTTTCCTGCCATTTGGAAATAACAGTGAAAATAAATCGTGTTTCACGTGGAACAATGCATGATTGTATCGTTCCAATGTTTCCTTATCATCGTAACATAAATACTATCATTCAGCATCCGAATCTTATACGACATTTATTTATCGAATGATCGGATTATTTTTAAAATGGGAAATTTTTGTAATCCCGTACAAATCAACTCTAGATCGTCAGACCAGCATGAACATCCTTCAACCGCCATTATGTTATCCACAAGTGGATAACATAAAAACACGCTGCACCTGGTGTTATCCCCAGTCCGGCACAGCGTGTCCAACTATGTTTCGTCACATTACTTACACCATTATCGTTAAGCCCACGACTTCTCTTGCGATAGAAGTATGCTTATACGATAGGCAATTTCAATGGTGTGCCGGGCTTGCGCGGATACGCTTTAGGAGTAGCACCAGTCTTCTCCAGCAGCACAATATGACGCTCCGACTGCTCCATCGGCAGCTTTAAGTCATAATTCCCTACCAGCTTAGCTTGCAGCACCTTCATGCTGCGCGAAGCTTCGGTCAGCTCCTCTGTCATGTTAGAGCCTTTCATAGCTGCAAACTTACCGCCCGTACGTGTGAAAGGCAGGCAGAACTCATTCAGTACGTTCAGTCTAGCAACCGCGCGAGCGGATACGAGATCATATTGATCTCGATGCTCAGGCTTGCGCGCGGCTTCTTCTGCACGTGCATGAACACATGTCACATCGCTGAGACCGAGTTCTGCAGCCAGATGATTCAAAAACACAATTCGCTTATTTAACGAATCGACAATTGTAAGCTTAAGATGAGGAAACATGATCTTAAGCGGGATTCCTGGAAATCCTGCACCAGAGCCGATGTCCGCCATCGTATCGATCTTATCCATCGGCACATAGAACGACAAGGTTAACGAGTCATAGAAGTGCTTCTCGTATACCGCTTCTCGCTCTGTAATGCCCGTCAAGTTCATCCGTTCGTTCCAATCCGCCAACACTTCCACATAGCGATCCAATTGCTCAAATTGTCTACTGGATACGGACAACCCATATGGTTCGAGCCACTTCACAAATCGTTCCTGCACATGATCCATGCTTTATTCCCCACTATTCTTGATTATACTTCTGATGATTCAGCCTCTGCTTCAGCTTGAGCCTGTCTCTTAGCTGTCACTCGATTATAATGTTCAAGATAAACGAGCAGGATCGATATATCAGCAGGTGTTACTCCAGAGATACGCGAAGCCTGACCGATGGACAGCGGGCGAATCTTAGCGAGCTTCTGCCTTGCTTCAATCGCAATTCCATGAATATCTTCATAAACCAGATCTTCCGGTATCCGCTTCTTCTCCATCTTCTGCAGTCGTTCGACTTGCAGAAGCTGCTTCTCAATATATCCAGCGTATTTGATCTGGATCTCCACTTGCTCCTTCATCTCATCATCCAATGGAAGAGGAGATGGGAACAGCGTCTCAACTTGAGCATAGCTCAGTTCTGGACGGCGCAGCAGTGTCACGACATCGCAGCCATTCGTTAACGGCGCAGAACCGGCTTCAGCCAGCAGCGCTTGAACCGCTTCATCTGGACGCACCTTCGTCGTCTTCAAACGCTCCATCTCTTGCTCGACCAGCGAGACCTTGTTCTGGAAAGCCGCGTAGCGCGCTTCTGAGATCAAACCGATGTCATGACCGATTTGCGTCAAACGGAGGTCCGCATTATCATGGCGAAGCAGCAATCGATACTCGGCACGAGATGTAAGCAAGCGGTACGGCTCATTCGTACCCTTGGTGACGAGGTCATCAATCATTACGCCAATATAGCCTTGTGAACGGTCCAGAATGATCGGATCGCGTCCTTGCACCTTTAGTGCAGCATTGATGCCGGCCATCAAGCCTTGCCCTGCCGCTTCTTCATACCCGGATGTGCCGTTAATCTGCCCTGCTGTAAACAAGCCGTTCACTTTCTTTGTTTCGAGCGAAGGCCACAGCTGTGTAGGAATAACCGCATCGTATTCAATCGCATAACCAGTACGCATCATTTCAACATTTTCAAGACCAGGCACCGAGCGCAGCATCTGCAATTGAACATCTTCCGGCATACTTGTCGATAGACCTTGAACATAGTATTCTTTCGTATTCTTGCCTTCTGGCTCCAGGAAGATCTGATGCTTCGGCTTATCGGCAAAACGAACGATCTTGTCCTCTATAGAAGGACAGTATCTTGGACCCGTCCCTTCGATCACACCCGAGTACATCGGGGCGCGATGAAGATTAGCGTTGATGACTTGATGTGTTTGTTCCGAAGTATACGTTAACCAGCATGGGAGCTGCTCATTGTCTGAATGCTTTGTCTCATAAGAGAAAAATTTCGGATTGTCGTCTCCAGGTTGAATTTCCGTTTTCGAGAAATCAATGGTTTCACCATGTACACGCGGAGGTGTACCTGTCTTGAAGCGAACCAGATCCAAACCGTGCTGCTTCAAGCTTGCAGACAGCTTAACAGAAGGCTGTTGATTGTTCGGGCCGCTCTCATACACCAGCTCACCCATAATGATTCTGCCGCGCAAGTAAGTACCTGTCGTAATAACGACAGTTTTCGCCATATACTGCGCTCCGCTCTTTGTTTCGACGCCTACAACCTTGCCGTCTTCAACGAGGATCTCTTCCACCATACCTTGACGAAGCGTCAGATTCGGTGTCATCTCAATCGTTTCTTTCATTGTTTGCTGGTAAAGGAACTTATCAGCCTGTGCGCGCAGCGCATGTACAGCTGGTCCTTTACCTGTGTTCAGCATCCGCATCTGAATGAAAGTCTTATCAATATTGCGGCCCATCTCTCCGCCAAGCGCATCGAGCTCACGCACGACATGGCCTTTGGCAGGCCCCCCGATAGAAGGATTACATGGCATAAAGGCGACCATATCCAGGTTAATCGTCAGCAACAGCGTATTACAACCCATACGGGCTGCGGCCAATGCGGCTTCACAGCCCGCATGACCCGCTCCGATGACAATCACATCCGATTCACCAGCTAAAAATGGCATCATTGCTCCCTCCTTACCTCAACTAATTATGTTTATATAACATCATTTCACAGTCAAACTTGATTACATGTCAGTGCAACAGCTTATTTACCTAAGCAGAATTGAGAGAAGATCTGATCAATCAGCGATTCTCCGACTGCATCGCCAATGATCTCGCCAAGCTGCTCCCAAGCCGTACGTACGTCAATCTGAATCATATCGATCGGAATGCCCGCTTGAGCTGCTTCAACCGCATCCGTAAGCGACTTCTTGGCCTGATGAAGCAGACCGATATGACGGACGTTACTTACATAAGTCGCATCTTGGGACTCAATCTTGCCCGTGAAGAACATATCCGAGATCGCCTTCTCTAACGCATCAATACCCTCTTGGAGCATAGCAGACATCTTTACGATATGGATGCCTTTATTTAGAGATTCAAGCTCAGCTATATCCAATTGATTAGGCAAATCCATTTTATTCACAATGACGATCACTTGTCTACCCATAACTTGGCGCAGCAGTTCCCGCTCATCATCGTGAAGCGGTTCATTGTTGTTCAACACGAATAAGATTAGATCCGCTTCCTGGAGCGCGCTTCGCGACCGTTCAACTCCGATTCGCTCCACCACATCAGATGTTTCGCGCATCCCTGCAGTATCAAGCAGTCGCAGAGGTATGCCGTTAATCGTGATCATCTCTTCGATTACATCACGAGTCGTACCTGGAATATCGGTAACGATCGCCTTGTTATCCTGCGCTAACGCATTCAACAGCGACGACTTCCCGACATTCGGACGGCCAATGATGGCAGTAACGATACCTTCACGCAATATTTTGCCTTCTGATGCCGTCTTTAATAAGCGGTCAACGGCTGTAATCACAGAGCCGCACTGACTCTGGATATACGCGCTCGTCAATTCTTCAACATCGTGTTCAGGATAGTCGATGTTGACCTCAATATGCGCGAGCGTCTCAACCAACGTATGCCGCAGCGCTTTGATTCGCGTAGATAATTGACCCTGCGCTTGCTTCATCGCCACATCAAACGCTCGGTCTGACTTCGAGCGAATCAAGTCCATCACCGCTTCGGCTTGCGACAAGTCAATTCGCCCGTTCAGAAAGGCGCGTTTCGTGAACTCGCCCGGCTCTGCGACACGAATGCGCTGCTTCAGCAGCAACTCCATGACGCGGCGCATGGAGACCACACCGCCGTGCGTGTTAATCTCCACCACATCTTCAGTCGTGTAGGAGCGAGGACCGCGCATAAGCGAGATCAGTACCTCCTCCACACGTTCCTGTGTGTCTGGATCCACAATATAGCCGTATTGTATCGTATGCGATGCCGCTTCCGACAATTTCGTCTTGGAGCGAAAGATACGCTCCACTTCTGTGATCGCATCCTCACCGCTCACGCGGATAATCGCGATACCTCCTTCGCCAAGCGGTGTCGATATCGCAGCTATCGTATCGGTGAACATATGAACCCCCCTATCCAACCTATATGCTGTACCTGTGCTTCACTCCAGCTCCAGGTACGCAATAATCTAAAAAAAGCAATGATTACCCCAAACCATCAGGGGCAATCATTGCGTGATATTTATCGTGCTATGAACATGCATAACATGGGATTATTTCAAGGAGATCACGATACGACGGTTAGGGTCTTCTCCCTTACTGTACGTTTTCACCTTGCCATGGTCCTGCAGCTTCGCATGAATAATCTTGCGCTCCTGCGGGGACATCGGTTCGAGCACCACTTCTTTGCGTGTACGAATGACCTTGTTAGCAAGGCGTTCCGCCAATGCTTCAAGTGTCTGTTTCCGGCGATCGCGGAATTGTTCTGCATCAAGTACGATACGCAGATGCTGATCAGAGTAACGATTAGCGACCAGATTGGTCAAGTATTGCAAGGAATCCAATGTCTGTCCGCGTCGTCCAATAATAAGTCCCAGATCATCGCCCGCAATATCAAACAAGAAATGCTCTCGCTTCTTGTCTACTATCACGTCAACCTCCAGCCCCATCGTACGTGCTACATCCATGACAAACAGCTTCGCTTCTTCAATGCCGTTTGCAGCTGTCTTTCCTTCATTACTTGCTTGCTTCAATATCGCATCGTGCTTCAGGTCATCAGTCCCACCCTGCTTCGATTGCATATCTGCATCGATCGATGGCGCGCTGGCAGCAGCTGCAGATACCTGCGCTTTCTCTGCCGTTGCGTGTGTCGCTGTACTAGGAGCGGACTGAATAAGCGTAAGCTCAACTTTAGCAGGACGCGTACCTATAAACCCCAAAAACCCTTTTGACGGCTGCTCGATTACACGAACAGTCACTTGGTCTTTCGTGACCTTGAGTTCGGCCAAGCCTTTCTGAACAGCTTCTTCGATCGTCTTCCCTGATACAGTCAAGGTACTCATTTCGCCGGTTGTACCTCCTTGTCTCGATTCCGATAAAGGAAATAGTTCTGAATGATCGTAAAGGTGTTACTGTATACCCAATAGAGAGGCAATGCCGCTGGGAAGCTCAAGGACATTACAAAGATCAATACAGGGAATACGAGCATCATAAATTGCATGGAAGATGCCATCTGATTGGACATCATCTTCGATTGAATAAATGTCGTCAATGCTGCGATCACAGGCAGGATATAGTAAGGATCCGGCTCACCCAGCTTCAACCACAGGAATTCATGCATTCGTACATTAGAGTTCATATATATCGCATTATACAATGCAATAAATACTGGCATCTGAATCAACATTGGTAAACAGCCCGCAAGCGGATTCACTTTGTGCTGCTGGAACAGCTTCATCGTTTCTTCCTGCTGCTTCTGTGGATTGTCTTTATGCTTTTTCTTCAGTTCTGCCAATTGCGGCTGAATCTTTTGCATTTGTCTAGAGCTCTTTACCTGCTTAATCGTCAGCGGCAAGATCGCCGTACGCACGATAACGGTAATCATCAGGATAGCTAATCCATATTCTCCGTTAAACCAACTAGCAAACGTATCCAATGCTAATGAAAAATAATAAACTACGTTTCTTTCCCAAAAGTTTCCCTGTAGAAGATCTTCAGTTTTCATTGTGGCCATTGTATTAGAAGAAGTACATCCACTTAACAGCACAAGAAACATGACAGATATTACCACGAGGAGCCATTTACGGTTCGTAAACAACTTTTTCAGCGACAATAACAAAACTCCTCTCTACACCATCCGATTCCAAAGATAATATATCATACTTCACCTACTAATGGAAACGGTACAAGCCCTGATATACATACGTTTCACTTCTGTTTTAACGAAAGGTTGGATGTTTAATTTTTGGAAACAACATTTTCAGATTGTTTCATTTAAATATTGAGGCTTTTCGACATACGTGAAGCACACTCTTCGTCAATTGTTCATGGTCCATATCCACGGCGCCTTTGCGAACAATAATGACAATATCAACATGATCCTTGATCCGATCAGCGTGCAGCCGCATGATTTCCTTAATCAAGCGTCTCATACGATTTCTCACGACGGCATTGCCAATTTTTTTGCTAGCGGAAATACCGACGCGGAATTTCTCCACCTCAGGTCTAGGGTATACATATAAGACGAGCTGGTGATTGGCCCACGAACGTCCGTATCGATATACGCGGCTGAAATCCGCGCGATCTTTTAGACGATATTCACTTTGCACAGTCATACTCCTGCCTATCTCGTATCAGCTCAAGCTGCATAATCATATAGGTAATAAATCATGAGACTTATTTTCCAAAGTATGTACCTGAGCCCGCTGGAATAAACATCATAGTTACGTATATAACGCATTAAGCTGAATAAAGCTGATGATAAAGAAAAAAAAGACCACCGCAGTGGTCTCGGATGCAGCGTTATTAAGCGCTCAATACTTTGCGGCCTTTTTGACGACGAGCAGCCAGTACCTTGCGGCCATTCTTCGTGCTCATACGCGTACGGAAACCGTGAACTTTCTTGCGCTTGCTCACGTTTGGTTTAAATGTTGGTCTCATTCTAATTGCACCTCCTCAAACAGGAATATTCATGTTAAACCGGTCAAAACCGGCTTTGTGCTCAAAGCATAAAAATCCTTTATATATTTAATCAAAAATAAAGCAAAAAGTCAATGCTCGACCCATTCGTGCATTTCAACGCACATTAACCAGGCTCTTCTCTCGATCACGATTACACTTCCATATTACAAACTAATTATTCACAACATGATAAGCCGCCAACATCAATCCTCATCATTCTTCAATAGTTATTAACATGTGCAAAACTTTACGATTTGTAGACATTTTCTTTAATCTTTTGTGTATAACATTCGACGGCATATTTAACCCCTCTGTCGAACAGTCACAAGTTATAAACAATATCTAGTGTTGTATATAAAACATATACACAAGCTATTGAATTTGTGGATAAAATTTGGACTATCGTTGAAATATAAGGGCTCATCTGCTATGCTTATATTGCTTTTCGGTTGTGTATAATTTTATTTCAACAACACTTATTAACAACCTGTGGATAACATTGTGTACAAGTTATCCTCACCTGTTATTAATTTCATTACTGCAATGTTGTTATTGTGGATAATAATGAACATAGTACGGTATTTTTCGACAGTGGCCGCAGCATTGCGTCTTGTCGTTACCAACATAGACCCCGACAATGCGCCCTTGCATATCTAGAGGGCTTTCTGTAAGCAGAGAGAGCCCTCCTTGCGCACTTTGTCGGGGAAATTGTCCTTATAGGCGAATTTGCCGGGGGAGCGCGTCAACTGTGACGACGCAACAGGTTTGAAGGAGTGAAACCATCTGTGGATCGCCAAGTAAATGCATACTGGCAAGAAATATTGACCGTCGTGCAGACGAAATTGAGCAAGCCAAGCTTCGATACTTGGTTTAAAGCTACCAAAGCGGTCAAGTACACTGACACCCAGCTTATCATTACAGCACCGACTACCTTTGCCGTTGAATGGCTGGAGAGCCGTTATACGAAGCTTATTAGTTCAACTGTATATGAGATAACTGGCAAGCAAGTAGAGGTCAAATTCATCATCGAGGAAGCAGCGCTAGCTGAGCCAGAAATCGTGCAACCGCAGTCTCCGCCGCCGCGAGCGGTATTGCAGGAGGAACCTGTATCCAACATATTGAATCCAAAGTACACATTCGATACGTTCGTTATTGGTTCCAACAACCGTTTTGCGCATGCTGCGTCGCTTGCTGTTGCTGAAGCTCCAGCTAAGGCTTACAATCCGTTATTTTTATATGGAGGCGTAGGTCTTGGAAAGACTCACTTGATGCACGCGATCGGTCATTATGTGTTGGAGCATAATCCGAAAAGCCGCGTCGTATATACAACATCTGAGAAGTTTATGAATGAGTTCATTAACTCGATCCGTGATAATAGAGGCGAAATCTTCCGTAACAAATACCGCACGATCGATATTCTGCTTATAGATGACATCCAGTTCCTTGCGGGCAAGGAATCGACTCAAGAGGAATTTTTCCATACGTTTAACGCGCTTCATAACGACAATAAACAGATAGTCATTTCCAGTGACAGACCGCCTAAAGAGATCGAGACGCTGGAAGAGCGGCTGCGTTCCCGTTTCGAATGGGGACTTATAACCGATATTCAACCTCCTGATCTGGAGACGCGGATTGCGATCCTACGCAAGAAAGCGAAAGCCGAGAACCTCGATATTCCGAACGAAGCGATGGTATATGTCGCTAACCAGATCAATACGAACATCCGTGAACTTGAAGGGGCTCTGACTCGTGTTGTAGCTTATTCGACGATGACGAATCAGGATATTACGACTCATCTGACGGCAGAAGCGTTAAAAGACATTATTCCGAGCAGCAGACCGAGGATCATCACCATTCATGATATTCAACAAAGAGTCGGCGAGTTCTATGGCTTGAAGTTGGAAGACTTTAAAGCGCGTAAACGGACCAAGGCCATTGCATTTCCTCGTCAGATTGCGATGTACCTGTCGCGTGAATTAACGGACTACTCATTGCCTAAGATCGGGGAAGCATTCGGAGGCAGAGATCATACGACGGTTATCCATGCGCATGAGAAGATTACACAGACACTAGTCGACGATCAAGAGTTGTACAAGGTCATCCAGAATCTCATCGACAAAATTAAAAACCCGACACTGTGAACAAAATGACAAGCCTATGCACAAACTATACACATGTGGATAGGCTTTATCTTATATAAGCTTAACCCACTTATCCACATATCCACTGTCCCTATTACTATTACTATAAATAATTTAAAAGATATTCATCATAGAAATAGTGATTCACAATCAACACTTACGCATTCGAGGAGTGAAAGTATGAAGTTATCCATTCTGAAAAATGAACTGAACGAAGCAATACAAAATGTATCGAAAGCAATTTCCAGCCGAACAACTATCCCCATTTTGACAGGGATTAAGGTTGACGTTACCTTTCAAGGGGTAACACTTACCGCTAGTGATACGGATATATCCATTCAAAGCTTTATACCTGTTGAGGATGACAAACAAACGATTGCTCAAATTGAGCGTCCAGGCAGTGTTGTATTGCCCGCTAAATTTTTTGTTGAGATTATTAAGAAGCTGCCTTCCCAATATATTGAGATTGAGGTTAAGGAACAATTTCAAACCTATCTCCGCGCAGGCAAGACGGATATCCAGATGGTCGGCTTAGACCCAGAGGAATATCCAGTGCTTCCTAGCATCGAAGAGAACCAAGTCATCACCGTTAACGGCGATCTGCTTCGAACGATGATTAAGCAAACGGTATTTGCCATTTCCACCAATGAGACAACACCGATCCTGACAGGACTGTTATGGAATCTTCAAGACGCGGAATTAAAATTTGTGGCAACTGACCGCCATCGCTTAGCAAGCCGAACGGCTCGCATTGATGTGGATCCAGAACTTCGTTTCCAGAACATTGTTATTTCGGGTAAGACGCTGAACGAATTGAGCAAGATCATTCCAGATCAGAATACGCTTGTAGACATCGTCGTTGCGGATAACCAGGTGTTGTTTAAAATTGATCATGTCCTGTTCTATTCGCGTATTCTCGATGGGACATTCCCTGATACTTCTAGAATTATTCCGACACAATTCAAAACAGAACTCGTTCTGGATACAAAAAAATTGACGGAAGCGATCGACCGCGCTTATTTGCTGTCTCGTGAGGAAAAAACGAATATCGTCCGCTTGCAAACAAAAGAAGACGGAACGATTGAAATATCATCGAGCTCCTCTGAGTTAGGCCGTGTTACGGAAGAACTCGAAGCAAAACAATTTACAGGCGATCCGCTGCGGATTGCATTCAACTCCAAGTATATGCTTGATGTTCTCAAGGTTATTGAGTGCGAGCACATCAATATTTACTTTACCGGCGCTATGAGTCCGATCATTATCAAGCCAACTGAAGGTGTAAACAGCCTGCACTTGATCTTGCCATACCGCACAACGAACTAAGGATAGAGGGCAAGAGCCTTGCTCCGAAAAGGAGGAACAAAGATGAAAGACATCGCAATAGCAACAGACAAAACTGCATATATTCAGCTAGGTCAATTTCTTAAGCTTGCTGGCTGTGCGTCGACCGGCGGTCACGCTAAGATCATGCTGGCTGAGGAAGCTGTGCGAGTGAACGGAGAAGTAGATACTCGCCGTGGACGCAAATTGTATCCAAACGATACGGTCGAAGTGGACGGCTGCGGCAGTTTCCGCGTTGTTCAGGAGGGTTAACGATTGATCGTCAGATCACTGGCTCTGAATCACTATCGCAATTATGAGACGCTGGATCTTGATACAAACCATCAAGTCAATTTGTTCGTAGGACGTAATGCGCAAGGTAAGACTAATCTGCTGGAAGCGATATTCGTACTGGCATTGACGAAGTCGCATCGTACGTCCAAGGACAAAGAACTTATTGGCTGGGATGCTGATCAGGCTAATCTGCATGCTTCTATTGAGCGCAAGTACGGCGCATGCCAATTGGATCTATCCATATCGAAGCAGGGGAAGAAAGCCAAGCTGAACGGTTTGGAACAGCGGAAGCTTAGCGGCTTTATCGGTTCTCTCAATGTGGTGATGTTTGCACCAGAGGACCTAGAGATCGTGAAGGGAAGCCCGAGTATTCGACGCCGCTTTCTTGACATGGAGATTGGTCAAGTTCAGCCTAGTTATTTGTATCATCTGCAGCAATTTCAGAAGGTGCTTGTTCAGCGCAACAACCTCCTGAAGCAGATGTGGGATGGCAAGGCTAAGACGTCCAACATGATGCTGGATATTTTTAATGAACAGCTTGCTGAACATAGCGTTAAGATTGTTAAGAAAAGGAAACAATATTTAAAGAAGCTCCAAGTGTGGGCAGAGCAGATCCACGCTGGCATTACCAATGGTCAGGAGCAGCTCCTTATTGATTATCAGCCTTCATTTGCAGCCGAGGGTGAGGATGATACTGTCTTATTAGAGCAATTTATGATAAAGTTAACACAAATGCATAATCAGGAAGTGCGGCGCGGGATGACCTTGGTTGGACCGCATCGTGATGACTTGGTGTTCTCGATAAACGGTAAAGAAGTGCAAACATACGGCTCTCAAGGTCAGCAGCGTACCACCGCGCTATCGTTGAAACTTGCAGAGATCGAGCTGATGCATGAAGAGATTGGTGAATATCCGGTGCTGTTGCTTGATGATGTATTATCTGAGCTCGATACTTATCGGCAGACACAGCTTATAGAAACATTCCAAGGAAAAGTGCAAACTTTCATTACGACGACCGGAGTCGAGGGCATTCATGCAAGCAAGCTGCAGGATGCAAACATTTTTCATGTAGATGGTGGGCAAGTCAAGCGCTGATGAGGTGAGTTGAATGTATATACACTTGGGTGGCGAGAAGGTGATCCGTTCTTCTGAGCTGGTCGCTATATTCGACATTACCATTGAGAAGTCATCCAAATTATCCAAGCAATTCGTGGCGCACTCTCTCAAGATGAAGAACATCGAGAGTATAGGGGAAGAAGAAGCGAAGTCGATTGTCGTCACGACCGGAAAAGTGTATTACTCGCCGATATCGTCGACAACACTCAAGAAGCGTTCGCATCACTTGCCTCGCTTGGATGAAGATAGACGGGATTGAAATTAGAGAAGTGGGTGAATGGCATGTCTTTGAACCAGAATTCGTATGATGAGAGTCAGATACAGGTGTTGGAAGGCCTAGAGGCCGTACGGAAGCGTCCGGGTATGTATATCGGCTCAACCAGCGCTAAAGGTCTTCATCATCTGGTCTGGGAAGTCGTTGACAATAGTATCGATGAGGCTCTGGCAGGATATTGTGACAAGATTATTGTTACTGTCCATCCAGATAACGGCATCTCGGTTGTGGATAATGGACGCGGAATTCCAGTTGGTGAGAACCAGAAACTGAAACGCTCGACAGTTGAGGTTGTTATGACCGTTCTTCACGCCGGGGGTAAGTTCGGAGGAGAAGGCTACAAAGTATCCGGCGGTCTTCACGGTGTTGGCGTGTCAGTCGTTAATGCCTTGTCCGAGAAGCTTATCGTAACTGTTAAACGAGACGGACATATTCACCAGCAAGAGTACCATCGAGGTGTCCCTCAGTATGACCTCAAGATAGTTGGTGATACAGAAGAGACAGGAACAACGATTATGTTCTTTCCTGACCATGAAGTGTTTACAGAAACGCTAGTTTTTGATTACGAACTGCTCGCTTCCCGTATTCGGGAGCTTGCATTCTTGAATAAAGGCATTGAGATCCAGCTCGTTGACGAGCGAACAGGTAATTCCAATGTGTTCAAGTATGACGGCGGTATTATGGAATTCGTCGAATATCTGAACCGCAACCGCGAGAAGCTGCATGAGCCGCCTATCTATGTAGAAGGTTTAAAGGATAATATCTCGGTTGAAATATCTTTGCAATACAATGACAGCTATACAGATAACATCTATTCCTTTGCCAACAATATTCACACTCATGAGGGCGGAACACACGAGTCAGGCTTCAAGAGCGCATTAACACGTATTATTAACGATTATGCGCGCAAGATGAACCTGATGAAGGACAGTGACGCCAACCTGACGGGTGATGATGTTCGTGAAGGATTAGCAACCATAATCTCTGTTAAGATTCCTGATCCTCAGTTTGAGGGACAGACGAAGACGAAGCTTGGAAACAGTGAAGTACGCGGTATCGTTGAATCGGTATTCGCGGACAAATTCATGCAGTTCCTCGTGGAGAATCCGGCTGTATCCCGCAAGATTCTGGAGAAGGGGACGCAGGCTGCACGCGCTCGTGAAGCAGCTAAGCGTGCGCGTGAGCTAACACGCCGCAAGAGCGCGCTTGAAGTGAGCTCACTGCCAGGCAAGCTCGCGGATTGCTCCTCCAAGGATCCATCCATCAGCGAGATCTTCATTGTCGAAGGTGACTCTGCGGGTGGATCGGCGAAGCAAGGGCGCGATCGTCATTTTCAAGCGATCCTTCCGCTCCGCGGTAAGATTCTGAACGTAGAGAAGTCTCGTTTGGATAAAGTATTGTCCAACGCGGAGATTTGCGCGATTATTACAGCGCTCGGCACCGGTATTGGAGAAGACTTCGATATCTCCAAGGCCCGTTACCACAAGGTCGTTATTATGACAGATGCTGACGTTGATGGAGCGCATATTCGCACGCTGCTCCTGACGTTCTTCTATCGCTACATGAGACAGCTCGTTGAGCGAGGCTATATCTATATCGCACAACCCCCGCTCTTCAAGGTGGAGCGCAATAAAGTTATTCGCTATGCTGAAAGTGAGAAGCAGCGCGATGAGATCATCGCAGAGTTCGGTGAAGGCGCTAAGGTCAACGTACAGCGTTATAAAGGTCTTGGCGAGATGAATGCTACACAGCTGTGGGAAACGACTATGGATCCAGAAAGCCGCACGATGCTGCAGGTATCGGTAGACGATGCGAAGCGGGCTGACGAGATCTTTGATACGCTGATGGGCGACCAAGTTGAACCCCGCCGTGATTTTATTCAAGAGCACGCGAAGTTTGTTAAGAACTTGGACATCTAAGTTCGTTGATGACTTCATGAATATACGACACGAGAGTGGAATAAGAATTTCTTCTTCCAGTCTCGTGTTTTTATTAGTCATTATAGATTTGGTAAGCGGTAAGAAGGGTATGATTAACGCTAACGGCTCCACTTTGACGATTATGTACGGTAATGGCTTCATTTCATGGTATAATGAATGATAGTAAGTCCAACCATCCGCTTGGTTAAGATGCATTAGAAGAGGGAGTTCGGCTTAAATGTTCGGATATAAAGCCGAATGAAGTAAACGTTTAATTGTTTCTTATTTGTGAAAGTAATATAATAAGTATAGCGATAAACAAAGGTTTTTTTGCCATTATTAGAGGGAAGACGGTGCTGTTTCCTGCAAGGGAATCATGCCGTTTTTTCTTGTGAGTAATACGATCCCTCGGCGGAGCGAGATATGGCTGTTATCATACCAATGCGGACGCTGTTAACGAACAATTTGAAGGAGGTCCAGCATGGCAGAAGAACAACAATCGCATATCAAGGATCGTGACATTGGAACGGAGATGCAGGAATCCTTTCTAGATTACGCGATGAGTATCATCGTGAGTCGTGCGCTGCCTGACGTGCGCGACGGTCTGAAGCCGGTTCATCGCCGTATTTTGTACGCGATGTCGGAGCTAGGCATGGCACCGGACAAGCCACATAAGAAATCAGCGAGAATCGTCGGTGAAGTTATAGGTAAGTATCACCCACATGGTGACTCTGCAGTTTATGAAACGATGGTCCGTATGGCCCAAGATTTCTCTCTGCGGTACATGTTGATCGACGGCCATGGTAACTTCGGTTCGATCGACGGTGACGCTGCGGCTGCGATGCGGTATACAGAAGCGAGATTATCCAAGATTGCGATGGAATTATTGCGCGATCTGAATAAAGATACGGTAGACTATGCACCCAACTATGACGGAGAAGAGAAAGAACCGGTCGTATTACCATCCCGTTTCCCTAACTTGCTCGTTAATGGTCTATCAGGTATTGCGGTCGGTATGGCGACAAACTTTGCACCGCACAATTTAACAGAAGTTATCGATGGGGTACAAGCATTCATCCGCAATCCGGAACTGACACCGCTTGACCTTATGGAATATATTAAAGGTCCGGACTTCCCTACAGCAGGCATGATCATGGGAAGAGAAGGCATTCGCCGTGCTTACTCAACTGGTCGAGGCTCTGTTACGATGAGAGCTAGAGCTGAGATCGAGGAGAATGGCGGCAAGGCTCGTATTATCGTAACGGAAATTCCGTATCAGGTGAATAAAGCGCGTCTTGTAGAGAAGATCGCTGAACTCGTACGCGAGAAACGTATTGAAGGTATTACCGACTTGCGCGATGAGTCCGACCGCAACGGTATGCGCATCGTGATCGAGCTTCGCCGCGATGTGAATCCAAGCGTTGTCTTGAACAATCTATATCACCATACGCAGATGCAATCGAACTTCGGCGTGAATATGATCGCTCTGGTTAATAATGAACCGCGCTTGTTGAATCTGCGCGAAGTCATCTATTACTACATCCAGCATCAGGTTGAGATCATTCGCCGTAGAACCGAATTCGATCTGAAGAAGGCACAAGCTAGAGCCCATATTCTTGAGGGCTTGCAGGTAGCGCTTGACCATCTGGATGAAGTAATAGCGATCATTCGCAGTTCTCGCGGTGATGAGGAAGCGCGTAACAGCTTGATCGAACGTTTTGCCTTATCCTATGATCAAGCACAAGCGATCTTGGATATGCGTCTTCGCCGTCTCACAGGCTTGGAGCGAGAGAGACTTGAAGAAGAATATAACGAGCTGATGAAGAAGATTGCTGAGTTTATAGAAATTCTCGGCAGTGAGGAACTCGTCTTAAATATCATTTACGATGAGTTGGAAGAGATCAAGCAGAAGTTTGGGGATGAGCGCCGTACAGAGATCACGATCGGTGAAGACATTCTCGACGAAGATCTCATTCCGCGTGAAGATGTTATCGTTACGGTTACACACAGCGGATACATCAAACGCTTGCCTGTTACGACATACCGCAGTCAGAAGCGGGGCGGTCGAGGCGTTGTAGGTATGGGAACGAAGGATGATGATTTCGTTGAGCATATGTTCGTTACGAATTCCCATCATTACCTGATGTTCTTTACCGACAAAGGTAAGGTGTACCGAATTAAAGCATATGAGATCCCTGGCTTAAGCCGAATTGCACGTGGAACTCCGATCATTAACCTACTTCAGATTGAACAGGGTGAGAAGATTCAAGCTGTAATTACGGTTGAAGAATTTAACGAGGATCAATACCTGTTCTTTGCGACACGCGAAGGTATAGTGAAGAAGACGCCATTGGATAATTACGTGAACATTCGTAAGGGCGGTCTGATTGCTATTAACTTGCGTGAAGAAGACTCCTTGATCGGCGTTAAGCTGACGGATGGTGAGCAAGAGATTATCATGGGAACAAGTACGGGTATGTCGATCCGCTTCTCGGAGAAGGATGTTCGTTCTATGGGCCGTTCAGCTACAGGTGTTAAGGGTATAGCTCTTGATGATAAAGATTATGTCATCGATATGGATGTCATTGATCCAGCGCATGATGTTCTGATTATCACGGAAAAAGGTTACGGCAAGCGTACCCCTATCGGTGATTATCGTTCACAGACCCGTGGCGGTAAAGGGATTAAGACGATCAACGTTACTGATAAGAATGGCGCGGTTGTCGGCCTGAAGATTGTTAATGACGAAGATGATCTGATGGTTATTACAGCATCGGGTACTATTATACGTACTAGCATCGACGGTATCTCACAAATGGGTCGTTATGCACAAGGTGTTAAGATCATTAATATTCGCGATGAGGACGCAGTTGCAACTGTTACCCGCTGTGATAAGGCGGAAGAGGAAGAAGAGGAGATTGAAGACCAAACTTCCGAAGGAACAGAAGCACCTTCAAGCGATGAAGAATAATATAGTGATTTAAAGTGTAGGGACGCAGGATATTGCGTCCCTATTCATTTTGTGGGGAGATATTGGTAGAATGAAGGTTAGAGCGATTCATGATCTGTTAAGGCTCGATATTACCTAATTTTATAGGATCATATGAGTTCGGAATGAATATGTTTGCTGCAAATGGTGTCATACGCAATGAACCTGTTGTGGAGGCGGCATAACTTAATTGTCGATACTAGCTAGGAGTGTGAAAGGTTAATGGTCATGATTCCACTAGCCCAAGTCAATCCAGGTGAACGATTAGCCCAAGATGTTTATTCGGTTCTTGGAGGCCTATTGATGTCTAAGAATCGAGTTCTATCTAATCGGGATCTGGAAGTATTGGATGCATTTATGATTCATCAGCTTGAAATAGAATGCAATACGGATAAGGAGCAATCTTCAGCAAGAACGAATCCTGCCAAAGAGGATGGAAGCTTGCCTGCGGTTAATTTGCAGCAGGTGTCAGATGAAGAACGAATATTTCTGGATATATGGATGGAGCTTGCATCACATGTAGATAAGATGATGGGAACATCCGCCGTAATTCGTATTCCTATATTGGAATTGCGCAGCTTATTGGAAAAGCTCATTGCACATATTAAACAATTTCACCCGATGGCAGTTAGATCCCAGCTTCATGATCATTTGAACAAGGACATGTCAAACTACTTGATACATAAATCCATTGCGGTGGCGTTAACCTCTTACCTCATAGGACAATGGATTGACATGCCTCCTAAGGAAGGAATGCAGATTGCACTGGCTGGACTGCTGCATGATATCGGAAAAATGAAGCTGGACGACGATATCCTTAACAAGCGCGACACACTGACACCTAATGAACAGCTTGAAATAAAACGACACACTCAGTTTGGCTATGAGATACTCCGCAAGACACCTGCTCTCAATGATGGCGTGAAGCTAGCGGCACTTCAACACCATGAGCGTATTGATGGAAAGGGTTATCCATTGCGAATTTCAGGCGAGAAGATTCACGTGTATGCCAAGATTGTTGCTATAGCAGACATGTTTCATGCCATGACAATGGATCGCGTATACAAAATGGCGGAGTCACCTTTCATAGCATTAGAGAAGCTGCAAGAAGCATCCTTCGGTAAGCTCGATCCTCAGATGGTGCTAACGTTCATTCATAAGATGATGAATCTATCTCAAGGAACAGTTGTTAAACTTAGTGATGGCCGAGTAGGTAGGATTGTGTTTATTGATAACCAATATCCGACCCGTCCTTGGGTTAGCATTAACGGGACGATAGAGCAATTAGCTAAGGATAAGCAGCTATGGATCGAGTCTGTTGTAGCCGTTAAGTAGTCTATTATTTCGAATCCGGAGATCGCAGAGAGCTAGGAGCTGAGTGTAAGAAATACAGCGGTATAAAGACAGCTGTTATGCGGTTTTCCGGATGTTTAAACTTTTTTAAGAAAAATGCTTGCATTGCTATTGCCCATGTGTTATATTAATTAAGTCGCCGCTGAACGACAGGGCGAAACGAAGCGAAAGAATGCTTCGGATTGAATATTGTTCTTTGA
>NZ_JBYTDY010000030.1:0-30969 GCF_058791835.1 Paenibacillus sp. EB106-04-04-XG159 | reverse complement strand
TGGTAACTTCCATTTTACACGAATCCATTCATGGGCTTATTTTTTTAGCTGTCGCACTTCATATTACAATCCGTCATATATTAAAATGTTGTAATTCTTGCGGCTCGTCTGTCTCATGCAAAAAAGCCCTCTCACTCCCTATTATCCGATGTACACGGATAGGAAATTCGAAGGCTCAGCTTGTTGTATATGATGAACGACGCCTTATGACTTGATCTTGCCGGACTTATTATAGGTATCGCGACGCGGAGCGTTGTGGCGATGTTCTAATTCTGACATCACTTCTTCCAGCGAGATGCCTGCAGTTCTGAGAAGCACTAACACATGGAACAGCAGATCGCCTGTTTCTCCAATTAGCTCTTGCTTGTCTGAGCCCTTGGCTGCAATAATAACTTCCGCCGACTCTTCCCCGATCTTCTTAAGAACCTTATCGATCCCTTTCTCAAATAAATAAGTAGTATATGCGCCTTCCGGCCGCTCGCGCTCACGGTCTGCAATCATCGCTTCCAGATCACGCAGTATTCCTAAAGCGTCTGAATTCTGACGCCCAGCCCCAATAGCGACGCCGCCCATCGTTTCATAGAAGCACGAAGTGCTTCCCGTGTGGCAGGCAGACCCGTTAGGCTCTACTTCAATGAGTAGCGTATCCTTATCACAGTCCGCCGCCATAGATACGATTCGCTGCGTATGACCGGATGTTGCGCCTTTATGCCAGAGGGACTGTCGCGAACGGCTCCAGAACACCGTCTCGCCAAGCTCGCATGTCCGCTTCAGTGATTCAGGGCTCATATAGGCCATCATCAGCACCTCATGAGTGGAGGCGTCCTGAACAATTGCTGGAATCAAGCCTTGCTCGTTCCAAGTCAACTGAGCGATCAAGGAGCGTGCCGCTTCGCCGGACCACATGCTGCCCGATTCCTGTTGATTGTCTCTGCTGCTTCGTTCCGCGCTCATCGCACTGCCACTCCTTTACGCCGCAGATCGTCCTTCACCTCTGCGATGGAGATCTCTTTATAGTGAAATATCGACGCCGCCAATGCCGCATCCGCACCCGCTTCCGTGAATGCCTGCTCAAAGTGAGCCGCCGTCCCCGCTCCGCCGGAAGCAATGACAGGGATGGATACCGCTTCTGTTACCGCGCGTGTCAGCGCGATGTCGAAGCCATCCTTCGTGCCGTCAGCATCCATACTTGTGAGCAGGATCTCCCCCGCTCCAAGCTCAGCCGCACGCTTTGCCCATTCTACCGCGTGGATGCCGGTCGGCTTGCGTCCGCCGTGCGTGTACACTTCCCAATCCGCCCATTCCGCGTTATATCGCGCATCGATCGCAACCACGATGCACTGGCTGCCGAAGCGGCGGGCCCCATCCGCAATCAAGGACGGCTGAAGCACAGCAGCCGTATTAATACCGATCTTATCCGCGCCGGCTCTTAGGAGGCGCATCATGTCATCCGTACTCGAGATTCCTCCGCCGACTGTAAAGGGAATGGTGATGTTGCCCGCTGTCTCGCGCACCACATCAATCATCGTTGCTCTGCCTTCAACGGAGGCGGAAATGTCGAGGAATACGAGCTCATCCGCTCCCTCCTGATCATATAGGGCCGCCAGCTCTACAGGATCACCCGCATCTCGAAGCTGTACGAAGTTAACGCCCTTAACAACACGGCCGTCCTTTACATCCAGGCATGGTATGACTCGCTTAGCCAACATTCGGCTCTCCCCCTCGCTACTGCTTACTTTGCGATCAGCTTGATGGCTTCTCGCAGATCAATCGCTCCAGTATACAATGCTTTGCCGACGATAGCTCCGCCTACCCCATCCTGTGCATGAGCCGCCAGCGCTTCCAGATCGGCCAGCGTGCTTACACCGCCCGAGGCAATAACGCTCTTGCCCGATGCTTGAGCGAGCGCAGCGATGGCTTCAATATTCGGCCCCTTCATCATACCGTCGCGTGAAATGTCGGTGAAGATAAAGGTCTCCGCGCCTTTATCCGCTAATTCGCGCACCAGCACCTCTGCCTGAACTTCCGATGTTTCCAGCCATCCACGAGTCGCGACATAGCCGTTGCGCGCATCGATACCGATGGCAACCTGTTTGCCATACTGCTTAAGCACGCGTTCGACGAAAGCGCGATCTTCAATGGCTGCTGTGCCGAGAATCACTCGAGATACGCCAAGCTCCAGCAGTCGTTCCACATCGGATTCCGTACGCAAGCCTCCGCCTACCTGCACAGGCACACTGACTCTGCTCGCGATACGTCCGATAAGATCAGCGTTCACCGGGCGGCCTTCTTTCGCTCCGTCCAAGTCCACCAGATGAATCCATTCAGCCCCTGCTTCGGCCCATGCCGCGGCTGCTTCTTCCGGTTGATCATGATATACCGTTTCTTGGGCGTAATCCCCTTGCACTAACCGAACGCATTTACCGCCGCGAATATCGATGGCGGGATATATCGTAAACTTAGCTGTCATATGATCAACACCCCTTCCCTAACCCTCATTTCTTATCGTGCACTTAGCATAATTAGCACACTTAGCACGCTGCAATCGCGTTGCGATCTAAACCGCTTGGTTTACAGCTATCATGTGTAAGAACTGCTGGAGAAGCTTCATACCAAGCTGACCGCTCTTCTCAGGATGGAACTGCATGCCGTATACATGGTCGCGCGCGACGATAGCTGTAACCTCTCTGCCCGCGTATTCACATACCGCCACTACATCCGATGGATCGTCCGCCAGCACATGATAGGAATGCACGAAGTACACATAACCTTCCTCCAAGCTCTTCACCAGCTTATGTTCAGGCTGCTTCCACTTTAGTTCATTCCAGCCCATATGCGGCACCTTGTAATCGCCTGGCTTGAATCGAACGACGCGACCGCGCAGCAATCCTAAGCCTCCATGGTCGCCATGCTCTTCGCTTGTTTCAAATAGCAATTGCATGCCCAGACAGATGCCGATCAAGGGCTTTCCCGATTGAACCAGCTTCTTCAGCACATCAGCCAAGCCAGTTGCATGAAGCGCCTGCATCGCATCTCCAAACGCCCCGACACCCGGCAGGATAATGGCATTCGCAGCGGCTAAAGCTTGCGGGTCAGACGTTACCATCGTCTGGACGCCAAGCCGCTCCACTGCCTTGCTCACGCTGTGCAGATTGCCCATTCCATAATCGACGATGGCTATCATCGTTTACAGCACTCCTTTCGTCGAAGGGACTCCTTGCACGCGCGGATCAATGCTAGTCGCTTCATCTAATGCGCGACCCAGCGCCTTGAATACCGCTTCTATCATATGGTGCGTGTTCTGGCCATAGTGTACGATGACATGCAGCGTCATGCGGGATTCTAATGCAAGCTTCCACAGGAATTCATGTACGAGCTCCGTATCGAAGCTGCCTACTCTCGCCGAAGGATACTGCGCCCGATACTCGAAGTGCGGTCGGTTGCTAATATCGATCACAACCTGAGCCAGCGCCTCATCCATCGGCACGAATACCGAAGCGTAGCGCTTAATCCCCGCTTTGTCGCCCAGCGCTTCGCGAAGCGCCTGACCTAAGCAGATGCCGATATCCTCAACCGTGTGATGGTCATCAATCTCCGTATCACCCGTTGCTTGTACGTTCAAGTTAAAATGACCGTGCTTCGTAAACAGGTCCAGCATATGGTTCAAGAACGGTACATCTGTGCTAAGCTCGCTCTTCCCTTGTCCATCAACCGCGAAGGAGAGGGAAATATCCGTTTCATTGGTCTTGCGCTCAATCGCTGCTTCACGCAGGCGAGCATTGGCTTCATTAGTCTGCATGTCCATCCACCTCATATATCGTTCATCTTATCTATAGTTCCATTCAGCTGATTGATTAAGTTCGTTAATGATGCCTCGTTCTCTCCATAAGTGGCTGGACACTGCTGCTCAGCCTTTCCCGCCCTCTTGCTTCAAGCGCACTTCAATCGCGCGCGCGTGAGCCTCCAGGCCTTCATGACGAGCGAGCGTCATAATCATCTCGCCGTTGCGAAGCAGCGCTTCCTTGCTGTAGCGGATCAGACTGGACTTCTTTATGAACATGTCGACATCCACAGGCGACGAGAAGCGAGCTGTTCCATTGGTCGGGATGATGTGGTTAGGACCAGCAAAGTAATCTCCGATCGGCTCCGAGCTGTAGCTGCCGAGGAAGATCGCCCCGGCATTCTCGATGCCGGCGAGCTGATTCATCGGGTCCTCGGTGACGATCTCAAGATGCTCCGGCGCATGTCGATTCACAAGCGCGACACCTTCGTCGATGGAATCGACGATAATGATCGCGCCGTACTGCTCAATCGACTTGGCGGCGATCGCTTGGCGCGGGAGCAGGGCGAGCTGTGCCGCCACCTCCCGGCTTACCTGCTCCGCGAGCTCGGCACTATCCGTGACGAGCACCGCGGAAGCCATCTCGTCGTGCTCGGCCTGAGAGAGCAGATCCGCCGCCACATAAGCGGCGTCCGCGGTCTGATCGGCCAGCACGACGATCTCCGACGGGCCGGCGATGCTGTCGATATCGACCGCCCCGAACACTTCCCGCTTCGCCAGCGCCACATAGATGTTGCCCGGCCCGCAGATCTTATCCACCGGCGCGATGCTTGCCGTGCCGTATGCGAGGGCCGCGATCGCTTGAGCGCCGCCGACGCGGTACATCTCCTTCACGCCGGCTTCCGCAGCGGCGACGCGGATATAAGGGTCAATGCCCGCGCGACCGCCGGTCGCAGGGGGCGTGACCATCACGATCTCCGGCACACCAGCCACCTGTGCCGGAATCACGTTCATGAGCACCGAGGACGGGTAGGACGCCGTCCCACCCGGCACATAGACGCCCACCCGCTTCAGCGGACGAAGAATCTGACCGAGCAGCGAGCCGTCGGGCTGAAGCTCCATCCACGAATTCCGCTTCTGCTTCTCGTGAAAGGCGCGGATATTCACCGCCGCCGCGCGAATCGCTTCTACGAAGCCTGGCTCCACTTCCTCATAAGCTGCCATAATCTCCGCTTCACTCACGCGCACCGTATCGGCTGTCAGCTCGAATCGATCGTGCTGCGCAGTATAGCGGAACAGTGCGGCATCGCCTTCTGCCCGCACCTCCCGCACTATTCGCTTAACGGCCTCCAACTGCTCCGCTGTCCCATAATCTACTTCTCGTGTTAACTGAAAGTCCGCTGCCTTTACGATTCGCATCCTCTTCGCTCCCCTCTCATCAACGCGCCGGTATTTGCGATTGCAATCGGTCGCACAGATCTTGTATCGTGTCATATTTCATCCGGTAGCTTACTCGGTTCGCAATCAATCTGCTCGTAATGCCGAACATCTCCTCGATCTCAACGAGTCCGTTCTCCTTCAGCGTCTTGCCCGTCTCCACCATATCGACGATCCGGTCGGCAAGACCGATGAGCGGCGCCAGCTCGATTGAGCCGTTCAGCTTAATAACTTCCACCTGCTGTCCGCGTTCTCGAAAATATTGCGAAGCCACATTCGGGTACTTCGTCGCAACCCGCGGATGCATAACCGGCTTCCAATCCGGCAAGCCGATCACTGACATCCGGCATCTCGCGATCCCTAAGTCCAGCAATTCGTATACATCCCGGTTCTCTTCCATGAGAACATCCTTGCCGACAATACCTACATCGGCTGCTCCATACTCCACATAGGTCGGTACATCAACCGGCTTCGCCATAATGAATTGCAGCTTCGCTTCCGGGATATCCATAATGAGCTTCCGTGACTCATCTTCATCCTCCGGTACCGGAATACCAGCTTCGCGCAGCATAACGGCGGCACGCTTATAGATACGGCCTTTCGGCATCGCTACCTTCAACCAGTCATCCATCTTAACTCTCCTCTCTGCTGTTATAGAGCACGCATCTTACCGCCGTCTCTATCTAACACGCTGTTATTCTCTATTTATTCCGTTTCCAATGTGCTCACCTGTACTCCCTGCATACGCAATCGCGTCTTTCAACTTCCTGCCGCTCCACCATATCGTCTGGTCATCATGTCGGCTCACCGCATGGTACTGTCCATTCGTATCCACTCGCTGCGTGATGACGATCTGACCCGCTTCCCTCAGCCGTGACGCTTCAGCCAACGCTTCCACTCGGCCAAGCGCGTCGTACTGAATCAGTATCGGCAAGCTCGCTTCGGTCTGTTCTTCTGCGCGGATCGCATCGACCAGCCGAGTCGTTTTCAATGCGAAGCCAGTTGCTGGAGCAGGGCGTCCAAACTGCTGCAGCAGATTATCGTAACGGCCTCCGCTCATCACAGGAAAGCCAAGATCCACCGAATATCCTTCAAATATGAGCCCTGTGTAGTAAGAAAAATCTCCGACCATCGTCAGGTCCAGCATCAGATGCTCGCTGACTCCGTATGCTTTCAACACTTCCCACACCTGCTCCAGATGCTTAATAGAGGAATGAACCAACGGTTCATCCACGATCTGCTTTGCCGCTTGAAAGGTCAACTCGCCCCCGCGCAGTCGCAGCACGTCCAGCAACCTGTCGGACAGCTCTGGTCCAAGAGAGAATGTGCTGACGAGCTCTCGGTATCCAACCACATCGCGATGAACGAGGCACTGCTTCAGCCGTGCCTGCTCATCCTTCTGGCCTGGGAGAATATGCTCGAACAGTCCTTCGAGAAACTGATGATGTCCAACCGCAACTTTAAACCGAGACACACCTGCCGCCTTTAAGCAGGCGATCGAGAGCGCAATTACTTCGGCGTCGGCTTCCGGCGTTCCATCACCAACCAGCTCAGCGCCTGTCTGATAGAATTCAGCTTCTCGTCCCGCTTCTTCTTCCATCGAACGGAATACATTCGCATGATACGATAACCGAATAGGAAACATCTCATCTTGCAGCAAGGAAGAAACAACTCTAGCAATCGGCGATGTCATATCGGAGCGCAGCACCATCGTCGTACCGCGTTGATTAAGCAATTTAAACAGCTTATGATCTGAAGTCGAGCTAGCCATCCCAACTGTCTCGTAGAATTCCATCGTCGGTGTCACGATCTGCGCATATCCCCAGCGAGACATGCAATCCAGAGCCTGCCGTTCAATCGTACGCAACTTTATTACAGCTTCCGGCAAATAATCACGCACACCGGAAGGCTTCTCAAACATTTTTGGTTTCGACAACTGCCTCACCTCGTATACCATGCTTATTGTCTATTGATTTAATACATTAAAGTGATAACATATTACCTTGTTAGCAGGTAAAAGAAATTAAAAGTATCTTATCACGCCTTCCCTTTACCGTCAATCCTCCATTAGTTGTCCCAAAGTCCATATTTTAATTCAAAATTCAATGTATCTCTGTATGTTCCAGCGACATAGACCATATTACTCTTATTACCCGTTTTACTATTATCTCGAACTTTTATCTAACGTCATTACTGTGACGCTGCATCAATTGTTTACCTTAAAAAAAGCGCCCGCTTTCGCGGGCGCTGGACGCTTTCTGATCCTGCTCATATGCTCTTATAACATCTATAATTCATGTATGATTACGGTGACAAGGTGATAACTTTGTTCTTCTGATCTATTTTGATCACTAAGCCGAACTGCTTCTCAAGTTCCTTCGTTGATAAGTACCAGCGTCCAGAAGCTATAAATGGCTTATATTTAAACTCTACCGGAACTCCATTCCATTGAACTTGCTCTTTTACTTTCTTCTTTTGCTTCACTCCACGATTGCGCATCTGCCGAATCAGATCTTCTGTCTTAATCTTCTGATTGCCGCCATTCACGCGAAAGCCGTTGCGAGTATTGATATTATTAATCCCGGGTTTAACCGTAAACGTAACATTCACGCCTAGATCCTTTGCTATTTGCAATACATCCTTGTTAGCAGCTCCATATGGAAATGCAATGACTCCATAAGTATTATTTAACTCTTCCTTCAATCGTTTCTCGGCCATTGACAGGTCTGCCTTGACTCGTTCTAGATATTGCCCTCTGGTTTCAACCTTCTTTGTCTTTTCATTATACAGCTGATGGGTCAGCATCGGCTTGGTCACGCCTTTGCTGTTAATTGGTTTGTATGCATGAGAATTATAAGTGTGGCTGTAGAAGCTGTAACCCTCCTTTTTCATCTCGCGCATCTGGTCCCACGTCAGCTTCTTGCGTCCTGTCTTATTATCTACGGCTGACACGATAACAAAGTTGGTTGCAGGTACGTTATATTTTTTCAATACAGGATAAGCTTCTGTGTAGAATGTTTCATAGCCGTCATCAAAGGTAATGAGCACCGCATTATTCGGAATCGGCTTCTTATTCAACATAAACTGAACATAATCTTCCATCGATATGAAATGAAAGCCCGCCGCCTGCATTGCTTTAATCTGCTCTTCAAATTGCTTAGTCGATAAAAAGCTTGGGTCAGTAGGGTTCTTCTCTATATTATGGTACATGATGGTGATGACTTCTTGTTGATAATAAGTAGGTTGATAATGAAAGGCAGGACTCGTTTCCGCAGTGGAAGCTAATTGCAGCACTCCTCCTTCAGAGGACTTTATGTCTATTCCATAAGCATCTTTCAATACTGCAGCCGGAATATACCATTCATCATTGCGCTTGATCGGCCCAGCGCCTTCCCATTGCTTATCCTTCCATTGAATAGCGTAAGAGGCACTAGCAGCTTCAACTACTTGACTCTGCCAAGGAATGGCCAGAAGCAGCGCCAGCACAGCTAATAAATATTTAACCCTCATCTTATCCCTCATTTAAATGTAATAGATCACAATTACAAAATTAGCATATTCTTGAATTGCTGTCATATGTTATTTTTCACTTCAAAAAAACTTATCGTAAAATAGTTAAATCCCTTGTGCTGTACCAGCTGATACCGATGGCACAAAGGGATTAGGATTCAGTGCTTATAGCACTTTGATATGTAAAGTTATCTTTTCGCAAGTAAAAGAGGGATGGCTCTGAATCTCGTCAGATCGACATCCCTCTGTTGCCTGCTTAGCCTTACATTATGAACGAATAACAGCTGTATCTACTGCCTCCCGTATGACGCGCAGCGGATTGCCTCCTACCATTTGTCCAGGGAGAACGTCCTTATGAACCACTGATCCAGCGGCTACTATGGCACCGTCGCCAATCGTAACACCAGGCAGGATCGTACAATTAGCGCCAATCAATACATTGCTGCCAATTCTGACATCTCCAAGACGATATTCATGAATCAGATATTCATGCGCTAATATCGTACTGTTATATCCAATTATCGAATTATCCCCGACATGAATACGCTCAGGAAAGAACACATCCACCATTGCCATCAAGCCGAAAGCCGTATGCTTGCCCACCTTCACCCTTAACATATGGCGGTATATCCAATTCTTCGTCGGCAAATGAGGACAGTAGCGCGCCAGCTGAATGAAGATGAAGTTCTTCATTCCCTTGAGCGGGCTGACTGTGCGATAGATCTGCCATAAGCTGTTCGATCCTTCAACAGGATAGCGTTCAACGTTTCGCACCTTTGTCATGCTCCAATCCGACGATTGCGTATAAGTCTCGCATATCGTGAATGATGTGCCGCGGCTTATACTGCTCCAGCACCTGCTCACCCTTAAGCGACCAAGCTACGGCACAGGACATAGCTCCAGCAGCATTGACCGACACTATATCAGCCGGACTGTCTCCAACCATTAAGGTTTGGGACGGATTAGCGCCCAGGGCCTCCATCGCCTTGCGTACAGGCTCAGGATGCGGCTTCGCATTCGTCACGTCGTCTACAGTCACGATCACATTCATCACATCGTACATATCAAACATCTTCAGAGCCCGTTCCGTTGTCAACCGAACCTTCGTGGTGACAACTCCAAGCTGAATCCCCGCATCACGCAGATTCTGAAGCACTTCAACTACATATGGGAATGGCTTGACCATCTCATCATGTCGCTCTAAGTTGTATTTACGGTATGCCGTGATGAGATCGGAAACATCCTCTCGTTTCGCAAAGCCCCGCAATTGCTGTTCCAGCGTTAAGCCCATGGTCGGAATAATCTGTTCCCGCGCGAACGGCGGCGGTACAATGTCTCTGAGCACATGGAGGAAGGTATCGATGATGAGCTCATTCGTATCCATAATCGTACCATCCAGATCAAACAGAACCGTTTGAATCATTACTCTTCTTGCTCCTTCTTCTTGCTGTCATCTTCAGCAACGTTCTGGTTGCTGTCGGTTGTCTTGGTGTCAACCTGTGAACCCTTATTATTCTTATCCTCTGATGTTGCGGCAGGCACATCGGCAAGCACTTCAACAGCTGCTGCAGTCGTTGTCGCAGGCGCATTCACACGCGAGGAGACGATCGGATCCTTATAATATACCGGCGTTTTCACTGTCACACGTCGGATGACAATAAATAGGATGCCCGCGATGATCGATCCAATCGCCACCAACTGTGATATCCTTACATTGCCATACGCTGGGTCCAAGTATCCTGGTTCAAACAGCACGGTCATCGGTGCCCAGAGTGCGTTAACTACGGATGCTACAAATTCAGTGCCATGGTAAGCCAAGCTGTCGGTGCGCAGCCCTTCGATAAAGAAGCGGCCCACAGAGTACCAGATCAGATAGCCCATAAACACTTCGCCGCTTCTGACCTTAGGCAGACGGCTGATCACTATTAGCAATACTACGCCGACAATGTTCCAGATGGATTCATATAAGAAAGTCGGATGATGGAATATCCCGTTGACGTTCATCTGATTCACGATAAAGTCAGGCAAATTCAAAGTATCGCGCAGGAATGATTCCGATACCGGTCCACCGTAAGCTTCTTGATTGACAAAGTTTCCCCACCGGCCAATCGCCTGTCCGAGCAAGAGCGAAGGTGCGCATATGTCTGCAATTCTCCAGAACGAGTAGCCCTTGACTCGCAGATAGATGAGCGCACCGATAACGGCACCGATCAGGGCGCCATATATTGCGATTCCGCCTTCCCAGATCGCGAAGATATCCAGCAGATTATCCTTGTAGTCATCCCATTTGAATGCGACATAATACGCTCGTGCGCCGATCAATGCGGATGGGAAACCAACTAATAAGATATCAATGAAAAAGTCGGAAGATAGCCCAAATCGCTTCCCTCTCTGCATAGCCAACAACAGCCCCGCAAGAGCACCCAAGCCTAGTATTAGTCCATACCAATATACCGATAGCGGCCCAATCTTAAATGCGATCGGGTCCAATAGCATATTTGCCATATAACCTCTCCTTTTCGTGCGCGTTCAATTCGCTTAATCAAAATCTTCGGTATCTTCGTTAATCTGTTCCGTCAATTTGTTGGTGAACTGGAGCGCAGCGTTATAGCCCATACGCTTCAATCGATAATTCATAGCTGCTACCTCTATAATAACAGCCAAGTTGCGTCCTGGACGTACGGGTACCGTTACAAGCGGAACATCCGTATCCAGAATGCGTGTCGTTTCTTCATCTAATCCAAGGCGATCGTATTGCTTGTCCTGCTGCCAGTTCTCAAGACGAATAACGACGCTGATCCGCTTGTTGTTGCGAATCGCTCCTGCCCCGAACAAGGTCATTACGTTAATAATACCGATTCCGCGAATTTCCAGCAAGTGCCGTATCAGCTCAGGCGCTGATCCGTGCAATTGGTTATCCGAGGTTTGACGAATCTCGACAGCATCATCCGCGACGAGACGATGACCGCGTTTTACAAGCTCGAGTGCCGTTTCGCTCTTACCGATCCCGCTTCCGCCGGTAATCAGCATCCCTACGCCGTACACGTCCACCAATACGCCATGAATCGTTGCTGTCGGAGCAAGCTTGCGCTCCAAGAAGCCAGTTACGCGGCTGGATAAGGTTGTTGTAGACAGTTGAGAACGAAGCAGCGGAATCTGCTGCTCTTCACAGATCTCCGTGATCTCTGGTGCGACCTCTAAACCGCGAGCTACGATGACACATGGCAAGTCTGGCGACACAAAGTGACGCATACGCTCCTTGCGCGCTTCTTCAGGCAGCGTCTCGAAGAAGGTCAACTCTGTCTTGCCTAGAATCTGTACTCGCTCTGTAGGATGATAATCGAAGAATCCTGCCATCTCGAGCCCCGGTCGATGCAGATCGTCAACCGTAATGATGCGTTTCATGCCTTCTTTACCCGCCAGTATTTCCAGATGAAATTGCTCAGCCAATTCGGCTACCTTCACCTTCTTAGCCATCCTCACCCACTCCTTCTCTATGATGTACACCTTTATCCATGAACTGCATTGCACTTTTACAAAAAAAACCATGATGCACAAGCTTATATATAGTAGATATCGTAACTAAATTTGGCGCTGAAAGCAATGCAGCTCTTACAGCCTAATCTTTCACAGCGTTTTAGCAGCACATAACGGATCCTGTGTCCATATGACCTCTCATTGTCATAAGTAATAAAATGGATATCTCCATATATGCAAGAAAGCTCGATGCCTAGGGCACCGAGCTTCTATTAGAAGAATGATTAGCTTTCGAATACGTTCAATTCAGTATCTTTGTCGAATACATGAACTTTGTTCATATCGATTGCGAGCTTCACATTTTGACCTTCTTTTGAAGTAGAACGGCCGTCAACACGAGCGATAACTGTATCGCTGCCTACACCTTTCAGGTACAGGAACATTTCATGACCCATGTTCTCTGTAACTTCGATTGTAGCTGTGAAGATGCTGTTAGGGGAAGCTTCCAAGAATACTGGCTCTTCATGGATATCTTCGGAACGAACGCCGAGGATAACTTCTTTGCCGATCAGGCCTTTTTCTTTCAAGGATTGTGCTTTACCAGCTGGTACTACTACGTCCAGTCCTGGAGCCTTGAAGCGAACATCGCCGCCAACTTCAGACATTGTACCGTTGATGAAGTTCATCGTAGGAGATCCAATGAAACCTGCAACGAACATGTTCAAAGGATGTCCGTACAATACTTCTGGAGAAGCTGCTTGTTGGATGATACCGTCTTTCATAACTACGATACGGTCACCCATCGTCATAGCTTCGATCTGGTCATGCGTTACGTAGATAACAGTTGTTTGAAGACGCTTCGACAATTTCGTGATCTCGGAACGCATCTGACCACGAAGTTTAGCATCCAAGTTGGAGAGCGGTTCGTCCATCAAGAATACTTGAGGCTCACGAACGATCGCACGGCCGAGAGCAACACGCTGACGCTGACCACCGGAGAGTGCCTTCGGTTTACGATCAAGCAAATGCTCGATGTCCAAGATGCGTGCAGCTTCTTTAACGCGCTTGTCGATATCGTCTTTCTTGAATTTACGCAATTTCAAACCAAACGCCATGTTTTGGTACACGTTCATATGTGGATACAACGCATAGGATTGGAATACCATCGCGATATCGCGATCTTTAGGAGCAACATCGTTCACAAGGCGGTCGCCAATGTACAGGCTACCTTCTGAAATTTCCTCCAAACCTGCGATCATACGCAGTGTTGTGGACTTACCGCAACCGGAAGGACCAACCAATACGAGGAATTCCTTATCTTGAATGTCGAGATTGATATCAATTACTGTTGCTTTATCAGATCCTGGGTATTTCTTGTAAACATGTTCTAAGCGTACGCCTGCCATGGTTATTTCCCCCTTATACGTGTGTGTTTATGATTATCGGTTGAATCTTATATACTTATCATATCTAAACCCTGTACAAATGACTATACACAATCTGCACAAAAAAGCGCTTCCCTATTTCGTGACTTTGTACAATAGTAATATGAGCTTTACCAAAACAGCATCGGAAAAAGTACGAACATCCAGTCCCGTATCCTGCTTAATCTTATCTAATCGATACAATAATGTATTACGATGTATATATAGCCGTTTCGCCGTTTCACTTACGCTGCAATCAAATTGAAAGAAGGTTTCCAGAGTGGCAAGTGTCTCGGAATCGGTAAAGCTATCATTTTTCGTCACAACACGTTTCATGAATTGCTTGCGCACTTCATCTGGAATGCTGTACACCAGTTGTTCCAGATGTACTTCCCAAGGGAGATGAATCGAATCCGTAACATGAAATGTTCTTCCTAGATAGATCGTTTCCCGCAGCTGTGACACCGTGGCTGGAAGTCCGACAATCGGCGAGAAGGGATACCCTACGGACATGTGGCTCTCTCCGATCCATTCCGCTGCAAGCAATTCATATAATCCAGAACAGAAAGAAGTCAACATCTCCTCGATCGTTTCCTTATGATCCGCTTCTTCATCCTGCTCATACGAATGCGTTAAATGCTCGGGAACGAGAATCAACCATTCTTTCTCCGTCAAGGGTACTACCATCACTTCACCGCCAAAGTAAGACTTCAACAGCTTGTACAGCGACGAATAGCTGGGCGCTTCACGGTGAGAGTGCTCTGCTGCGAGCAGAAACGGAACGACCGATTGAAACAGCTTGCTCTTCCACGAAAATGTATCCGGCACCTGCGCCTGCAGATCTCTTTCCTGCAGTCGATCCATGATCCACTGACCGAATTGGACTACCTGGTGCTCATCGCCGGCAGCCCCAGTTGATGAATTCTTCCGAGTGTTCATATCTACCCATAGCAGCATTTCGAGCCATTGACGTTCTTTAATAGGCAGATGTACCGCATCACAATGCAACAGCTCTGTGTTGAGTGAGCCGTGCTTCCACAACATATAACAGCGACCCTCATGCTCGACAAGCACCTCAGGCGAGACTGCAGATGGCTGTCCTGCAGCTTGCGCCGCCTCAACCCACGATCTCCATGCCGTAGTCGATATGGTCGCATCTTCTAAAGATACATTGATGATCCGTTCAATCTGCGCACGCAGATCTTTCTTGTCCATCTTCATCAACTCATTTCTTCAGCTTTCTAGCTCTTGCTGCACTCATTGTAACATAACAGCTACAGTGCTTCACCCTAAGAGGCCGATGAAAATGGTTCTAGACGAAGAATCGTTCCGTTAAGTGTTAAAACTCTTTCGAGCGATAATCATAAGGATCAATCTGCTTAAGTACCTGCAGCTCGCGCTGCGTCGGCTCGGGAGTGTACCGGATCGAATCATATCTTACCGTAAAGCCGGTATTCTCGATCACTTCCTCCAATGAAGAAGTCGGATGGATACTGTCGAGCTTGAGCTGACCATTTACATATTCAAAGATGCATAGAGGAGTCACGATCTTCCACAGGTTGCCGCGTGTCGTGACGAAGTCCACATGCTCTACAAACGTTCTGCGATCATGCTTGGTGCGCCATATAATAGCTTTCTTGGCTGTTGGAATAAGAACAGCGCTTCCCGCTCCGCCAGGCAGCCGCACCTTCGGGTTATGATAGCTCCCAATTACGGAGGCGTTCACATTGCCATGGATATCAAATTGAACTCCGCCGAGAAAGGCAACATCCAGGCCTCCGCGCATCGAGAGATCGAATACTTCCTCAAGCGGAAAGATCGCTTCTCCTGACGTAACCAGCTCTGCTCCAGCAGAGGAGTATGATGTATGCTTGATCGAAGACGGATTGACCCCGCCGGGAATGTTGAGATGCACCAAGCGAGGAGCATGGAGCTGCCTAGCCAACATCATCGCCACCATTGGCAAATGCGAGGATACACCGTGGAACACCTTCTCGCCGTCCTGCAGCATCCTTGCGATTGCACATACCATGATGTCGCTTGCGCGATATGGTTTCGCAGTCGGTTTCATCTGGAGCTTCCCCCTCTCGCCAGCGTTCTTAGACGATCAGCTCTTTCATAGCCGTTCACATAAGCTTGAATGCCATCCGCATCCCTCAGCTTCAGAAATTGCTGCAGCGCCTTATGATCCACTTCATAGCTCTTATCGCAGGAGCAAGGAGCCGCACCTTTAGGAACATGAACGACAGCGCTCACCAGGAAATGCGGAACGCTGACCGCTTCCGGACGCATTCGAATCTTACTCTTGGGAACAACTCTCTCCGTCGTGATGATCACTTGCTTCGCAGCGCGGCTCATCAGCACATCTTCATATGCCGGACCGAGAATGATGGCGTTGCCTTCTTCATCGCATTCCTGAACGTGAATGACAGCCACATCCGGCACGATCGCTTTCACAACGGTTACCGGTTGATTCGTGAATGGATCCGGTATGACTTGAAAATAATTCACAGCGCCGATCAGATCCCCCGCCTTCAAGCCTGCAACCGGCATGAACGGCGCTCCGCTTGCCGCTGCGCGCAATGCGCAGATGACGGTGTAGCACGCATGCTCGTTGCATTGAACCTTACCTGCTTCCACCGCTTTGCGGTAATGCATCGCGAGACCGTATTCCGTCTCATAGGAGACGAAGCCGGCATTCACCGAATGCACGCAGCCCGCTGCGCAGAGCAGGTCAATATCATGAGCGCCTGCTGTCTTCACCAGGCGCAGGTCCCGCTTCCGCTGGCGAATCAGCTCCCGTACCATCGCCATCGGTGCGCGATGCAGCACATTGCCGCCTAAGGCGAGCACAGCTCCATCCGGGATGAGCGCGCTCGCCTCTTCTATAGTAGAAAGTTTGGAATTCATAGCTTTCGTCAACACTGAACCACCCCGCAAAAACGGACATACAGTCCGTTATTTCTCCCAAAACCAACTGCTTCGCCTATCAAGCGGACCGAGATTCCGCTATGTATGAACATTTCGCCTATAATGACTCGTTTCCAAGCCAATAACGGCACTATTGTCCGCTAAACTCACCATTTACCCCTTATCACCGGAAATAACGGCTCTACGGTCCGCAAAGCGGCACAATAGCTCTGTTTCGAACCCGTAACCTATCGATGTTCAGTCCGCTTCGTACGGCTTCGCTTCCTGCAGTATGTTACTTCACGGCATTGCACGCAATATGCACCGCATCCCACACTCCGGCAAATGGCGGAGCGTAGCACAGGTCCACCATGCCCATCTCAGCTGCCGTCATTCGGTTATGAATAGCGACTGCCAGCACATCGATTCGGAGTACGACACCCTTCTCCCCTATCGCCTGCGCGCCAAGGAGTGTCCCCGTCTTCTTCTCCGTGATCAGCTTAATATGAATCGGAGTCGGAGTCGGATAATAGCGCGGATGATCGGCTGCTGTCACGAATACCGTCGAATACTCGATCGCTAATCGCGCGGCATCTTCCTCCGATATTCCCGTGCGCGCGAGCTCCAGCCCCAGCACTTTAATCGCTGCGCTGCCTAGTGTGCCGACGAACTTCTCGTGCTTGCCGAGCATATTCGTTCCCGCCATACGGCCGCACTTGTTGGCTGTTGTACCGAGCGGAATAAATGTATTCTCCTGCATCACTTTATGATAAACTTCCGCACAATCCCCTGCGGAATAGATGTCTGCAATGTTAGTCCGCATCTCACGGTCAATGATAACCGCTCCGTTCTTCGCGAGCGCGATACCGGAGCCCTTCAGAAACTGCGTAGAAGGCTTAACGCCTACGCACATGATGACCAGATCCGCTGCGTAACTTGCATGATCGGTCTGAATACCTCGTACAGAAGTGTCTCCAAGCAGAGCTTCGACCTTCTCGCCAAGATGAATCATGACACCCTTAGAGATGAGCTCTCTGGTCGCAATATCCGTAATTTCCTTGTCAAATGTCTTCAGCAGCCGGTCTCCCAGCTCGATGACTCTAACGTTCTTTCCCAGCTCTATCATGGCTTCCGCCACTTCGATGCCGATATACCCGCCGCCAACGATCACAACATCGTTCACCTGCGGCGACGAGACCGCTTGTTGCAGCGCTATGCCATCTTCTAAGCTCTTCAATACGTGAACGCCGCTTAACCCGCGCCCTGGTATAGGAGGCACGATAGGGTGCGTTCCAGTTGCTATCATCAGCTTGTCGTAGGATTCCAGAAATACGCGGTCCTGCTCCAGATCCTTAATCATCAGCTGCTTCTGTTCTGGAACGACCTTTAGCACTTCATGCCGCAGCGCTGTTCGAATCCCCGTTTCATGGAATTGCTCCTGTGTCCTGGCGATCATCTTCGTGTAATCATCGTTAGCCCCGGACACATAATAAGGGAGCCCGCAAGCGCCGTATGAGAGGAACAAGCCTTTCTCATATACCACAACTTCTGCCGTTGGGTCTGTACGTTTTAACTTGGACGCTGCCGACATGCCAGCGGCAACCCCGCCAATAATCACGATCTTCATATCCAGCACCTCCAGACATTATAGATCTGCCTGCAAGGCAGGAGGCTTATCCATGATTCCCACTATTAGAGCATCAAGCGGCGCTGGATTGCGGAGCGCGTGCTGCACGTTGCTTCCCTGGCACACGAGCACCCATTGATTGACGCCTGCGCCCAAGGTGTCCCCAGCCACAATAATGCGTCGCTCTTCATGAAGCCCGATCTCAACCATTAACAGCTTGAGGCCTTGAAGCCCATCGTATTTGTTCGTCGATATGACGTTGCCCACCACTTTTCCTATCTCCATGCCGCTCGCCCTCGCTTCTACTTGATAATGTGCAGGCGTTCTCCCGTCTTCAGGCCGAATGCATTGCCGTCATCCGTATCGATATGCATGTCTAATGCATAATTGTCCCGCACTTTGATCGCCACTCCATCCATGACGCCGCCTCTAATCCCTTCCACTCTGACCGATACCCGCTGTCCATGTCGAACACCGAACGCCGCAGCATCGCTCGGCGTCATATGAATATGACGTTCGGCGATAATACAGCCCCGATCCAACTGCAGGCTGCCCGCTGGACCGA
The DNA here is from genome assembly GCF_058791835.1 of Paenibacillus sp. EB106-04-04-XG159. NCBI lineage: Bacteria > Bacillati > Bacillota > Bacilli > Caryophanales > Paenibacillaceae > Paenibacillus > Paenibacillus sp. EB106-04-04-XG159. The sequence continues at coordinate 12,238 of NZ_JBYTDY010000030.1, read as the reverse complement.
TGATGCGGATGCCAGGCGTATTCTCGAGATCTCCCGACTCGCGTACGGGCGGCTTGATACCGAGCTTACGGGCATCGCTTGGCGCAAGCTCTACCTGCGTGTTGCCGCGGCAAGGTCCCAGTACGCGCACCCTCTGAATCGCGTCATGCGGCCCGACAAGCGTCACGGTCTCATTAGCCGCATACTGGCCTGGCTGTGATATATCCTTATACTTCGTCAATGCGCTTCCTTTGCCAAATAGAACTTCCAGATGTTCCACGGATAGATGCACATGTCTTGCAGATACGCCGACCGGCACCTCCGTCTGCAGCTCGCCAGATGACGTTAGTCCGATTGCTTGCAGCTCGTCCATGATTAGCTTCGTGATCGATTGAACCCATTGATCATTCGATATCATGTTATCGTTCATTCCACATCACCTGCTTACTTCACGCCCGGAAGCATCTTCAGCACGTCAGTGTGCGGTCTTGGAATCACATGCGCCGCTACCAATTCGCCAATGCGCTGCGCAGCTTCTGATCCTACTTCAACCGCTGCTTTAACTGCGCCGACATCGCCTTTTACGATTACGGTAACAAGTCCGGAGCCGATCTTGTCCGTGCCGACGATTTCTACGTTTGCTGCCTTCAGCATCGCGTCTGCCGCTTCAACCGCAGCTATAAAGCCTTTCGTTTCGATCATGCCGATAGATTCACTCATGATATAATCCTCCCCTGAATAGCATTAATGATTAACGATCCTAACGTATTGAAATAGTCAACGTATTACTTACTTCAATGTCGGCAGCATCTTCTGAACATCAAGATGCGGTCTAGGAATCACATGTACAGCTACCAGCTCGCCTACACGCTGAGCCGCCTCTGCGCCCACTTCCGCCGCCGCTTTAACCGCGCCAACATCGCCTTTCACCAATACGGTAACTAAGCCGGAGCCGATCTTCTCCGTACCGACGATTTCCACATTTGCTGCCTTCAACATCGCATCCGCTGCCTCGATTGCAGCCGTTAAACCTTTCGTCTCGATCATAGCCAATGCTTCATTCATCTTTGCTACCTCCATTAATGTTTAATTTGGTTTAAGATTTAGGCTGTCTCCTGCTTCTTGCCCGCTTAGGCGGAGCTTCCGATACCAAGCCTTGTTCCTGTTCCGTTATCGTTTCGGACTCTTTCTGAACCGCAGGCTCTGCTTGAGCACTTGGAACGATGAACTTCATAATCTCTGCATGCGGCTTGGAGATCACCAAGCTCATCTTCAGCGGATTGTTAGCTTTGCCTTCACATACCTGTCTTGCCGCCTCAACTGATGCTGTGACTTGCGATACTCCGCCGCCGACGATAACCGTTACCAATCTGCCGCCCAGCAGCTTCTCGCTTGTCAGGAACTGCACATCCGCTGACTTCGTCATCGCATCCAACACTTCAATTGCAGTGGAGAAGTACTGCACCTCCACTACTCCAATCGCATCAATATGTGTCATGCTGTTCCCTTCCTTCACTCCGAAGCGAGCAGTACATCAAGCTCGTCCGCTGGCTTGTAGAGAATATGGGAGGATATAAGCTCCCCTGTCCGACGAGCTTCCGCCGATCCAACCTCCAGTGCGGTTCGCACCGATTCAATATCGCCTTGGACGATAACCGCCACATAGCCGGCGCCGGACTTGTCAACCTTAAGTACCTCTACGTAAGCAAATTTCACCATCATCTCCGCAGCCAGCCAAGCTGAGGTGAATCCTCGTGTTTCGATCATACCGATAGACGCTCTCATGGGATTCCCCCTTATCCGCTGCTTCTGAAGCTACTTCGGACTGACCTTCCCCTGCGGCAACAGCCCCATTAGCTCCGCGCTCCCTGATGGGATAAGATGAAACAGCATCTCATCCGGGGCCAGATATCGGGATGCTGTTTCGCGCGCGACGTCCAGCGCAACCTGCACATCGCTGACTGTCCCTGAGAACTTAACCTGAATCATAACGGGTATTCTCGCACGGCTGTCATTCGGCGGATTGTTGCAATCGATCCCTTGTATCGTGATATTAGCTGCCTTGCAAGCCTGATCCATCACAGCTAATGCTACGCTGTATCCTTGAACCTCTACACATCCAATCGCGGTGCGTGTCATGGCTATCACCTACCCTATAATTCGGAATCCGCCCTCAGCCAACACGCATCGCACTTTACGCGTAAACGTCTTGGCGGACGTCAATCCTTCTCCCGTCGGTCCAGCTATCGTCATCGTTGTGTAGCCTTCTCCTCCGAAGCCCACTCCCGCTAAGGATGACGCATTCTTCACGAATATCGTCGTACCGACAGCTCGTGCGAACTTCGTAAGATGATTAACGTTCGTGGAATGCATGATCGCCGTATGGCGATTGCCATGCTCCGCTGTCACTGCTAACTCAATCGCTTCATCCAGGTCCGCTGTCCGCACGATCGGCAGAACCGGCATCATCTGTTCCAATTGGACAAATGGATGATGGAAGTCCACCTCGCAGATGAGCAGCTTCACGTCTTGTCTGCCGTGTACGCCGATCTTCTCTAGGAAGCGCGATGCGTCCTTCCCGATCCAATCCTTCGCGACGTGATATTCCCGCTTCGTATCTAGTGAGCATCCGCCTGCGACCTGCCGTACATTCGGCTCAAGCGCGAAGCTCATCACCTGCTCCAGCTCGCGTTGATTCAAACGATAGGCGCCGTGGTTCAGCATGTGGAAGATGAGATCATCCGCCACGCTGTTCACCACGAACACTTCCTTCTCCGCGATGCACAGGATGTTATTTTCAAATGAAGCCCCTGCAATGATCGCCTTGGCAGCCCGTTCGATGTCAGCCGTTTCGTCCACGACAACCGGGGGATTGCCCGCTCCCGCTCCGATCGCTTTCTTGCCGGAGCTGAGCAAGGCTTTGACTAAACCAGGTCCGCCAGTACCTAAGAGCAGCTTGACTTCTGGCGACTCTGTGATGCGATCCAACGATTCCTTGCTCGGATCCTTCACCATCGTAATCAAGTTAAGAGGACCGCCCGCAGCCACAATCGCTTTATTCAGCAGCTGAACTGCGTAAGCGCAGCTTCTCTTGGACGAAGGGTGGACATTGAATACGACCGCATTGCCTGCCGCCAACAATCCGATAGAATTGTTGATGACTGTTTCCACCGGATTCGTCACAGGCGTAACGGCTCCAACGAGACCGAAGGGGCCTTCTTCAACAATGGTTAGTCCATCGTCACCGGACCACGCTTGCGTGCTCAGATCCTCTGTCCCCGGCGTCTTCATCGCCGTCAATTCCAGCTTCGCAATCTTATCCTCGACACGTCCCAAGGATGTCTCTTCCCAGATCATCCGCGCCAGCGTCTCTTTATGCTCAAGAGTCGTCTGACGGATCGCCTGAATCAGCTTCTCCCGTTCAGCCAGCTTGCCATTCTTCGCATACAGCTTCTGCGCGGCAGCAGCCGCAAGAATAGCATCATCCGCCTGTTCAAACACGCCATAATCGCCTCGTGAATGATGAGAGCTCACACTTGCAGGAGCGGCTTGAAGCGACGATGCTGCGGCGAGCGCAGACTTTTGCTGCGATACAAGCTGTGATGCTGGCTCTGGCTGCGCTTGACCGAGGCTTTGACCAATGTTCTTCAAGACGCCTTGAATGATGCTCTGCACATCTTGTTCGGTCAACTTCACGCTCATGTACGGTCACTCCTAACGGCTTAGTTTCTTCAATACTTGTTCCGTTACCTTCGCTACGATCGCCTCGATCATGTCCTGCTTGTCCTTCGCGGATAATTCCGATAACCCAACCGGTGTTTCCGAGGTAGCCGCTGCTTGTCTAGATCCTTCCACATCCGAAGCATCTGAAGCATCCGAAGGATACTTGCAAGCTGGCGTTCCGCCGCTCGTAATTCCCATCTTCGCGCGTATCGAGATCAGATCAGACACCTGGTTGCAGTTCAACTCATTCGCCTGATTAATAATTCGTCCGGAGTACATTAGCATAAGCGCATAATGCTCCAGCGACTCCATCCGATAATAGGCTTCGATGATGTCTGTTCCCCATGTCAACGCGCCGTGATTCGCAAGTAGCACCGCATTATAGTCCTTGCAGTAAGGCGCGATCGAATTCGGCACCTCTTCCGTGCCCGGTGTCGCATACGGTGCGACTGGCACCGTACCCAGGATGACAACCGCTTCTGGCGACACCGCCTTGTCAAGATCGATTCCCGCGATGGCGAACGATGTGGCAACAGGCGGATGTGCGTGTACAACCGCTGTCACGTTCGGGTTCTCCTTGTATACACGGAGATGCATCTTGATCTCGGAAGACGGCTTGCGCTTCCCAGCTAGAACCTTGCCGCTCAGGTCCAGCTTGACCAGCATATCAGGTGTCATAAATCCTTTGCTTACCCCGGTCGGCGTTGCCCAGATCGTGTTAGGACCTGTCTTTATCGTAATGTTGCCGTCATTAGCCGCGACAAAATTCTTGTTGTACATCCGCCTTCCAATCTCGCATATCATCTTCTTCGCTTCATAGTCAGAAAGATAAGCTGAAGTCTTCTCTATCATACAATCACTTCCTATTGGTATATAATGCCTGTTTCTGTTGATGACTTGATTTTCTTACTTTATACATAGTTTGTCAATTATTTATTTTGTTTTTTGTGGTTTTTATATGTTTAACCGCTCCATTCTGGATCAAATACGCCACAAATACTCAAAACACAAGGTTTCCATCCCAATTTGTCCTTAAAATAACGTCATCTCACCTCAACCACAAACCAAACAAATATGGTATAATGTTGTAAATTCCACAACATTAATGGAAAGTACGTGATCCTATGCTGCCTATAGCAAGAAAGTCCAAGATCAAAGAAATCATATTAGAGAAGAAGAATGTGACCGTTTCCGAGTTGGCTGGATTGTTCTCGGTTACAGAGGAAACGATTCGCAGGGATCTCAAGCAGCTGGAAGACGAGGGTGTGCTTACTCGTACATATGGCGGTGCCTACATTTCAGACGGTGTTCAGAATGATGTGAACTTTAATTTGCGAGAGCATATACATGTGGAAGGCAAGAAGAAGATTGCCGAGAAGTGCGTACAGTTTATTAATAACGGGGACTCGATCTTTCTTGATGCCTCTTCAACATCGCTGTACATTGCCAATATGCTTCGTGACAAACGAATTACGATCGTAACGAACTCAATTAAGATCGTTAACGCATTGATCGACAGCACCAGCGTGCATCTCGTCATTCTGGGCGGCAGCATCTCTCCGTCCTCCATGTCCAGCTTGGGACGCAACACCGAGCTAAGCATACAAAGCTATTATTTCGACCTAGCTTTCATCTCTTGCCGTTCGATCAGCATGCAGCATGGCATAACGGATTCGAATGAGCAGCAGGCGGAAGTGCGCCGTCTAGCCGTCGAGCGTGCCAACAAAGCGTACCTCATTGCCGACTACACGAAGTTTGATCGCACATCGTTTGCCAGCATATGCGGCTTTGATCAGATCGATACGCTCATTGTTGATCAAGCCTTATCTCCAGACTGGCATCGCCATCTGGAGCAGAACGGCATATCCTTGCATGAGTGCGACTAATGAATTCGAATAAAGCCCGCCCTAGGAGTCTGCATCCAGCAGATTCGTATAGAGCGGGCTTTATCATTTATTAGCTCTCAAACATCTTTGGCAAGCTTACGTTGAACGGCGGATATGCAATACCGTTCTGTGTAATGATAGCGCTGATCAGCGAATGATCCGTTACGTCAAATGCAGGATTATACACCTGCACACCCGCAGGCGCCATCGGCTTCTCATACCATTGCGACGTCACTTCTTCGTCGGCGCGCAGCTCGATATGAATATCGTCGCCGGTCTCGCATTTCAAGTCGATTGTAGACAGCGGCGAGCATACATAGAACGGTATGCCGTAGTGCTTTGCGAGAATCGCCACGGCAGATGTGCCGATCTTGTTGGCAGTATCACCGTTAGCCGCGACGCGGTCGCAGCCGACGAGCACCGCCTGCACTTTACCTTCCTTCATCACGATCGAGGACATATTATCGCAGATTAACGTGACATCTACTCCCGCTTCCTTCAGCTCCCACGCTGTCAGCCTTGCACCCTGCAAGAGCGGTCTCGTCTCATCCGCGAACACCTTGAACTGATAGCCATGCTCCTGTCCCAGGTATATTGGAGCCAATGCCGTACCATACTTGGCCGTTGCAATAGCGCCTGCATTACAATGCGTCAGCAGTCCCCAGTTCGGCTCCAGCAGAGACAGCGCGTACTTGCCGATGCTCTCGCATACGATCTCGTCTTCAGCGCGGATCGCCTCTGACTCCTCGCGCAGCGCTTCCTTGATCTCGGCTACGGTCTTGTCAGCCTCGCGCAGCAAGCGCGCTTCCATCCGGTCCAGCGCCCAGAACAGATTAACGGCTGTCGGTCTGGAGGAGGCGAGATAATCCTTAACCTCCTTAACATCCTGGCACAGCTGCTCGAACGTTTCAGCCTTGGAACGCTTTGCGCCTAAGTACAAGCCATACGCCGCAGCTATTCCGATCGCTGGAGCACCGCGCACCTTCAGCTTGAATATCGCATCCCATATATCCTTAAGCTCTGTCAGCCGCAAGAACACCTTCTCATTCGGCAACAGCGTCTGATCCAATATGACCAGTGTATCGTGCTCGTCATCCAGTACAACAGATTGAATCATCGTAATTGATGTGGTGTCGCTGCTCATCATGTCATATCCCTCCCGAAGCTTATCACTTGAAGTTAACGAGCTTAACTAAGCTACCTAGTTAATCTATCTAGCTAATCTATCTAGCTCAACAAGCTCAACTAGCTCACAATCTTGCTGTCTGCTATCACATCGTCAACGATCTGTTTGAAATCGTCGCCAGTGCGAATGCTGGCGCGCTGCATAATGAAGGTCTTCCCGATCACGAGCAGCAGCTTCTCCGCACGAGCTCTTGCCGTCTGATCAGCGATAGAAGCCACATCCTTCACACCTGCCAGACCAATAATTCGGCGTATAAGTTCCATACCAGCTACAGCTGCCGCATCGGAAATAATTCCGCTCAAATAGTAAGTGTCGAATCCCGGAATCTTCGCTACACGATCTGTCGCAGCTTCCTGATATAGCCTCATGAATTTTTCACGGAACAAGTTAATGACGTCTACCATGCATGTGATCAGCCAAGCCTTCTGCTGTTCTCTTGCTGCCTCGTCTTTCATCACGCTATCCGCATTGACATAAGCGAATAATAGATGCGCAATTACATTGCCGACATCATACCCAGCTGGACCGTAGAATGCGAATTCCGGATCGATAATCTTCGTTGAATCTTCCTTGATAAAGATCGAGCCCGAGTGCAGGTCACCATGCAGCAAGGCTTGCGCATGATTCATAAACTCGAATTTAAGCTTCGCCGTCTCCAGCAGCAGCTCTTCATCTTCCCACAAGTAAGACTTCGCGAATTCACGCGTCGGCTCGAATATATCGTTCCGAGGACAATCGTAAAATGGCTCTGTATAAACAAGATCCTCCGAGATCTCGCATAGATCGGGATTAATGAATCGCTTCAACTGTTCTTTCTTCTCTTTATGGTTCATGACGATGTCAGATGTCAGCAGCAGCGTACTCGCCATAAAAGTAGAGATATGCTCCGCGAACATCGGAAACTGCTTATGATCGAGCAGCGCCTTTCTCATAATCTCGTGATCGGACAGATCCTCCATCACACAGCAGTTCATAATCGGATCATACTTGTACATGATAGGAACAAGGCCTGGTGCGAGCTCGTGCTGAAGCTTCAATATCTCACTTTCAATCCGATTGCGATCGGGAGATACGATGAACTCATCAGATATGCGAGCAACAGGTCCTGCCTGCTTGATAATAATAGATTTATTCGTACGGGTATCCACAAGACGGAATACATAGTTCAGATTGCCATCGCCTATCTCTTTGCATGTCAGCTCCGCGCCTTCATCGAAGTAATCAAGCTGCGTTAACGCGTATTGTACGACATCGGGTTCTTTCATGGTGAAATAATGAGTGAACTGATTCATTCGAATTACCTCCCCTAATCGCTACTTCTTCTTGTAATAAGTCAACGCCAAGGCAAACGCCAATACAGTACCCTTCACAATATCCATGGCATAGTACGGGACGCTCATCATAACCAATCCATTTTGTAAAATCCCGATCAACACTGCCCCTACGAACGTCCCGATTGCATTCGGCTTACCAGCGCCGAGCACGGAGAATCCAATATACGCTGCTGCAACCGAGTCCATGAGATATGGCGCTCCCGAATTTACTTCAGCTGTCATGACGCGAGCGCCCAGCATAATACCGCCGATGGCTGCGAACATCGCGGATAAGATATACGCCGCCACTCGGTATTTATTGACCGAGATACCTGATAGCTTCGCCGCTTCCATATTGCCGCCGATCACATACATATAACGACCATGCTTCGTATAGGTGAGGAAGATGTGAACGATGATGACGATGACGAGCATAATCAGGATGATCCAAGGCACTTGACCGATCTTCGAGAAGAAAGGACTGATCGTTCCAGTCGAGAAGCTTCCGTCCGGCATAACCATGTTCTGTGATACCGTCGCACCGCGTGTATAAGTAAGCGCGATTCCCTGTACCACGAACATTGTAGCTAGGGTCATCAGCATATCCGTAATCTTTAGCTTCACGATCATGAAGGCATTGATCAATCCCACCACTATGCAAACGAGAATAGCGGTTACAATACCCAAGCCTACGCTCATGCCGTGCCATACAAACATAGAGATGACGACCGCATTCGCGAGTGAGGCTACTGAGCCTACCGATAGGTCGAATCCTCCTACAGATAGGGAGATTGTTATTCCGATAGATATAATCGTAACGATAGAAATAGAACGCAGAATGTTGACTAAGTTAGAAGGCTGAAGAAAGCTGTCCGATGTCAAGCCAAATACAACAATCAAGATGCCAATCGTGATGATCGTTCCATATCGATACAGGAAGTCGAATAGATCAAACGATTTGGGAGCTTTATTAGTTTGAATAGTCTTAGCAGTGCTCATCATTATTTTCCTCCCGTAGAGTAGTACAGCAACTCTTCTTCATTCGTGCGGCTCGTCTCCAGCTCTTTGACTAGCATGCCGTCATACAATACATAGGTCCGGTCCGTAATGCCGATAATTTCCGACAGCTCGCAAGATGCATATAGAATGCATTTTCCCCGTTCAGCCAGTTGAAAGATAAGCTCGAATATATCCTTCTTCGCTCCGACATCGACGCCTTTAGTCGGCTCGTCAAATATGTACACTTCCGCATCGGTAATCAGCCATTTGCCGATCGCAACCTTCTGCTGATTGCCTCCTGATAGATTCTGCACCTTGGTATTCTCACTCGGAGTCTTGATGCCCAGATCCTGAATGATCGTACGCGCTGCTTCCTTCTCCTTCTTAAATCGCAACCACGTATTCATGCTGCAGAACTTCTTCAGATTGACTGCTGTGATATTGACAGCAACAGATTCGCTGACCAGTATCCCTTCTTTGCGACGTTCCTCCGGCACTAGGGCTATGCCCTGCTTCATCGCGTCATGGGGATTGCGGATACTGAGCTTCTTGCCGTGAAGATGCAGCTCGCCTGAGACAGATGCCGATGCGCCAAACAGCGCTTTGCACAGCTCAGTCTTGCCCGCGCCTACCAAGCCTGCGATTCCGATAATTTCTCCCTTTCTTAAATACATATCAATAGGCTGAACTTTATCCCGATCGCTGAACTGCTTCACCTCAAACATGGTTTCACCAAGTTCAACCCTTACCTTCGGAAACTGATCACCCAGTGATCTGCCAAGCATATGTTCTACGACGTGATTCTGCGTCACATCCGCAATCTTCTCTCTAACGACGAATTCACCGTCCCTCATGACGGTAATGTCATCGCATATTTCGAACAATTCGGGCAGACGGTGAGAAATAAAAATCACGCCGACATTTTCTCTTTTCAACTCTCGTACGATGCGGAACAGCTCTTGCGTCTCAGCATGGCTTAATGGCGCTGTAGGCTCATCGAGTATTAGAAATCTGCATGTCTTCGATATAGCCCTTGCTATTAACACCATTTGCTTCTCTGCTAGTGTCAGTTGACTTACTAGCTTCTTCGAGGATACTTTGACGTTAATCCTGTTCAATATTTCCTGCGCGCGCTTATGAGTCTGGCTCCATGAAACGATTTGCTGCTTCCCCATGTCATTGACCATGTGATCCAGCATGATGTTCTCGCCCACCGTCAAGTAAGGGACTAATGCGGTGTCTACTTCTTGATAAACGATCTGAATACCCAGTTCCTTCGCGTCTCTTGGGCTGCGAATATGAACTTCTTGACCATCGATATAGATCTGGCCTGAATAGTGATTGTAGACCCCTGATAACACCTTCATCAGCGTTGACTTTCCAGCGCCATTCGCACCGATTAAAGCATGAGAACTTCCTGTCATCGTGCTGAAGAAAACATTATTTAATGCTTTGACACCTGGGAACTCGATCGTTATGTTCTTCATCTGCAGTTCGATTGCGTTCACTGCCCCCATAGCTTCACCCTCTAACAGGTACTTTGTAGGCAGGCAGGAAAACGTTCTCATAACTGCTTCCCTGCCTGCTGATGTACTATTCTATTGCTGCGGACTACTTTTTATTAGCTTCCTTCAGCTTCTTCATCCAGCCTTCTTCAAACTCTGTGCTGACGCCCCATCCCGGAATAATGCTAGCCAGATTCACCATGTTCACTGCTTCGGAGGAGCCTTTCAGCTTCTCTTGTGTAATCATCGTTGCAGCCAGATTGTATACTGCTGGTGTCTCTTCCTCTGCAATCTTCTTCGCAAGAATACGGAGGTTAACCGCACCGATAATCTTCGGATCAACGGCTGCTGTAGCTACCCATGGGCTCTTGTCTTCTTGCATCGCTTGAAGGTCGGCATTCGATACGTCGATACCGAAGATTTTAACTTCATCACGGCCTGCTTCTTTGATAGCTCGATTCGCTCCGATAGCAAAGGCATCCCATGTTGCAAATATGCCGTCGATCTCGCCTTTCGGATACTTCGTCAGCATTGCAGCTACAGCATTCTGTGTCTGAACTGAAGTATCAGCAGCAGCAATACCGAATCGATCGATCTCCTCATAACCAGGGTTGGCCGTCAAAAATTGCTGATAGATCGCGTTGCGTCTTACCATTGGCGGGAAACCGTCTACCCATAGATAGACGATCTTGCCTTGGCCTTTAAGCCCTTTATGCATCTCATCCAATGCGAGCTTGGCCAAGTTCTCATCATCCTGAGAAGTAAGCGTTACGCCTTCAATATCGGCCAGACCGCCAATAGAGTCGTACGTTACAACTGGAATTCCCTTCTCTCGAATCTTCTTCACATCTTCAATTGTCGCTTCATCATCACCATGCGAGATAATGAAACCGTCATAATCTTTCTCAAGCGATTGGGCAATAGCATCATGGAACTTAGCAGTATCACCATTCGCTGAGAAGGTATCAACTGTGAATCCCATAGACTCTCCTTCTTCCTTAGCGCCAGCCAAGAACTGAGCCGTATGATCATCGCCGCCAATCTTGCGAATAACCATAATCTTCACTTGATCATCTTTTGCGACCTTATCAGGTACTCCTTCAACCGCGGTTGTCCCTTTTGAGCCTTTGCTTCCACCGTCGCCCGTGGAGCAGCCTGTAGCAACCAGAACTACTACCATTAGTGAAAGCAGCATCTTACTGAACAATTGTCTCTTCAACACTAAACCCCCTTAATCAAGTTATGACTCTACTAATGCCTTGTTGATTACCAGAACATGTAATGTTCATGGCAGAATTTTAGCATGGAAATACTTGGTTTACAACGAAAATTTATTGTTTTTTATGTAGTTTTGATTACTTTATATCTGTTTTGTATGGTTTTATTACATCTAATCCCATATTTGTTCACGAATATATAAATACTCTATTTTATATTGAGCTAGAGAAAATATAAAAAGGCTCATCTTCGATCTCATCATGAGATGGAAAGATGAACCTTAAAATTGAAGTAATTAGAATAAAAAAAAAGCAGTTTTAAGGTTTCCCTCAAAACTGCTGTAAGTTCATAAACTGGTGAGCCATGAAGGACTCGAACCTTCGACACCCTGATTAAAAGTCAGGTGCTCTACCAACTGAGCTAATGGCT
>NZ_JBYTDY010000029.1:0-32883 GCF_058791835.1 Paenibacillus sp. EB106-04-04-XG159 | reverse complement strand
AGGCTTATTTAAGTCTGTATTCTTTGGAGTTCTGAAATCTTATACCTGTTGAATCTTGACTTTGATTAGCTGGTTTATCTGATGGATACCCCATCTAGGAAACACTAACATTTCTTTTACTTAATTTCTTAAATACCGAGTATTCCTTATTGGACTTAATATAACTTAATATCTTTTCGGCACATTCTATTGGATTCATCTCCTCAGTATTTACTTCGAGGTCATATTCATCAATGCAATATACTTTGCTGAACTGGGAAGCTGCTAGACCAATATTTCTATCTCCTCTTGTTTGCTCTCTTCTTATGAGTTCTTCTTTCGAGCATTTTACACCTACAAATAATGTAGGCTGATCAGAAAATACATCAAGACACTCATTAAACCACTTGTCATTTTCAATTACGGTATCAACTATTACATTCAAACCCATTTCTGAAAACAATTTAATTTTCGAAAAGTACAGTGAGTTTAAGGGATCAAAAGTTATTTGTGCGACAACTTGGTCATCTACTTCTCTTGTAGGTTCAATATCTGAAAAATTATTCTTAAAAAAATCCTTGATAAAATCATCTACTGATAAATGATAGAAAAGAATCTCTTTCTGATTCATCAGTTCAATAGAAATACTAGTCTTTCCTGAACTTGAAGTTCCGTTCATCAACACAATGATTCCTTGCTTCAAACGAATCACCCTCACATGTAAGATTTGCTTATATTTCAGATAACGTTATATTCACAAAGTTCATAAAATTATCCAACTCAGAAAATATTCGTGAAACGATTGAACTATCCTGCCAATTAGCTAAAAAAGGCTGCCGATTCGTCGACAGCCTTCTCCTGAATTACTATTGAGTTCAAGTAGTTGATTTTCAATTCTTCAGATGCTGAGAAGTTTTTTAAGGCATTCAAAAAGAACGTTACCTTGATATAAAGTGATGTACGATTAGATGTTACGCTACTTATGCCTATGAGCGTGAGGTAGCTGTTCATCGGTGACGTCTTCTTAAGAATATGACCAGCAGGACAATCGATATTAGTGAAATTGCAAGAACAATAACAGCAATGACGAAACTTCTATCTGATTCATTGTTGATCGTAGAGATTTCCGATTGAACCGTTTGAGGGAAGGTTACTTTAGAGGGCTCACTGCCTGCTCCCAATGCGCTAAGTTCTTCTTGTGCGGCAGAAAGAATTTTATTTCCTGAACAAAGTCCTGTTTCAAGTCGAACCAAATCACCGTAAGCAAACACGATATATTCTTCATTCACTTCGAAATCCTCATATCCACAACTTTCTGAACTCCATGCTGTGTAAACAGTTGTTTGAGAACTCAGTTCCCCTTTCCATACCGTGTTCACTTCGAATTGAACCTTTACAGCATCCGCTGAAGACCTCATTTTTTCTTTATCAGGTTTTGTCAAACTCAATACTTTACCCGAGAAAATGGCAGTCTTTTGATTCAGTTGCTCTTCTATAGTCGGGGTTTCAGCGCAAGAACAAGCATTGACCGTTACAGGCTTGGCAACAAACCACGTACCGAACACAAACCAAAAACATAGTAAGACCTTTATGATTCTGTTCCACATCCTTAACACCTCACCTCATCATAATGGTGAAGATTCCCACGCTTAAATAGACGCAGCTAACCTAGAAATGTTCCATAATCATCCTGCCCGTTAGGTGAACCTAATCGCTGCCCTTAATTCTTCCCGGTCATCAAAATGTATGGTCTCATTTTTCAATATTTGATAGGTTTCATGACCTTTTCCTGCAATAACTAAAACATCATTTGTGTCAGCTATACTAACCGCCTTGTATATTGCCTGCCTTCCATACGTCCAGACACACCTTTAAAATTCGCTAATCCTTGTTGAATGGCTTCCAAAGGAATTTGTTCGGCGAGTGAAGCAGCAACTGCAGCAAGTGCGTTATACACATTAAATGTTCCAACCGTCAGTAGATCAATTGTTGCTTCCCCAGCAAAAGAATGTAATTGAAAAGTAGTACCTTTAGCAGTTAATTGTATGTCCTTGGCCATCACATCCGCTTTATTGTTTATCCCGTATGTAATAACCTGCGCACTGGTTATCTTGCGAAAAAACTCTGAGACTGGGTCATCTGCGTTTAATACAGCAAACTTCCTTCTATTGGAATCCGATGAAAACCCATTTTCCATCCTTGAAAAAAGCAATCCTTTTGCTGCACGGTAGTTTTCCATTGACCCATGATAGTCTAGATGATCTTGAGTTAAATTGGTAAACACTGCAGTTCTGTAATCGCAACCCAATACACGTCCAGCATCCAATCCTTGTGAAGTTACTTCCATGACGCAATAGTCCACGGAAGCTTCTTTCATTTTCCTTAAATTAGCTTGCAAGGCAGGCGGTTCTTGGGTGTTAATGTCGGTTTCAATCAGATCAGTACCTATTTGGGTACCGAGGTTTCCCATAAGACCGGTTTTGTAACCTGCCTCGGCTAAAATGGATTCCAGCATGTGACTTGTTGTTGTTTTTCCATTTGTACCCGTAACTCCGATTAACTTTAATTCAGCACTCGGGTAATGGTTTAAATGATTGGCGAATACGGCCATTGCATATCGAGCATTCGGCACTTTAATCGTTGGCACGTTGAGATTGACATCTTGTTCTACAACTAAGGCAACGGCCCCCGCCCTAACAGCTTCTTCCGCATACTGATGTCGATCTTCTTGAAAACCTGGAATACCCGGTATGCAAACGAATAAATCTCCTAGCCGAACGTGTTTGGAGTTCATTCTTATTTCATTTATCTTTACATTTAAATCACCAGTTGTTGTAGCGACCGTCAGTAAATCTGCAAGCTCATTTAACTTCACCAACATCCCCACCTTTTTTATAGCAAGTTATTCAAATATAAACGTATTCGCCCAGCACCAAAGTATTTCCTTTTATTTCAATATCAGCATACATTCATTGAACTACGCTGTCTGTTAATTATTTCTATTTATTTTTTCTTTTTTTGTGTAAAATCAAGGAAATGTGTTCAAAAACGATTAGGATATGGCATCTAACTTAGCGAGGGCAAGCGGAGACACAGAGACACGGAGGGCGGGTATGTGAGCAGTTACGAACTTAGCAGCATTCGCATGGAAAGCGGTCGCAAGGAATCGGAAGAGGTCCGGCGCAGCCGAATGCTGGCGGAACGAGCACAATCAGGCGATACAGAAGCGTTTGGCGAGTTAATCGAGCAGCATCGTAATCGTGCAAAAATGTGGGCCGAGAGGATAACCGGGGATCCACATATGGCCGACGACATCGTTCAGGATGCGCTCATTCGGGCGTTCCTGCACATCGGATCGCTGCACGATACGAGCCGTTTTCAGATTTGGCTGCACAAAATAGTTCGCAATCAAGCGAACATGCGTCTCCGACGTGGTGGTCCATACAAAAGGGAAATGCCTTTTGCGTCTTTCGCTTCTTTGGACGGCGACTCGGGTTCGATCGATTGGGACGACCTGGACAGCCTGCTCTTCTATTTGACCCGATCGGCCGCGAACGAGGTGAAATACTTCCATGATCCCGCGGAGTCTCTTATGCGCAAGGAGCTCTATGAGACAATCCACTCGGTGCTGAACTGCTTAAGCCGCAAAGAACGCGATATTTTCGAGGCATACTTCTTCAAACAGCTGAGTCCGGACGAAATCGCCGCCATGTACCAGATGACGACAGGTTCTATCTACACATACATCCACCGTTCCCGCCAAAAGCTCCGACAAGAGCAAATCCGACTCTCTCTGGGCCTACAACCCAATAAAGGAGGAAGGGCTTTGAACAAAAGCAAACTGCTCCAATTGCCCGAATGGCCGACCTCGGACTCTGTCATGCTATCCTTCATCGACCGAATCGGACACATGCTTGCCGCAATCGGCGACC
This sequence comes from Paenibacillus sp. EB106-04-04-XG159, assembly GCF_058791835.1. NCBI lineage: Bacteria > Bacillati > Bacillota > Bacilli > Caryophanales > Paenibacillaceae > Paenibacillus > Paenibacillus sp. EB106-04-04-XG159. Next base: position 28,972 of record NZ_JBYTDY010000029.1, on the reverse strand, counting down.
GGCGAGAAACAGCCGAGTTGATGGGGATGTCGGGCTTCGCTTTCCGCATGCAAATTTCCGATAAAACGACGTTCGCGGACGGCATCTATATGTTCGATTGGCGCCAGACGCTGCGTTTGTTCATGCAGGAGCTAGGATACGAGACGACCCTGCTGTGCGGGCAACTGGCGGATTCGCCCGTACCGCTGCTGGGAGCCGTCGAACGATTCCCTGTTGTGCTGCCGATTGAAGAAGCTGTTATTCCGTTTATACGCAAGGCGATCGACGCTAGCAAGCCCGTGTTTTATTTTGACACTACTGCTTCCAGACCCTTTGTGCACGAGTGGTCGCTCATTTACGGCTACGATGACGAAAAACAGACCGTGCAACTGACCGATGCTTTGAAGCCAGGCGGCAAGTCGCTGAGTTACGAGGATATCGCCCTCAATCCTGTCCGATTCTTGGCAACGGTCGATCGCATCGAGGAGCCTGCGAAGCCACTGCAGTCACGGGCTGCAAAAGAAGCGGCAATGCGACATATGGCGGAACAAAGTGTCCGCTTCGCCATCGAGCATGCGAAAAACCCGCGCGCCTATTGCCCCATGACTGGGTATTTGTCGTACACTTCAGGCTTGTCCGCATACGATCGATGGATCGGGCATATGCAGGGCGATCCAGCCATACCGCCGAATCGGTACGGAGCCGGACAGCTTGCCGCTACGTATGCTCAGACGAGAAGCTACGCGGCTCAATATTTGCGCGGCATCCCCTTTCAAGGTGAAGCAATGAGATTCGCGCTTCTATCATCAGAAGCTTACGAGCAGGCCAGTGAGGCTTTGAGCGAGTTTAGTGCAGTTGTACCATTCATGCGTACGGCAGAAGCGTTATCACGGGAGCAATGTGAGAAGTGCGCGGACTGGCTGGAGCAAGCGAAGGCTTTCGAGACCGCCGCAATCGGTTATTTAGAAAAGACGATCAACCATTTGGAAAAGGGGAACTCACTGTGAGCGAAAAGATGAAGATTCGATTGATGACGGACTTTCACGATATGCACAACCTTATGGATGCGAAGGCATCCTTCGAGCAAGATCATCCCGACGTTGAAGTCGTCCTCGAGCAAGCAGCTGACCACTATGAGTTGCTGCAGGCTTATAAATCGGACGAAGCGCCGGACATTATCGAATCGGGCGGATGGTCTCTATTTAACTACAAAAGCATGTTCATCGATCTGTTGCCATACGTGGACGAGGTGCCGGGCTTGAAGGACGACCTTCATCCGGGAATTATGCGCGTGGCGTGCAAAGACGCGACGTTGCCAGGCTTGCCCGTGGACGTCGCGCTTCCCCTCATCTTATATAGGAAGGACATGTTCGATGCTGCTGGTCTCGCTTACCCGAAGGATAACTGGACTTGGGAAGAAATGATAGAGATGGCGGAGAAGCTGACGATTCGGGGTGAACATGGCGTCGCACGTCAATTTGGCTTCGGCTTTGGCGTGGACATCGAGGAAATCGAACCGTTCATCATGCGGAACGGAGGCCGATACTTGTCCCCTGACGGCTCGACAGCACGAGGTTACGTGGATCAACCTGCCGTCATCGATGCGTTCCAGAAGCTGATCGACGCTTACCGGATTCACCGTGTCATTCGGAACCCAGGTGAGCCTTCGGAAGCAGGGGAATTGCACCAAGGCTTCGCGATGATTTTCGGCTTTACTTGGTTCGCTGGCGGCATCGTCAATCACGGGCTGTCGGATCAATACGGTGTCGTCGGTTTGCCGAATATGCCGGGTTGCGAACAATCCAACATGGTCTACATGGGCGCCGCGGGAGTCACGTCGAAATCTCGGCATCCGCAGCTGGCGTGGGAGTTTCTGCGGCGGTATGTGTTAGATCGTTCCGAAGCCTTCCGCGCTGCGCGCACGCTGCCTATCACCCACTCGCTAGCGGAACATAGCGGCATGGCGCAGCACCCCATTTGGTCGCGCTTCGTGCTAGAGTTGGATTGCGTGCAAGTTAGCGGCTTCTATATCAGCGAGAAATGGAACTCCTCTCGGCAGTTGATCAACGAAGACATCCATCGGATGATTCTCGATGGGGCGGACGTCGCTCAGACGTTGAGATCTTGGACTAGGTTTGCATAAAAGGAAGAGCTATCCCTATTCAAACAGGCAGGAAACGCAATTTCTCACGTTTCCTGCCTGTTTGTTATTCTTTTTCAACAATAAAAATCATCGGATACGGTGGCTGTTCTTCCATATCATAACCGCCATCATGCAGTTTTCCGTGTTTTATAGCACAACGCAATGTCGCAAATAAAAGCGCATTATCCGACCACAGATACTGCTTTTGAAGTGGTATGCTCTTAAGGTGCGACGGAAGTTCCTGCTTTTTGCCCTTGTAAAAGTCGGTGAGCAGTTCTTTCAGATCGTCCGTCATGGCATATTTTGTTTCGGCGCATATTTGCCAGAGCGACTCAGACTCTTTTTTGGTAAGAACGGGTATGTTGACTTCTGCTTTACCGTTGTCCGACCGCAGGATCTTGCATTTAGTCAGCCACGTTATGCTTTTAAGCAATTCGATATTAAAGCCGGTTTCATTAGGATCAATACCGCTATGAATGACATAAAGGAGTTTCAGATAATCCGCATCCCATACATCATACGAGGGCTTATAATACGGATCACGATGATACAACTTAATCGGAAAGCCTTCCGGGTCATATACATGTAATCCGATCAATTTTGAACCGAGATAATTTTCGAGATACTCATGTCGTTCACCCGCGTAAGCGTGCATCATGATGTCCATGTGTTCTCGGTAATCGAATTTCTGGAAATTGACGTACCCGAAAGCTATCCATTTCCCACCGTTGGGACGGTCAGGAAGAACCTGTTCTTCTCTAAAAATCTGATTGAATGTCCTATGAATGCCGTAATCCATGCAGTTGAAAACAAAATACAGTTCCAGCGCGTGACGCTGATCATCGTTGCTCCGAAGGAAATAATCGGTTTGGTGGAGTTTATCAAGCCCCGTCTGAATCGCCTTCCAAAACAATTCGAAATTGTTCTCCACAAGCTGTTTTTGTGCGGGTATGTACTTCTCCCTGTCCTCAACCGTGGATAACATGAAGTCGGTATATACCTTATTTCCGGTTCGCTTCATCAACTCGCCGTCAACAAGTTTTTGGAGGATGGGTTCGATATAAGCCGCAGGAATTCCGATCTCGCGAGATAAGTCTTCAACAGTAATCGGCTTTGCATATGCTAAATACAACAAATTTTGTGCTATCAGATCATGGTTTACAAGCGAAGCTGGTTCACCGTTCATTCCCCATTGACCGCTGTTTGTAACCTGCAACTCAATCGGTTCATAGCTTTGTTTATTGTAGCTACCCATAATATAAATTCCTTCCTTCATTCGCTCTCTGCTGGCAGACAGTCTGCTTTTTACGGTTCCCACCGGAATGCCGAGTGCCGCCGCTATTTGCCCGACTTCTTCGCCGTTCATATAATAACGAACGATTACCTCCCTGTAAATCTTCGAAAGATAGGTAATTTCACGCCGTATGGCTTCGGCCTCATCAGATTTTCCAATTTCGTCAATTGCATTGTTATCATCAACAATGTCAAAATTCTCCCCGATACTAACTTTTGGATGATTATATCTTTTTCGCAGCGTATCATAATATTTGCGATTCAAAACGGTAAGAAGCCAGCCTCGAGGTTCTTCGATTGTCTTGCCTTTTGAAGAATAGACAAGTGCCGACAGCAAGGTTTCCTGTGTTAAATCTTTTGCGTCTTCAAGGTTGCCGCATTTTCGCAGTGCTGCTGACAGCAAAAAGTCTATTTGGTTTTCAAATTCCTTGTTTTGCATTGTCAGCACCTCTCGTTTGAAAGCTTTCACCTATAAAGTCGCGGAATTAATAGTTTGGTTCGGTCGATTTGTATATATTTTACACGAAACATAAAAACAAATCGATTTAAGCCATACCTAATCTGTTGTAGTCATGTGCAACTTCTACTCGAAGTAGACCATGGTTATTTAAAGACATCTCCCCCCTAGGAATTATACATTTAAGTTAATAGAAAAAGGCCATAGGAAACCAGGGACTTGATCATTCACAAGTCGCCTAGTGCCTTTGGCCCCAAACGGCAGGCATCCGATCATGGATGCATCCGGTTATTTTCAGTTTTACATAAATCGTTTGTATTACTAACTTATAAAAAGCCTTCACTCTGTATGTATATGAGTCCTTACTCCAGTTGGCTTTGCTCCTCAACACCTAGTGGTTCAAAAGCTTCTATAAGCTTCTGTGCCATCGTGGTGTTCCCATCGTAATAAAAGACGAGTATTCTGCCCATACCATAAGATCCGTTTGGGGGGACAGCATCGGCGGTTGGAAATGGGTCGCGTTGTACTTCTCTCCTCTGTGCAACGTTCGAGAAAATGTATATCGTCAAGTTTCCTGGTTCAAGTTGATATAAGTGCCGCTCAGTGCCTCCTCTTTGAACATCGTATGCATTTTGGGTTTCAATCCTTTCAACATATTGAATACCTGCTTCATCAAGGACGGTCAACACGTCATTTAATGTCTGTTCCTGAGACGTCTCTGTTTTGCTTCCACAAGCACATAAAAAAATGACAATAAAAGTGAGGATAAATAAAGTCTTGTTCATACCCATCCCCCTCCTTTTAAGCTAAGACGTAGTTAAAGTGGAGTTGTTGCGTTAACCTGCAGGTTAACGTACTGAAGCTGCCGAACGGTGCCGGCAACTTCATTCTAGTCGTTTATTCAGCTATTGTGTCCCGTTAGAGGAACGCCTACCTGTGACGTCCTTCATCAATCCTGTTCTTCGCCTTTAATCTTATATCTTCATCCTCATCGTTCAATAAAATGTTTAATACTTGTAAAGTTGCTTTTTTGTTGTTAACAATTCGTAGTCTAACTGAGCTATCTAAATCTTTTGCCAGTTTTAACTGTAAGCTTTCAGGCAACCGATTTTTTGTTGCAACATTAAATCTAACCCTTTCATCTGTATCGTCAGCTAGAATTTCCATAATCTCAACTGGAATTGATTTATTATGTGCTACCCATTCACGCATTTCAGGATAGGTTCCAATCACTTCTAACCAAACATCTAAAGGTGCTTCATCCCATGCAGCCTTCAGGTACTCCTCTATTTTATTACTAAGCCTTAACCTTACAAACTCTTCAGCCGAATTAATCATATTTCAACCCCAATAGGCAGATTTATTCATATTCTATCATGGAAGTTAGTTAAACTATTCCGCCAGTTAACTTAATAAATGAGCAGGCTGCGGTAGCCTGCTCAACATGAAGTATTATTGAACTAGCGTTCCTCGTTAGTGCAAGTGTCTATCAGAGGTTTTTGTCACACTCTGGTCGTTTACGATTCAGTTAATATTTATATACATTAAATCGGTTGCCGTCTGGGTCATAAAAGTGAAAAAATGCAAAAAAACCACCCGTAATGTAGTCAGAAGTACGGATACCGTTATCTCGCAGATATTGAAAATATCGAGAAAATCCCTCTCCATCATGAGTGACACAATAAGGGCGGCAAGTTCCATCTACTGGTCCGTTATCCGGTGCATCTTCTGAAAGTTGGTCAAGCCACCAAACGGAATGTGCATCGGGATGATGTTCCAAAGATAACCCCATTTTTAGGGACCCTTTTGTAGAGTAATCCTCCAATAATACCATCCCTAAATATTTTTCATACCACGTTCTAGCCTCTTGAAGATTTCTTACTCCAATACGAACCCAACTTCTGCCAAAGCGTGAACCGTCTTGAATATCTTGGCTTTCTGCTGCGGTTAAGCGGGTACCTTCGAATCCCCAAAAATCAAAGTGACCCTTACCATCGGCTGTGTAATAAATGTCAGAAGTACGTATGCCTTCTTTTTGAAAATAAGCATGCTCGGCTTCTAAGTCACGCGTAGCATGACACCAACGAACGTTTGGGTCAACCGTGCCACGTTCGGCGAAAAAATGATTAACTCTTCTGTCCGTCAGTACAGATTTGAGCCATAAACCAGCTCGCAACTCGGTCATAATTTCCGCTGTAGCTAATTTTTCATTTTTCCCATTCATTACTTGCTTGCGGGTAAATCCCATATGCTTTTCATACCATTGGACAGCTATTTCATGATTGTCCCAAATTACATCGATTTGTCCGCCGTCATATGCCAATTTAGGGACAGATGTAACCGTAGCTGGCTGCTGCGTAACCTCCATCGGGCAAACCTTCTTTCCTCTTTTTTTAGAACAAGTAAGAATTCAATTCTCACTAATATTTTCCTTCGATAATGAAAAATATATTGATAAACTATCCTGCTCGTTAGTTAAGAAACAGGCAGCCGATTCACAAAAAGTCGGCTGCCTTCAAATATTATTATTGAGCTATAGGATACGTCTAGCTTAATGAATACGTGTACTTACATAATGCTTTTAATACTATTTCACTCAGTTATAGCCTCTGCGAAATACAGAGTTCTTCGGTTTAATTGCAATTAAAAATGAATTAACGATATCTGAGGAAGAAATCAATAAGTTTATCCAACTTATAAATAAAATGATTGATTTAATATTACCTGATACATAGAACGATACAATGGCGGGTTTTGTATAATATCACTAGAATGTGTAGGAATTCATGAATAATGAAAACAAAGAAATTATTAAGATAACGGGGAATTTAGTAATGTGAGTAAAGCTCGCTCCAAAAAAAATACAAATGATTAGCATCGTCGGTTTTTTGCAATGTTTTCTTTAGTTCCTCATCAAACTAACTCATGTTTTTTATAGATACTTGAAGGTTATGTTGGAGATCTACCCGGTGCTTTGAGCATTTTTCTTATAGATGGATGGCGATACGCCAGTGTACTTTTTGAACGTCTTGGAGAAATAAGTCAAATTATTGAAGCCGACGCCATAGCACACATCGGTCACGGACAGATCGGGCCGGAGCAGAAACTCGGTCGATTTAATGATCCGCACATCGTTTAAATAATCATTGAACGTTTTTCCGGTAAACATTTTAAACAAATGGCAAAAATAAGTTTTCGATGTTTTGGTGTAATTGCAAATATGCTCCAACCGGATTTTTTCGTCGTAATGCTTATGGATATATTCAACCGCCCGATTGATATTAGGCCAATACTTGCCTGAATTATCATCCAGCAGGGGAGCATTATTCTGCCCGGTCTCCCGGATAATATAGGACAACAGCTTGAGCAGGCTACCCTTCAGATTCAATTCGTAATAATCCCTGCATCCCTCGTACTCATCCAACATCTCTTGAAATAGCGTTTGAATCCGGTGTTCAGTAGCGCCCGATATTGTCAATTTCCGTATTTCTGTCAGTTGGCTTACCTGAAACGGATAGTCGATAAATTCCGGTTGAAATTCGAATCCGTAGATTTCCAGCTTGCCGGTGTCGAATTCAAAGCTGTGAACGGTATAGGACGGAACGACAAACATGCTTCCTTTCATCATGGTGTACTCACGACCTTGAATGATGTGTTTGAACATTCCCTTGCTTACATACCAGATTTGCACATAATCATGAGCATGGGGCTGTTCACAACTTCCAAATGTCTCATCAATTTTATACACCTTGCAAGACATGTTCTCCCGCATTTCAAACTTGGAGAAAAACTGGATTCCGGCCATCCGTATCACTTCCACCTCGCATATTTTCCAATATTAGCTGGACTAGAGTGGCGGCTGATCTTTATTACTGCTTGACGTATGTGCCCTTTACGAATTGAACATCCGACATAGTTCTCCCTGACGGTCGGGTCATCGCTTCTTGCGCTATCTAGCAGCGCAGTTAATACGCTTTGAACGCGCCTGTCATATAACTGTAATCAATCCTCCCCTTTCAAATAACGGGAATACCGGTCCACCTTGACCGTTTATATAGCTTGAGCATTTTGCATTAATCTGAGCCTTTGCTACACAAGGATTTTCGAGCATGGAAAAATGACTTCACCCCAACTTAGAAAAGTTTTCAAGAGACTAATCCAGAAAACTAAGAAGGAGTGAAGTCTCTATTATATTCTCCAAGTATATTCTCGAAGACTGCCTATTTTCCTTTGAGGAACTGTTAAATTTTTAATTAAAAGATCGATTGCCAATATTTTTGGCCATCTTGACTTAAGACCATACGCCAAACAATTGAGAAGTTGTTCACCTCGAGGGGCTAGCTAAGCAACTCGTTGAAGATTTAGTTCAATGTTGTCAACGAGAAGGCATCATTGACCGAAGTCACGTAACGATCGACAGTGCCGCTATTCACGCTTATGAAAAGAAGCAACCGAAGCGAAAAAGCCACCAAACAGACGGTACAATTCTTTATGCTTGATGCAGGATATGACCAATTCAAAGTTTATGAAGCTGCCCACCATGTGAAAGCGCAGGCGATTGTTCCACTGAACCCTCGAGGAGAAAAGGAACCTCCTGAGGCAATCGGCTGCCGTACAGATACGGCCTTCGGCCAATACAGGCACCCGCTTCAAGTCGGCCAGCCGGCGCACCAGTTCGGTGTCCGGCTCCCATCCGTTCAACTCCTTTACCTGTAGAAAGATAATCCTAGCCCACAAGCCCTGTCCGCTCGACACTTTCGACGAAATATCGCTGCGCGAACAGGTACAGCAGGAAGATTGGCGCGATAGCGAGAAGCGTCGAGGTATTGATCAGCAAGGATACATAGGAGTACTCATCCCGGATGGCCAGCAGGTTGGATGGTAGAATGTACAGCATCTTGGACAAGACGACGGAATTGGCCATATACAAGTTGGTGAAATAATCATCGTTCCACTGCCATACGAAAGAGAACAGCGCGACGGTCGCCATCGCTGGAATCGCGTTGGGCAGCATCACTTTTAAGAATGATTTCATAATTCCCGCTCCGTCCACATAGGCGGCTTCCTCCAGCTCCTTCGGCAGTCCCCGGAAGAACTGCCGGAAGATATAGATGTACAGCCCGTTCTTCATCCCCATCGCCGTCGCCGAAGAGATGAAGAACGGCCAATAGCTTTCCAGCAGGTTCACGCCCGGTTTGCCGGTGAACAGGCCGTACAGCCCGAATACGTCGAAGAAGCGGAAATGCAGATAGGTCGGCGCCATAATCGTTTGCGGCGGAATGACGATCGTAAAGACGACAAGCGCAAACACGATGCCGCTTCCCTTAAACTTCAATCTCGCAAAGCCGTAACCCGCCAGTGCACAAGATATGACTTGGAGCACCGCCGTTCCGGCGCTCAGGATGAACGTGTTCGTCACGGCCTTGGAATAATCTAGAAGCTCGAACACCTTGAAAATATTGTCCAACGTAAAGTGCCGGGGGATCCAGACGATCGTCGAATCGAAAATATCGCCGCGGTCCTTGAAGGCAATCGACAATTTGGTCAGAATCGGGTAAATAATGATGAAGCAGATCCCGAACAGAAGGAAGCCTCGGACAATAATCCAGAGTATATTTTTCACTTTGTCGAGCGGCCGGTAGCTGCTATTCCACTCTCTCACGCTGGCAGCGGCTGAAGCGCCGCGCTTAGGGGCTGCTGCTTTCATGCTTACGTACCTCCCGCCTAATCATAGTAGAACACCCGCTTGGAAATGATGGATGTCGAGATCAGCAGAATGATCGAGATCAAGACAAAATACGCCCATGACATCGCCGAGCTTAAACCGAAATTCAACTGCCGGAAAGCAATGTCCTTGATGTAGTTCGTGACATTGTTCTTGTAGAACGAATCGACGATCGAATAAACCGTGTTCGTTAAAATAAGCGGCGTCATCATCGGGAACGTAATTTTCCAGAACGATTCATATCCCGTCGCCCCCTCCATCTTGGAGGCTTCGTACAAGGACGGCGAAATCGACTGGATCCCCGCCAGGAAGATGAGAATCTGCACCCCGGAAGACGTCACGATCTGATAGATCCGGTCGACCGCCTCGGCAAAATAGAACACGACGGATCGGCTCAAGCCGGCATCGAGCAGAAAAGGAACCAGGTCGAAGCCGCTTAGGCCGGTATAGTTGCCTTCCATGTCGTTAGCGGCGTCGCCCATCATGGACGCTAAATAATTGTTGCCGTCCAGGCCCGCGATGACCCCTGACGCCATCACGACGGGAAGGAAGATGATCGACCGGGCTAGCGCCCGCCCCCGGAATTTTTGCGAGAGCAGCGTCGCCGTAAACAAACTGAAGAATATGATCAGCGGCACGTTCAGCAGCATCTTCGTCACCGCTTCCGTCAAGCTCCGGTTAAACGAGGTATCGACGAAGAACGCTTTATTGAAATTAGCCCATCCGACGTATTCAAGCGAGTAACCTGTCTCATTAATAGTTAATTCGCTAAAGCTGAACCGGATCGACTGGTATAAGGGAACGGCCATCAATAGCAAGAATCCGATTATCCACGGGGAAATAAACAACACGCCAAAAATCGATTTTTTCTTCTCCAGGCTGAGCGTACGTTTCTTTGCCATGTGCGATTCACCCCTTCACCTTATAGTGCTCGGCTTCAATCGTTTCCCCGTCGACCGTAACCGCTTCGGAGCCGTAATTGACGATAACGGACAGACCGTTCTCGTAAGTCGTTTCGTAGACGCCATCATCCAGCTTCTCGTGCTTGATCATACGCTGTCCCCGGACTTGCTTCAGAATGCCGTTCACCTCGCCGTAAATTTGCTGCGCTTCATCCATCCAATCCTTGTAATAGGTCGCATACAGCTCCTTGTAAATATTGGGACTGATCGAAGCCGGATCCTTGTACATCCATCTGTAAAAGACATTCGATCCACTCTCGAGCGATTTCAGCACCGACTTGCGGATATTCTGATCGTCGTTATAGTTGAACGGCTTGCCGGTATAATCGACATATCCGTGCAGCACCATCTGATAGAACGGAACCGATTCGTCCGCCAGCTGGTAGCGGTTGCTCTCCAGCGGCACATTGAGCAGATGGCTGGCGTATGGCAGCACGAACGCATTGCCCCCGCTGACCATCAGCTCCGGCGCTTCCTTCTTAAGCCGACCGGCTTCCGCAGCTATGGTTCGTACCGCAAGCTGCCTGTCGACCGTTTCTCCGACCGTGAAGTCCGAATTGACTTCCTCGCCCAGATCGTGCAGGGACAGGGCACCCGGATTATAATCCCGGTAATCCTCCAGAAAATCGTCGATAAGACCGCCGAGCTTGTTCGGCGATAAGTTATAGTGCGAGAACAGATCATAGTTCTTCTGATAGGTGGCCAGGTCGTACGAATAGATCTTCGTTATTTTTCGCGATAGAAACTGCGCGGCATCCCTGGAAGGACTGTAGCCTGATTTGCGGTATACCCGCAGGAAGGATACATCCGGATACAAGCCGCCGCCGTCACGCTTCAACCGCTCGGCAAGCGCTTTCCATTCCTTCTGGGTGCCGAGGACACTTTCGTGCCTTACCCTGGTCGGAATGCGGTGCTCGAGTCCGCCGTTAAACCAGCCGTTGTAGCTGACTTTTATATTGCGGATGTCCTGGGCATTCAGACTGTCCAGCACCTTATTGGCCTGTGCGAAATCGGTTAAAGGCTCCTGCGTATCGTAAGGAATCCCGAGCAGGCTGTCCGGCTTGGACATGCTGCCGAGCAGCTCCAGGTAGAATGGGGCATCGCCCTTCGCCTGCATCGTTTTCATGCCGTACATCTGTTCGAGATAATGACGGTAATACGCAGCCATGCTGGAATAATCCGCCTTCTCGCCGTTTAGGAAGCCGTACCGGATCTGCAGCTTCCCTTGGTACATCTGGTTAGGCGTCCGGATCGTTTCCTCCGTCGTGCTCAGCTGTACGACGTCTTTGGGCAATACGGTAAATACGCTGCTCACCGTATTGTATTGATGCAGCCGGCCGCTAATATCCGCCGTCAACTTAGCCAAAGCCTCGCCATCCTCGATAATGCCGAATAATGCGGCATCGCTGCGTTTCATTCCGAATACCGGCAGCCGGCTCGATTCGACCGTTACGGCCTTCTCCGTCCTGCTCATCGACCCGTCGTCGCCATAGATCGGGAGGATCAGCGGCTGAGACAGCAGCTTTCCGTTGTTCAGGTTAATGAGCGCTCCCGAACCGTCGGGTACAAGCATATAGCCTTGATCGTCGAGCCCCATTGCGCCAAAGCTGCCGAGCAGCCCGATCGAATGAATGCGATACGGCTTGCCGTCTTCAATCTTGGTCGTATCGACCGAGGCGATCAAGCTGTCGCCATCGAGCGAATATTCCAGCGGAACGGTAAATTTGGCGGCGCCTCCGCCTTCATCGGTCGCTTCCACGCCGTTCTCTTGATTGTCGGCAGCCAGATCCTCATCGGTGTAGCCCGCTAATTCAAACAGCGCGACCAGCCGCTTGAGGCCCGCCTTTGGAATTTCCCGCCGCTCGTAGATTTGCGTCTCCTTGTTCAGCTTGAACCGGGCGTCAAGCTCTTCCTTATCGGCTTCATCGTCCAGCTTGTTCAGCAATTTCTCTTCGAACCTCGCTTTACTGATTTTCTGCGGGATCGATTCGATTCCTTTCTCCGTGCTCCCGAATCGGTAGGTCACCGTAACGCTGCTGTCCGATTGCTCAATATCGAATTGATTATACTGAACGCTGTCCGTAAAGCTGTCGTAGCTCTGCGTCTGATTATTCCGGACTAAGTAAACGAGCTGAAGCTGGGAGGAAAGATTGGACAGAATTTGCGGCGTCGCCAGCGGATCCTCCTCGCGGCTCTCTGGATTCGATCTCCAAATTTGGCCGCTTCGCTTATCCAATACCGCCACTTCGGTTGTTTGCTTATTCATGAATAATTGGAGCGTCCCGTTCTCCAGCACAGGCTCCATGCCGGCTGGGGGCCGCAGCCCGGACGGCGCGACCGTAACCGTTTCGTCAAAGACCGGAATGCTCTTCTGCGCCGCAGGCTCGTTGCCCGCTGCAGACAGGCTGCTGGAGCGGATCGGATCCGGAGCAAAGACGGTTACATAGACGATGACCGCCGCAGCGATAACAAGCAAGGCCGATGCCGTTAAAATGCGTTTCCAATATGCCGTCACCTTCCTCACCCCTCCCCAATCCTGAACCTAATCTCTTGGTATATCGTCGTACCGAACTGTAAGATTTGCTGCGCAAGGCTGGCCATCAGCATTCCCAGGAAGACGATGATTCCCATGACCAGCAGGGTCAGCAGCATCGTAACGACCGTTTTCGGCACATTGTATTGATGCACGGTCAGCATCCCGATGAATAACAGTAAGATGAACCACATGAACCCGAACGTTTCAATCAAATTGTAGAAGGAGACTTCCTTCAACGTAATGACTCTGGAGAACAAGAGGAGCGGTCCCTGCACAAGCAGCAGCGGAATCACAGCCAGCCCCGTCGCCATGACGATTTCCTTAAACTTGCCCTCGCCATCCATGAGCGTTGTGATCGACCAGTTGGACACGCACCAGAGAAAGAACGGCAGCACGATAAATTTAAGCTCATCCAGGCTGTTGACGATCATATCGTTGACCGGATTAATGACGAACCCGGAATATTGGCGCCGCAAAATCGACAGGACGGTGAGCAGCAGCAGAATGAGAAGGGTGAGCCATATCCTGCCTTTTTGCTCGTATTTCATCTCCCAGAACCCGTTGAACGGTCGGAATAACGTCTGCCATGCCGAACGGATGACGCCCGGCTCCGAATCGCGGACTCGGATGAGTTTGAAGGACCCGATCAAGAGTAGAATGGCGGCAACGCCGGCAGTCGCAATGACGGGGAAGTACTCCCACAGCCATTCCTTCCGGTACCGGTCGAATGCCTTGGAATAATAATCCGGATGCGTCCCGCGCTTAAAGCTTTCCATCGCCGCGTAGTTATTGTTCTGTATCAGCTCCCCTTTGCCGATCCCGAGGTAAGCCATTTCCAGATTCCGGTTTAATTTCAATGCCTCCTGCCACCACTTGACGGAATTGCTCTCTTCGCCGAGGTCGTTATAGATGACGGCATTGCGGATCGCTTCCCCATACCGCGTCGGCTCGAACACGGTCAGATGATTCAAGCCCCGGTCCAGAACAATGATGCTGTCGCCGAGCACACTCACTTCGACAGGGGTCTTGAATTGCCCGAATTGCTCGCCTAGCGCGCCGAACTGATACATCAGCTTGCCGTCCTTGTCATACGTGAAAATCCGCCCGCGCTTCGAGTCCAGGATGCTGTAGATCCCGTTCTTATCCGGAGCGACGCTGACAATCGTGGAACGTCCCTGCCTGGTGCCTCTGAACGATGTGCGGATATCGCCTCTCGGCGGGAACCAGCCTTCGCGGCGCAGCACGTCGGAGCCCGAAGGATTCAATCGCCGCACCGGCTCCGACGAGGTGCCGTCGCTCGTCGTCACATAGAGAAAATCCTCTTCGTCGATATCGATATTGTTGAATTCAACCGGGATGAACAGGGCCATCGCTTCCCGCTGCGCTTTGGTCGATATCTGCTTCCAGAACAAATCCACCGGATTGACCATCACCTTGTTCACGCCGATAAAACCGGTGAAATTGCCCTCCGAATTGAACTCGATGACGCCGTCGAATACCCCTTTGCTGACGACATAAAGACGTCCTGCCGTATCGACAACGAGCTTCGTCGGTACGTAGGTGAAATTCGCGCGCAGAACATCCGCCTTCGGCGGACCTATCTCGCGGATGAACTCGCCGTCCGTCGTCAGCTCGACGACCCGCTTATTGCCGGTATCGGCCACGAACAGGCGGTTCCGGTCGCTGACGAAGATGCCCAGCGGCTCCTTGAACGTATCGGTTTTGCCGCCGTTATCGAAGCTCTCAATCACGTTCAATACGTTCCCCGCTTTATCGATCTCGACGACGCGCTGGTTGCCCGAATCCAATACGAAGATATGGCCTTCCTTCGTAATGAACATATCCTCCGGCGTTTTGAAGGAGCCGACATTCAATCCGCCGCCGGTGATCAGCTTTGCCGGCAAATAAGGGACCGGAGCCGCATCGGCCGTGCCTTCATCGGAATAGTTATATCCGTCATAGGGGGCCGCATATGCCGCAGGCATAACCCCGGCTCCAGACGCAGCAAGCAAGAACAGGAAAAGCGTCACAATCTTCTGTATTCGCTTCATAGGCTTCTCCTTTTTCACTAATCTTTCATGCCCGAGGTGGACATCGTCTGCAGCACATTGCTCTGCGTAATGATGAAGATGATGATCGGAACGCTGATCATGAGCAGCGTCGCCGCCATCGATGGACCTGTCCGGATGATGCCCCCGGCAAGAATTTGATTCAGCGCGTAATCGATGGTTTTCAGCTGCTCACTGTATATATACATCGATCCGGCGGCACCGCCGGCTCCCCACAAGCCTTGGAAGGAGAAGATGATCAGGGTCAGCCACGCCGGCTTGACCACCGGCATGACAATGCTCCAGAAAATGCGGTACTCGCTGCACCCGTCGATTTGCGCCGCTTCCAGCAGCGCATCCGGGATCTGCTCCATGAACTGCTTCATCAGGTACAATCCAAGCGACGAGCCGATTGCGGGAATGATGACTGCCCAATACGTATCGATCATGCCAAGCCAGGACATCGTCATGTAGTTCGTCACCTGCGTTACCGTCCCGGAGAACATCAGCGACAGCACGACGACCGTGAACAGCACCCCTACGCCCGGAAATTTGCGTTTGGCCAGCGGGTATGCGGCCAGGGATGCAATGATGACATGGCCTGCCGTCCCGATGAATGCAATGAAGAACGTGTTGAATATATATCTCGTGAACGGCACCCATGTGCCCGACATCAAATTGTACAAGTCGGTAAAATTTTTCAGGGTCGGGTTCCGTACGAGAAACTTCGGCGGGAACTGCAGAATTTCATTGATCGGTTTAAAGGCGTTGCTGATCACGAATACAAGCGGCAGCGCCATAAAGTAGCCAATCACGGCAAGAAACAGAAACAACATCAGATCGCCTGCGCGGGACCGGTTGATTTTGTTGCCTTTCAATAGCTTGGCTGCGGTACTCATCTTACTCACCAACCTTCTTCAGCAGCTTTTGCACGAGCAGATTGGAGCCAAGCATAATGCCGAACAAGACGGTTGCGATTGAAGACGCGTATCCCATCTCAAACCGGATATTGCCATAGTCCATCAAGTGCGTCACAATCGTGTGCCCCGCATACTGCACGCTCGGGAAGCCGGCCAGCGCTGTCGCGACTTCGGCGACGGCGAACGACGATGTGATCTGAATGACCGCGCCGAACATCAGCTGGGGCCGCATCGCCGGCAGCGTAATGAACCACAGCTCCTGCCAGCGGTTGCGGATGCCGTCGATCGCGCCGGCCTCGAACAGCGTCTTATCTATGCTCTGCAGGCCTGCGATAAAAGCGAGAAAGCTGGTGCCGAGACTGAGCCATAGCTGCACGATAATAATGATCGTCATAATATACTGCGGATCCTTGAGCCATAAGATCGGCTCCGCGATCAAGCGGAATTTCAGCAGGAAAGCGTTGATGTAGCCGTAGGAATCCCCGCTGAATAATAACGTCCATACGATGAAGGCGTTGCCGGACAATACCGGAGCGTAGAAGACCAGCGTCGCCACCGCCCTGACCTTGGGCGACAGCTCGTTAATGACCCATGCCAGCACGAAGCAAACGATGTAACTGATCGGGCCGGTGATCGCCGCGAAATAGATCGTGTTCTTAACGGCGAGCAGGAAGATATCGTCCCGGATAAACAATCTCGCGTAATTTTGCCAGCCTACCCAATCGGGAAATTCCAGCATGTTAAAATTCGTAAAGCTGACTGTGAGCGACAAGAAAACCGGGAGGACCGTGAAGATGAAGAATATCGTAAAATAAGGCGCAATCATGACATACATGTGTTTGTGCCGCTTTATTTCGCTCATTTTCTTCGCCCAAACCGACGCCCTTGGCTGCTTCAGCACCTGTTCTCCTGGCTTCCGGCTTAATGGAATCATGCTCATGCCCATCCTCCCTTCTACTCTGCTGTCGGCAGCTTGAATTCTTTGCGTTTGATCGTAATTTCTTCATTAATCGTGCGCACGTAATCAAGCAGCGTTTCCCTTGGATCGGTCTTGCTGTTGATCACGGAATAAAAAGCGTTCTGCACATGCCGCACGAGCGAATATCCGCCGGGAACATCAGGCATGCCGCGCACCCATTCCCACTGCGACATTAACTGGTTGTATTCCTTGGCAGACCAAGGCAGCTGTTTCATCGCATCCACGTTCGCGGCCGCGTACCGGCCGGATTCGCCGAGAAGTGCTTCCAATTCGCGGCCGAAGGTCGCCTGGGCTTCCGTATCGGTCCACCATTCGATGAATTTCCATGCCGCATCCTTGTTTTTCGTATTCTTGAACATAACCGTTCCCAGGCTGGCCGAAAGCGTCTCGCGGTGTACCTCGCCGTCCTCGCCCAGCACGCCCGGCACGGGAGCGAAGCCCCATTGCCCGCGGATTTCCGGCGCGAAGATCGTCAGCGTGTTGTAGGTCGTATAGTCCGCAATTCCCAGCGGCATCTCGCCTGTCCGGAAGCGGTTCACGAATTCGAATTCCTGCGGCAGCTTATAGTTGTTGTACAGCTCTGTCCACTTCTTGAACGCCTTGATTCCGACGGGCGAATCGAGATCGGTCTGCATGCCGTCATTCTTGTAGTACTGGCCCCCGTTCTGATAGAGGAGCATCTCGAATACGGGCGTCGGCGTCATGCCGACCTGCATATGATGCTTCTGCAGCTCAGGGATGACATGGTACAAGTCCGTCCACGTATCGGGAACCTTCAACTTGAGCTCTTCCAGGATGTCCTTGCGGTAGAACAGCATCGGGAACGACTGCTTCTCCGGAATGGCGAAGATTCCGCCCTGATATTGGAAGCCGACGAAGGCGCTGTCCATGAAACGCTGCCGAACCTTGTCAAAGCCCGGGTATTTCGACAAATCTTCCAGCGCGTGCCGCATCGCGAAGTTGACGACTTCGCCCGTTGACAGCGCGACATCGGGACCTTTGCCCGCCAAGGTCGACGGCAGCAGCACCTTGCTGTCCACCAACTGCAGGTCGATCTTGATCCCTGTCTGAGGCGTGAACGAGTTATCGATCATCGACCGGATCAGCTGCGCCTGATCGCGGCCGCCGTTGACCCACACGACAACGGAGTCATCCTTGGAGCCGCTTCCGACATTGTTATAATCCTCGGTGAACGAGGAAGTGAAGGACAGCACATCATGCTTCAGCCGGCCGAAAAATCCCTTATTGGCTTTCGGCGTATCGGCATCCGGCGATTTGACGAACAAATAATCGAGCTCGAGCGGCTGTTGATTGATAGTAAGCAGCCACGTTCCGAGCGATGTTACATTATCCTTGAAATTCTTCAAGCGGCTGGTCAGCGTCTCCGGACGGCTGCCGAGGTCTCCCAGCTGATAGGATGTCGTGCGCAGAATTGTGGCGCTTTCGCTCTTCACTCCGATCAACCGGTCCATGTCGTCTGCCGCTGCCTCGAGCAATTGGCTCTGTTTCAGGAACAGATCCGTCATTCCCGGAAGCAGCTTCTCCAGCTGATAGTCGCGGTAAGCGTCCGGCTCCGTTCCGGTAATCATAATAATTTGCCGGTACAGCTTATTGAGCTCCTGAATGCTCTTGCGTACCGATTGGATGACCTCCGAGAGCTCGCCCATCGTCACCTCGAGCTTGATTTCGTGCCTGCCCTTGGTCAGGTAGAACAAAAAGGGGCGATCTTCTTGACCGGCGACGCCGACCTGCCACGCGCCATCGTACTGGTAGGTGATGTGTTCCGCTTCCTTGAACGGAATTTGATCATCGATATACAGCTTGCGTACGACGTTCACTCCACGGGACAGATTCTGTTTATAACGGAAACCGATCTCGTATAGGCCGTCTTCGGGAATGTCCATCTCCCAAGTGATCCATTGACCGGGTATTTTCCAATTGATCCCGCCGATTGAATTCATCCGAATCTTCGACACATGGTAGGGCTCCGTTCCCGGACTCGACCGGTCGTTGATCGGGTACAGGGAAGGGCTCGATTTATAGAGCGCATGTTCACCTTGAAGCTTGATCACAATGTCCTTCGTCTCTTTGTAGCCCTGCGCGTCGTAACTTCCAGCAAGCTCCTCGTAGGACGGAAGCTGCTTCTCTTGATAGAACTGCAAATAATCGATCACCATCGGCTCACGGAGCGAGACCAGCTCGATCCGGTGCTTGCCCTTTGTCATATAAAAGGAGAACGGCTCCTGCAAATAGCTCTCCGCGTCGCTGAAGCTCTTATCCTGCCACATGGGACTTTCGACTTGCCTCGGCCTTAATTCATTCTCGTTGCGGTCGCGCTGCACGTCCGGCTTTTCATTGCGCCATACTCGCGAAAAGACGAGTCTGTTCGCTTCCTCGAACGGGAGCGCGCCATCGATCCGAAATTCCCGTTCGATGGGCGAGCTGTTCCCAGCTACCGGGAAATAACGCAAGCCGAAGTGATACAGCCCGTCTTCCGGAACATCGATGTCCCAATAAATCGATCCCGATTCTTCCGTCCGCACGACAGGGCCAGCCGCTTGTTCGAATGAATCCAGAATATCCGCCTTCATTCCTTCAGTACCCGCGAACGATTCCGCTTCGATTCGGCCAATCCTGTCCGGACGGACCACATTCAGGTAGCGGGCTTTATATTGTTCATACCGAAGCGCAGATGATGAAGGGCTGCCCAGCGCAGCCTCCGGCCGATCCGCCTCCATCCCGGCTGCCGCCGTTTCTTTCGCTTTAATTGCCGGCTCATCCGACGATATGAAAGAGGTGACGATCCATACGGCAACAATCGCTATTATGGAAACAGCAGCAATATGCTTTCTCTGTAAGATCCGCACGCCCAGCTCTCCTTCCTTACCTGCTCACCACTGTCCCAGACATACCCGAAGGCAATCCCCATCCGCTCCGTCGCCAGGCATCTATACTGCATCCCTTGCGGGCAGATGGGGATAGGCCATTCGGTCTAGCGCTTTAGCACTCTATCCATCCAGCAATCCTGCTGGATTACTTTTTCACTTTGTTTAAGATATCGTCCAAATTTTTCTGGATCGGTTGCTTGATTTTTTCCATTTCGGATTCCGGAGTACTGCCGTTTCGAACAAAGTTCCATACCGCAGGAGATAAATTCCCACCGATATCGCCTACGCCAGCCCAAGGCACAGGATTGACCCAATCGGAAATCGTTAAAGCAGCTTCAACGTCTTCAGCGCCCTGCAGATTGCGCTCGTTGAATTCCTTGCGGATGTTGCGGGTTTCATCCCACAGAATGAGTTCATTCCAGATCTGGGCGACGACTTCGGGCTGCTTCACATTGGCAGGCATGAAATATAACGAGAAATTTTCGAGCGAGTTGGCGTATTCGGTCGCCTTAGGCCCTTTCGGGAAGTACACGAATCCGAATTCGTCCGTCATTTCCTTACGTCCTCCGGCTTCCCACAGCTCGCCGGTGACCATTGCCGCTTTGCCCGTATGGAACGCGGTTTGCGAGTCAATCCAATCCTCGAAATTGCCGTTTTTGTTCGGCATCATCACTTTGTACGTATTGAACAGGTCGTACAGGAAGCGCATCGCTTCAACGGCATTCGGCTCATCGCCGGTGAATACCCATTTGCCGTCGCGGTTTTCAACCAGCGCTCCATTGTTGGCGTACATAATGATGCGGGCGATGATCGGAGCATGGTTCGCGATGCCCCATTGATCGATATTGCCGTCGCCATCGGTATCCTTGGTCGCTTTCTTCAAGATTTCCAGGAAGGTATCCCAGTTCCATTTGTCCTCTTTGACCAGCTGATGCGGATCAGGCAAGCCTTCGCGCTTGAACAACGTTTTGTTGTAATAAATGCCCGAGCCGGCATTGACCGAATCGGTGAATCCGTACATTTTGCCGTTCCATGCGCCGAAGTTCTGAATCCCTTTCGGCCATTTCGGATCGTTGAAATCGAATAGATCGCCTACCTCGCGCAGAAAGCCTTGGTTAATCATTGGAATCGCGAAATATTTGTCGATGGCAACAATATCGGCGACCGGCTCGCCAGCCAGCCCTGAGGCGATCAATTTCTCGTTGACTTGCCCGTAAGCGAGCGGTTCATACACGATTTTCACGTTATACTTCTTCTCAACTTCCTTCTGTCTCTCCATCCGCATATCCCCATACTTCGTGCCTTCGACCGGACCGCCCAGACCACGCTGCTCGGCATCGTCGAGCAGAATCCGAATTTCACGTCCGCCCAGATCGACCTTCGGCTCCTCCGGTTCTTTCGGTTCCGGCGTCTTCTCGGGAGCGGCTGCGTTGTTCTTAGGCGTTTCCGCATTCTTTTCCGTTGCCTGATCGTTAGTAGGTTTTTCAGACCCCGAACATGCCGTAACAAAAACAAATGCAAAGACGAGCATTATTGATGCAAACGTTTTCAATTTGCGCATTAAAAATAACCTCCCTGGTTTGCTGTCGTATGTGGAAGACCGACTTGAAAAACATAAACTCACCGTGTTGCATCACGCGAAGGATGCATCACCTCCTTATTTTCGACAGGTTTTTTCTTCATTTGATAAATAAATAAAGAAAATATCCTTTTTATAAAGCCGCACAGATGCATTGACAAGATAATCGCTTGCTTCAACCTATTATAAAGAGTGTTCTACCGGGATGATGGAACAATATTCCAAAATAAGTTGCCATATCATCCAATGGATTCCATGTAAAAAAACTCAAGCCATGACTGCAGCTTGAGTTTCAAGTTTACTTCGCTATCCTTCTTCTTCTTTATTTCGATTGAAGAAACTTTTGATTTTGTTTCCGAGAGAAATAAACCACTATAGTTGGGAGAACAAAAAATGAGCATAGTCGTTTTTTTGTAATGCTATCATTAGTTCCTCTTCAGACAAACTCATGTTTTTTATTGAATATATTTCGCCTCGAGTAAGATATGGTTTTTCTTTGGTTAGTGAGTCCAGTAGTTATTTATTGATACTTGAAGGTTAAAAGGCAGATGAAACTTTTCATGATCAACAATTACCACCTGGCATTTCCCAAGTATCAGATCGCCAATGTGTTCTTAGTAAAAGAGCCTCATCTTTTTCATTAGTAATCAAAGCGGAGACTGATATACAGTGTTTCGGTAATTGGTAATTCAAAACAACGCCCTCCTTCGTATTACCTATATACTTTCCCGCCAAATGGTAAATCCCGCGTCATTAACCTGCCCAATAGTTGAGCAGGATGTGCATCGATAGCCTCCGTTTTGAAGCACTCGTTTCCCGTTAGTTTAGCCCCATACTCAATTTACCGTGGTTTCGTACTCTCCTTTATGCTTTCAAACGCTTTACATCTTGTCTAGGTGGGAAGCCAAACATTCGGGAATACTCGCGGCTAAATTGTGAGGAACTTTCATACCCTACTCGAAATGCCACATCAGTAGCATCTACTGACTCGGTTAATAATAGGCGACGGGCTTCCTGAAGCCTTAATTCTTTCTGGAACTGAATAGGACTCATAGCGGTTACCTCTTTGAAGTGTCTATGTAGCGTTGAGACACTCATATTCACTATTTCCGCTAGTTCTTCAATCCGAAATGACTTATCATAGTTATTTGTTATATGTTCAATAACGTCCTTTATTTGATGGGCGGAACTACCCTCAATTGCAATTTGTTGAAGCCTAGCACCATGTTGACCTTGCAGAACCCTATACAGAATTTCTTTCGTAAACAGCGGCGCAAGAATGGGAATATCCTTCGGGTTGTCCAGCAAACGAGCTAACCTGATGACTGCATCCAACAAAGGTTGCTCTAACTGGCTAACAAACATACCTCGCTTTGCGTTCTCTTTCGCTCCTTCTGAAATTTTAGATTCAAGTAAAACCTCTAGAATTTGATTCGCAGAAAATTCAAGTTTGAAACCCAAATAAGGAACGTCTTGAGTAGCTTCGGTGACTTGAGCAGTAACAGGCAAGTTGACGGATGCAATAAGATAATCTGCAGGATTGTACTTGAAGCGTTCCTGCCCCAGCAAAACCTCCTTCGCGCCTTGAACAACTATGCAAAAGGAAGGCTTGTAAACCCCATGTCGAGGTACGAACGCATTCGAGTCGCGTATGAAAACTAATGATGGAATGGCTGTAGTATGAACACCATCGTTTTCTGCATAACGTTGAATAATTTTGGCAAGCTCATTTTGCTGCATAGCGATTAGTTCAGACATTTGTTCCTCCTCGTTCCGTCATTCTTCATAGTTCCATTATAATCGATTCTTCACTTCAAAATAGTGGGAGTGAGAGGATTAGGCAAACATTTGACATGAATGGGATAACGATTGCTTTGTCATCAGGTGCATAATAAGGATGTAATAATGGTGTCTGTTATGGATATGATTAAGTCGGATAAATAATTGGAGGACTTTTCATGCAAAGAGTAACTTTGAACAACGGTATTGAGATGCCTATCCTTGGTTTTGGCGTTTTTCAGATTACAGACTCATATGAATGTGAACAAAGCGTTTATGACGCTATTATGGCAGGCTATCGGCTGATTGATACCGCTGCCTCTTATCTAAATGAAGAAGCTGTTGGCAGAGCGATCAAACGCAGTGGCGTGGCAAGAGAAGAGTTATTTATTACTACGAAACTCTGGGTTCAGGATACAGGCTACGAGCGCACAAAAAAGGCATTTGAAAGATCACTAGAAAGATTGCAATTGGATTATTTGGATTTGTATTTGATTCATCAGCCGTATGGCGATGTGTTTGGTTCTTGGCGCGCTATGGAGGAGTTGTATCGTGAAGGAAAGGTGCGTGCAATCGGCGTCAGCAACTTCCATGAAGACCGCCTAATCGATTTAATTATTCATAATGAAGTCGTTCCTGCCGTAAATCAGGTAGAAACGCACCCATTCAACCAGCAAATCGAACATGCAAAATTCATGAAAGAAAATAATGTTCAGATCGAATCCTGGGCACCATTTGCTGAAGGAAAAAACAACTTGTTCCAAAATGAGTTATTGTTATCCATAGCTAAAAAGTATAATAAATCCGTCGCTCAAGTGGTTTTACGTTGGTTGACGCAAAGAGAAGTTGTTGTGATACCAAAGTCTGTTCGTAAAGAAAGAATGGTTGAAAACTTCAACATCTTTAATTTTGAATTAAGCCAGCAGGATATGGAGTCAATTGCTACGTTAGATACGAAACAGAGCCTGTTCTTTTCACATCGAGACCCTGCAATGGTGAAATGGATTGGTGAACGTAAACTCGACATCTAATTATCGTATCCCCAAATGTGGAGCAGGTGGCACTTAGGCCATCTGCTTCTATTCGTTTGCAGTAGTAAAACAATTATTAAGCAAAACTGCCAATTAGCTTAATCGAACAAATACCTGCTGGGCATGTAATAACTATATTTCTGCTGTTGTCGGCAAACTGCCGTACATACCGTATCTCCTTACAACCGACAGCGTCAGCCCTCTTTCTCTACAAAATGCCGCCCCACGGAGTAATTTTCATCCTTATTCACGGCATCGTCCAGCCACTTCATCAGCTTCACCCCGTCCTGTTCGGTTTTGTAGAAATGATTTAATGGGGAGAGTGTATGTGGAGTTCTGCCCGTCTTCTCGTTAAGACCGTAATCAGTGATGTAATAATAGTAGCTTGGCAATACTTCTGTTAGCTCTCTGGCAGATTGCAACATGCGGGCCGACCAGCGATGCACATATTCGTCATCGTCCAAAACGTCACCATTCAAATCCTTTTCAAAGTCGAACAGCAGCTCATCATAAAGCGTATTGGACTGCAAAAGTACCGCATTGTCCGGGAGCAGCTTGCGGTTCGCCGCGAGTACGGACGAAATCAAATCGCCGTGAACTTCATAACCAAAGGTTGCTGCAAAGTTGGCCTTCCATTCGTTATCGATAATATCCGGCCAGCGGTCGGCATTTAAGTAGGAGCTGTCCGAATATTGATAAATGCGGGCATCTGGGTAGCGTTTCGCAATCTCAGGCGTCCAGAAAGCAGCTCCGAATCCTCCGGCGCTTTCTCCCGCAATGAGGATCTTTTCCGGCGAAGCGAAATGGTCTGTAATCCATTCCAATGCTGCGCGCGTATTGGCTTGCCCGTTGTAACGCATTGTAAACGGCTTGCCTTTGGCGTCCGTATATTCCTTGGATGTATTCCCGATATGCAGATCACCAGTAGAATAAGGGATATATACAATATTCCAATCCTTGAACGGATTGTCAGGGTTATTATTTTTCAATAGGCCGCCAAGCGTACTTACTTTAAAGAATGGAATGTTCGGAAAGTAATATTTGATCTCACCGTTCTTCATTACATTACTCAGACTGATCGGCTGCGCGGCAGTCACCGCATCCCAGGCCACACCGCCCCCAGAAAAATAAATGATCAATTTATCTTCAGTAGCTGCTCCCTTATTGGCAAGTAAATAGTATTCCGAACCGTCGGCAGAAATTACTTGTGCATCCTGGTCAAACTTGATTTTATTCCAGACATAGTGCTCCGCAGCAGCCCATTTATCCGGTTCAGCAGGCTTTTCAAGTATGAAGAAATAAATATAACTCGCCAAAACACCCAAAATAAGCGCAATTCCGCCTATCGCAGTCAGGAGAATCTTGTTGATTTTCTTCACTATTTTCTTTTTTGCCACACAAAGACCTTCCTTTCAACCATAATAAAGTTTCCCTTTCGGTAGACCAAGCATTGCTTCATCCCCCTAGAGCTAATTATCTTTCAGTTAACAGTTCATAGATAATATCCTGCTCATTAGCGTAACGAGGCTACCGATCAAACACGGCAGCCTCGTTTTGGTTGTTTATTAAGATGTTCTACGTTATTAAACGTATATTTCAAAATGGTTATTCTGAAACAATCGGCAGTGAATATCTTGCGAACCCTTCAGCATTGTAACGGTATCGTTCACAGATTGTATAATTACGTCCCTGAGCATCTACTCTTATACCATGCTCTGAAATATAAGCATCAATTACTTGTCCAGCGCCGTCAAAATCCCCAGTTCTACTTGCAGCGACAACGCAGCGTTGCGCTGGAATGGTCATGCGCGAAAACCACTCTGGCACGCCTTCAAAAGTGGTGACCTCTACGCACAGAAGGTATGCATGCGTATTTGGTGTATTCTGTCCAGGTGCCTGCGGCCACACACCATACTGAACGGAAACGTCGATGATTTGAGGCATGTAAGTGGAGAGCCCCAGCAAGCTGTCCTTCGCATGATGGTACTTACCACTCATATCATTTAGTCCGATACATGGGATACCAATTAATTTCAACTCTCCATGCTCAACAATCACAGCCTCCATCTCTGGCAAAGAAGAAATCATAGTCTCGTTCATTTCAATACCCCTCTCTAAATTTTCGAATCCATATAATTTCGATATGTTAGGATTAATTTCACGTATTTATCCTGCTCGTTATTTCAATGAAAAAGCAGCAGCGGCGAACTGTTCGGTTGACTATCATGTTCCATTACATCTATAAAACTTAATTATATAGCAATTACATTGATGATATTTCCATCTAAATCCCAAAAATCAAACAGTTTCATTTCTTTAAAATCTGTATCGGAATCAATATCCGTTACTTTAACGCCATTTTCTTTCAATGTCTGATGTAACCTTTGTATGTCTTTGGTAGCAAAGTTGAACGGCACATAGTCAACGTTCGGAGTGTGGTTATTAACTTGAACAAGATGAAATCCGCAATTAGAAGCAATTGCGAGACCCGCCATACGTTCATTTTTCCAACGCAATTTAAACCCAAACAATTCTTGATACCATGTTAAAGATGATTCGAGGTTCTTGACAGGTAAGAACACCGCGTCAATTCTTTCAACTTGTTGTTCAACTACTTCAGTCATTCTTTTACCACCACCAAATTTGATTATTAGGTAAATAATTCCTCGAAATAAATATACCGCACATTAGTTCGCATTGTAAATAATCGATCTTCAGTTCTTGATCTCAATTAGTGGAATGAATAAATCCAACTAAAAAAAGGGACCCACTGCTTTATACACTCAGTGAGTCGTTTTGCTCGCCACCTTACTTAGTTAGTGATTTCTCCTGCCTGTTAGCTCAATACAGGGTTTTAACGTTTACTATCATGGATCTGATCATAGGCAGCGATCATTTGTTCCACTGGGACCCCGTTAATCGTTAACCCATCGATTACACATTTTTCGATGCGAACTCCCGACAGATTGCTGTTCGTAATTACGCTATCATGGAAATCAACAGCCTCTATATGTATAGGCTCATATTCCTCCGGCTGAAGCAACCAACTATCTCTTAGTGTGGAACCATTAATTCGTAACCCTGACAGATTACAGTTGATTAACTCGACATTGGCCAGGTCACACCTGTCAACGGTGCTTTTCTTGAAATCATTCTCAGCGAATCGAATAGGCGAAGTGTGTCCACCCAGATCATGAATAACAGCACCATTCATCTGACTAAACCCGAGCGATAGTCCATCAAGATCAAGATGTCTTAAAGACAGATTCGCCATGCCGCCATGGTGAATTCGCATTCCGTTTAATCGGCTATCAAATATTTCGGCGCCATCCATAACGACATCGCGCATAACGATGCCCCGGAGATTGGAACATTCGATCTTCGCTTCAGCAAAATCTACCCTTGTCATTGTCTTGCTGTCTTTCGAATCAGAGCCAACACCGCCGAAAAATAAAGAATCAATTGTACAATTGAACAACTTAGAAATCTTCGGCAATAAGGTTATGTCTGGAGTGGCTAGTCCGGTCTCCCATTTGGATACAGCTTGGCTGGTCACACCTAGAAGATCTCCTAACTCCTGCTGAGTCATATGTCGTTCCGATCGAAGTATCTTTATACTTTCGTGAAACTTTATCTCTTCTACCATGTGGATTGCACCACCTCATATGTGATGACTGTATCATTGCATACGGTACCCAATTGACGCAATGTAAGTAAAGTTGATAAGTATACAACCGTTGGTTGTATCGCTTACACATCTAAGTCCCACAAAGGAGCGATATTATGAAAAAAACTATTGGAATATTCTTTGCGATTTGTCGATAAAGGTCAATCTTCAAGTATCTCAAGTTCGTTAGCTACAATATCGAGAATTGAATTTGTACCCCAGGAGCTAATAAATGAAAAATGCCTTAATCCCATTAGCTCATTTTCCGCACCTGAACCATTGGTAATATGTTCATTCCTAACTACTCTTAGCTGTTCGGTATCATCTTTCACTACGACTTCAACAATGTCTTGTCCAACAGAATAAAAATCCACCAATCTCCAGCAGGTTTTAAACCTTAATTTTATCTTTTGTTTGTTCCATGTTATGAAAGTAACATATACTTCACCATGCAAAATCGTTATTTCCTTGATGCTTCCATCAGCAAATGAAAACTTATTAGCTATTCCCATAAAAATCACCCGTCAACTCCGAAATATACGCCCTCATATGTTACCTTGCCCCAAAAAGTACTCTCACCAATTGTAATACCTATTTCCGCAGATAAATCTTTAATACATGCTAAATCTTCATATCCCACTAATTTCTCGTTATACTCAATACCCTTTCTAATGAAATCTTCTGATTCATTATTAACATAATTACTCCACCACTTATTTATTTCCTCAGCGCTTCTATCTTTCTTCCACCCATTAGCAGAACAAAATACATCGTCCTTGCTCCAAAGCTTAAGAATATTTCAGTAATCTTTTTGTTTTGCATTGATTTCCTATAACGTCTTATTCACGAATTTAGTAAATAATTCCATATACAGGGTATTCGCGAAACTTTTGAACTATCCTGCTCATTAAATCGAGTAGGAGGGGGCGACTAGCCCCCGTCCTCTTACACCACCGTACGTACCGTTCGGTATACGGCGGTTCATG
>NZ_JBYTDY010000028.1:0-34239 GCF_058791835.1 Paenibacillus sp. EB106-04-04-XG159 | reverse complement strand
GTAAATGTCTTGGCTGGAAATCTGCTCACGAAGCATTCATGGACGAACTGTCGCGCTTAGCTTGACAATCCGTCATAATGAAAAACATATTGTTGAAGTACATCTGGATTATCAATTGCTATCTCCGTACGAACTTCATTAACTTCAAATGGAAATCTAAACGGTTCACTAAAATCATAGAGCATTGATTTACTTCTTTCTTCGGTTGGATTGCTACTACATCCACTTAATAAAAAAATCAATGCTAGAAAAACAAAAGAAATACTCCTCATTGTCTCACTCCTTATTACATTAACTAAAAAGGAAGCATTTTGTTACGCTACTCTGCCCTTTAGCAGGGAAAAGGCAGACGATAATACTGGCTACCTTCTCCTAATTGTTATTGTGGTAAAGTTCCCAGTTAGTTTAGTCTTTTCTCCTCCAGAGTCCTCCGGAACAAGGAACAAACCCACAATCTGAGTACAACGCTTTATGTTTTGAATCATAAGTCAATGTTACAATCTCTAACCCAAAACGTTCAGCCTCTTGAAGTAATTTCTTTACTAAGGCTTGACCTATTCCTTTTCTCTGATGTTGCGGATGTACAATGATATCTTCCATATATCCATGTTGTAATCCCATTCCTGCAATATAACCAAATGCTATTAGTTCATTCTTTTCATCCTTGAGTCCAGCCCAAAAATTGCAACGATCAAATAAAATTGGATAATCAGAATGCCGACCATCCCAACCCACCAGTTCTCTTAAAGTTGGAACTTCATGAGGCTTTAACGGTAAATTAATGACTATCTCTTGATTCAGTTGACCATCTCTCCTTTGCAATTCATCGTTTATTAAAGTTCTTCATCAGCTCACGCACTCCTGCCAGTTAGTTGAAAAAGGCCGCCGATCCATTGCTGTCGACAGCCTTTCCTGATGATTATTGAGCTAAAGTTACCCGTTAGTGTAAAAACAACTTCATTTCCTTACCGTTAAAGAATGACCTAGAAACCAGCTATATAATTCCGGATTATCGTATGTTTCTGTCCAGGAGTTGTGATTCGACTCAGGATAGATTGTGAAAGAGACTTTTCCACCGTTTTCGCGAAGTGCGTCTACCATTTTTTTAGATTCAGCAATAGGAACTATATCATCCTTCGCGCCATGGAATGCCCAGGTGGGTGTTCCTATTAGTTCATGTATCCGGTTGGGGTTACCTCCACCACATATTGGAGCGATAGCCACGAACCTTCCTGGATATTCTGCTGCTAAGTGCCACGTCCCATAACCACCCATGCTTAGCCCCGTCAAGTATAACCGATCTGGATCTACGTTGTAGTTTGCAATGATCTCATCTACTAATGCCATCAATCCGTCTTGTTCAACATTCCAAAAAGAATCCTCCGGGCATTGAGGGGAAATCGTAATGAATGGAAAAGAAGGATCGCGTTCTGCTATCATAGGAATTCCATGTACTTTTACCAACTCCAAATCATCTCCACGTTCACCTGCCCCGTGAAGAAATAAGATTAAAGGCCACTTAATTGAGGATTCTTTTTCATAATGATCTGGTAAATGTAAGAGGTATTTCATCCGCACTTTTTTTGTTATTTCTTTTTCCAATTTATTTGCGGTTTGACTCATTGTATCTCCCTCACTTTTGTGATATCTCCCATATGGGATAAAGATAGAATTCCCCATATTTCCCGAAATTCCTTCAGTTGTATTTTAGCCTTTAACTGAACAGACTACCAATAAGCCTTTACATTCTGTTCATGGTCATAATGTTGAGCTTTTGCTACCCGTTAACAAAAGTTTGCCATAGCAGCACTGGTTGAGGAACTATTGATCTTCCTCTTTTTAGGCTATCAATTATAATGGCGGCTGCACCAATAACAACTTCCCAAGCTGGATCACCGTTTGATCGTACCAATCTGGATGCTGCAGAACATGCTCTCTACTTCGTTCATTGCCGCATGCCTCAAACACGGCCGCTTTGTCTGTCTTCTCGGTATCGACTTCGAAACGAACCGTATGTTTCCCATTCGGAAGCTCCGGCAAGAATACATACTGATTTCGATTATGATCGTTGTGTGGTGTGAATCGATCGACAAGAAAGGGTTCCCCACCATCCACCGACACCTTCAATCTGCCAGAATCAGGCCCCCCGATATCGAATAACCCGATATGGGTTCCCTCGAACTGCACCGTGATAGCCTCTCCAGGATCGACTGCTCGCCATAGGCCGGGGAACAACCAATTGTACTCGCGCACTAAAGCAAAATCATCGGGAGTCATGTAAGACCATCCTGCGGAAAAATGAGTAAGACTATCCAGTGACAGCATGGTCGCATACTCCCAAGGATTGACCGGGACCAAAGGGTCCTGAGGCAAGTGATGTTCGACCCTTCCCACGCGACCTCGAAGTTCGCTAATATTCTCAAACGACCGGGTGATTGTATCCGTGTAAATCTGGTGTCCTTCGGGAATTGTCGGATGAATCGAATCATGCGTAAAAATGACGGCTCCGGGATTGGACTGGTCTGCGCTTGAGGTGAAAATGAGCTTTCCCTCGGACACCAAATGACTGACCGCTACGCCCAGATGAATCGAAGGAATACCGTAATAATCGGCCACTTCCTCTTGCATGAGAGCCCCCTTCTGGTATTCCCCTGACTGAAATCCGACCACATCCCGCTCCTTCAGCGTATAAACGAACAGGATATCGGTAAACCGGCTCCACTTGCGGATCTGACGGACAATTCCTTCAATCCGCGCCTTGGATTCGGGAACTCCGCCATCGTTACCAACAAATTCAACAAACACGAGATCAGGCTGATGACGCAGCACATCCATCTCCAAACGGGCGCAGCCGAGGTCCGATCCTGTCCCAGAAATGCCTGCATTCACAGAGCGGATATCCGCATTGGGATATTGCCCTCGAAGCCAATCCGCCGTCATAACCCTGTATCCTTCAGAACGCGTATTACTGCCACCAAAATAGACGATTGTTACTGTATCCCCATTTTCCAGCTTATGAATGACATTAGGCAGCCCTCTTCGAGGGAATAATTCCTTCATCACGACTTCACCTGACCTCACTTATCGTTTTAGGAGCAAACCATTTTACAGCAAACACTTCATAATAAGGAGAACCATATGTTGCGCAGAAATCAAACCGGATTCGGGTTACACGTGTCGCATCCACTTTATGTTTATTCAACGTAAGATAATTCCCACGGATTATAATTTCACTCTCGGTTCCGTCTTCTAAGGTTAAGGTTACATCATAATCTTGGATAAGTGGCTCGATAGGATGGTCGAAATGCTCCAAATCCAACTGTGAATTGAAAACAAGATGGATTTCGTCTACATTTTTGGGGCCTGCAAAACAGAATTCCAACCATTCCTGTCCTTCCGTACGTTCAGAAATCCAGCCGTTCGGCAGACCATAAGGTCTGGAGAAGCCGTTGACGACATTCTCAGGATTATACATATTCTGGGATGGTAACAGATCCTTGAAGCAAATGCTCTTATTGAATTTCTTCAGCCTGGACGGCTCTTCCGGCTTATAATGGAAGCTGACCGCTCCTGTCATTTTCTCTTCATTGCCGTATACGGCAATGCTCGCCGTACCTTCCAATACGATGTAGATTTTGTCGTCAGCCGGTTTCTTGCAGCCCAAGTCTAGCGTAATCCAGTCGTCATGACCGGCTGCAATAACCAAGCGGTAGTCTTTCAACTCGCAGGTGGGAATGTAGTTTTCCTTCCGTTCCCCGCCAAACAGCTTCACATGCAGCGTTTCCGAATGCTCGGACATATTTTTAATTTTGATTCGTACGCTTTCAGCCACCGATGTCTGAATCGGCAAGGCCAAACATAACCCTTTCTCCAAGGAAATCTCTTCGGTTGGATGAAGATTCTCATAGCTGCGCTGAGACGAGGCACGAATAGTTAATCCGTCAGCGAAGTAAGGATCCAATTCCTCTTGAAGCCCTACAATCGTTTGCCCGTCTCGAAGCAGCAGCGCCTGCAGCTCCCCCATATGAGCTTCGACGATAGCCGCCGGGTCTACCTCATATTTCAAGCATAGCGAAGCAGCCGTTCCAACCGCCTGCCCCATACAACCGCAGGTTGCCATGACCCTTGTAGATCCGAAAGCCACATGGGTAGCACTTATATTGCGACCAGCGAACATGAGATTAGGAATATTTCGTGAATATAAACTGCGGAAAGGAATATTGTACAATCCAGGCACGAAATTCCATGCTGTAGCCGGGCCCTCATCGTAGATGCCCTTATTCGCATGTAAATCCATATACCATCCTCCGACGGATACAGCATCTTCGAAATGCGGCTTTGCTGTAAGATCGTTCTGAGACAACATGTGTTCCCCTATAAACCGCCTCGACTCCCGCTTTCCCGGAATCGGGCATACATAATCCAAGATGAGATTGTCTACATGATCAAATTCGCCGCTATTTTTGATATAATCCCAAATCCCGTACAGCAATTTCCGCAGTTCCAATGCGATGTCTTCATTATTCTTGATAATATCCATATGTCCGCCGTATTCCAGCCACCACAATCCGCCAAGCCCGTTGATTTTTCTTGGAAAAACCCGATGGTTTAAGCCTTTTCTGATACTATCGAAAAAGGCCAACTTCGTAATATCATACGCAAAGCCAGGCCTTTTGTATGGAACGGAATATTCTACGTCACGGGCTTGAAACAGGATCGTATCGCCCATGGTGTAATGGTCCGCCACTTCAGGAGCCAATTCTTCGTTGTATTCATGCTTCGCTTCTCTCCCCCATCGGAAGAGAGCACCTGCTTGATATCCGACAACTCCATCTCCGGAGCAATCGATGTAGGTTCGGCTTTCAAAACGAAATTTTCTTTCGGAAGCCAATTGAAGGCCCTCCACCCATTTAATTCTGCCATTCTCCATGCCCGTTTCATGCACGCATGTATTCAGAAATAGAGAAATGTTAGGCTCATCATAGACCATATCCAACAAGACCGTATCCGAAAGCGAGAGCATAAGCTTCTTGTTGTACAACGGATTATAGTGAAAAATCTTCAATTTGAGTTCTTCCACCAACCCGCCCTCGCGTGCATAATAGGATGGACTGTTTCCGAGATATGCCGACCCGTTGATATGAACCCTGACTTCGCTGCTCGCATTTCCTCCAAGAACCGGTCGATCATTAATAAGTGAAACCTGCAGCCCTTGGCGTGCGGCAGCAATGGCAGCGCATATCCCAGCAATACCTCCGCCTACGACGGTTACATCTGCTTTAATAAGCTCCATTTTGATAACCTCCACGATTAGATACTTCTATCATGGTAATCCTTTTGATCCCCTTTTTTTTACATGATTTCGCGAAAAATTCATACATTCTCAGCAACCTTATTTGGATTCATACCGTGTCATTTTTATCCGATATTGCTTAGGAGTATCACCCGTATATTCTTTAAATAATTTGCAAAAATAACCTTCATTGACGATTCCCACTTCCTCGCACAATTCCAATAAAGAATAATCCTGAACATTTAACAGCTCGAGAGCTAATTGAATTTTTTTACGGTTGATGTAGCTGATAACGCCTTCGTTCATTGTTTTTTTGAATAAGCTGCTAAAATACGACGGTGCTAAATTCACTTGCTCGGCAATAGCCTCCAACGTTAATCGCTGTCTCAGGTTTTTCTCTATAAACCGCATAGCACTCATGATTTCTGCACGATGTACAAGTTGGCCAGCGTGTGCATATTCGAATGTGCAATCGCCAATATAGGCAAGCTGCTCCCGAAAAGCCATAAATTCTATGGGAAACTCTGCTACTTCCGTGGTCAACTTGTTCCCCGATTTAAACTTCACAGTAATGTCTCTGTACAAGTCTCGAAGCATGGGCGCCATGATGGACTTATGGATTTTATGGTCCGTAACAAATTGGTTCAAATCAGCAAATTCTTTCTCCAGCTCTTCCTTGGAAACCTTTCTTTTCACCCAAGCAAGAAAATCAGCCAGTTTCTGCTGAAAGTCCTCTTTTCTGTCATTATGGTAATGGAACCGATGCACGGGTGTTTTTACTACTTTCTCTGTATGATAATAGAAATCCTCACTCACATTTTTAGCTTCTGTGTACGCTTGTTTGATGGATTCCCAGCCTCGGTGCGGACCTCCAAAAGCGACGGATACCCTTTGATTCAAATATTGATGCAAATGGGAGACGATCTGCCCCCCCAATGTCTGGCAAGCATATTCCGTTTCCATATCACTGCGATTATTTTCCCAGGAAAGAAAGCCAATAAAACGATTATCGGATAGATCCGCAGCTACACCTCTGCCACCATTCATCACAGTTTCTTCGATTATATTCGTTATCGCATATTTCAAGATGTTTTGATCAGCCGCTGAGTATTCGTTTCGGAAACTTTCATACAGATTCATTTCAACAATGAAGCAGCAATAGTTGGCTTGAAAGAAATGGAACTGCATGCGATTGGCAAATTCCGATGCCCGATGAGAAGGAATTTCGCCTCTGATAAGCTCGTTAAAAAATTGCTTGCGGACTCTATATTTATTTTCAAGCACGGATACGTTTAACGATTGAATTTCCGCTTCTTTTTTCTTAACCTCATTTAAAATCCCGGCTGCCTTGTCTAAAGCTCGATCCAAATCCGCTTCCCTGAGCGGAACCTTAACAATGTACTCCAATACGTTGGCTTGAATAGCTCTCTGGGCGTATTCAAAGGATGAATAGGCGGTCAAAAGAATGTATTGGGTATGAGGAAGCTCTGGCTTTAGCTGCTCAATCATGGAAATTCCATCCATTCGAGGCATAACGATATCAGATATCACGATATCCGGCTTAAGCTTTACGATCTCCTCTATCCCCTTCAGCCCATTATTCGCTTTTCCCACTAAAAGAAATCGCCTATCCCTATGGGAGAGCTCGTTAAAAAACAATTCCAATCTCTGAATGATTAGATCTTCATCGTCAACAATGAAGCAGGTGTAGTCTCTCACCATCATGCATCTCCTTTAAACAAGCCTGCTGGGAATAAAGCGCGAACACGGGTTATTTCCTTAGGTATGCTTATGATTTGGAGCCCGAACTGTTCTCCGTAGTGAAGTCTTATTCGGCCATGAATATTATTTAACCCGATTCTTTTCCTTTTCACTACCACATCACTAGGTTCTGAAGTTAAAATATGCTTTATTTTATCAGTTGGAATTCCCTCGCCTTGATCAACTACTTCTATTATGACGATGCCGCCCTCCCTGTACGCATGAATAGTAATAGGGCCTTCGATCCCCCCTCCGTTATAACCATGGAAGATACTATTCTCCACAAGGGGCTGCAGCAGCATTCGAAAAACCGGAAAATCTATTAACCCTGCTTCGATATTTTCAATCAAGTGGAAGTTCCTGTTATAGCGGATGTTCTGGATCTCGATATAGTCCGATACATTTCGCAATTCCTGATGTAGTGAAACTTTCTCTGAAGCGTCATCAATCCCGTATTCCAATAATGAAATGAGAGACCCGATCACCACATCTACTTTCTCTATTTGTCCGAGGCGTATAACATTGCTGATAGAACCAAGCGTGTTATACAGAAAATGAGGATTTATTTGTGACTGCAGCACTTGGATTTCCAGCTTGCGCTCAAGTTCATTATGAAGCTCCGCTCGCCGAATCAGTTCCACGATTTGCAGCAGCATACGATCGAAGGCTCGGGAAAGATCTCCAAACTCATCGTTTCGGTTAATCGTTATTGTAGTTGTGAGGAAGCCTTGCTCCACCCGCTTCATTTTTGTTTTGAGCGCATAGAGTGGGTTTCTTATATATTTGGCAATAAAAAAAGAAATGAACAAACTTAAGAGAAGACCTGCAGCTAGAAGCTCGATATAATAGGTTTCCAATCTGGACAAAGCAACTTTCAAGCGTGATTCATCGTTGATCGAGATGATGGTCCAGTTGAATTTCTCCGTCGGTTTTTTCAGAATGGAGACCGGAATGCCATCCTTGGTATGAAGTTGAAAGCTTGTTTCTGTAGTATCCAGAATTTGTTCCGCTGACGTTTCCCCGATTGAAAAAGGTTGATCTTGATTATTCAGTGGTCCTTTATTTTCAGAAAATCCGGCAATGATTTGACCTGATGCGGTGATCAGAGTCAGATTCATTTGTTCTTGTTTATTAATCTTGAACAAGGTTTCTTCAATGGCATTTAGATCCAAATCTACCGCGATGGCCATAGGAAACGGAGCGCCGTTCAAATATCGAACCATCGTAACTGTCCAGCCGGAGTACTTAGATTTGTAAGGATCACTGACAAATGTAGTCCTTCTGTTCTTGTCAGCCGCATCAAACAAAGGTTCTCTTTCAGATAAAGGTTCATCGAATATTCGGGTAGGTGTACTTCCGCCTAGAATGGATAAATCGCTTTTGATCAAATAAATATTACTGACGTAATTACTGTTGAGTTCATATAGCTCTCTTAATTGCTTTTTAATCACTTCCGTATTGTCAATGTTGGCTTTCACCGATGTTTCGACCGAGAACAAGATCGTCTGAAAGGAGGAAAAATTAACCGTGAAATACTGATCGACCTTGTCAAGTATTTGGTTGGTGTAATAAATATCATTGGTTCTTATTTCCTTTTGGATATAGCGATAAGACAATTGGCTTATCAAGATTATGCAGCTTAACACAAACGCAAACACGATAAAAAATAATTTTAAAGGCAAGCTGATTCTTCTTCGCATCGATCATCTTCCTTTTAATTCCGTATTACACTAAGAATAGCATATGACAATAAAGAGAGGGGCTACGAATAGCCACTCTCTTCGTTTATTTTACTTGATGATGCCGGCTTCTTTAAATTGCTTGATTGCTGTATCCTTATATTTCTGCATGTCAAACTTGGTATCCAACGTTTGTAGGAAATTGTCCCAGTTGGAAAGAGGGTCTTTGCCCGTCATAAATTTGACTAAGCTTTCATTAATGAAACGTGTGCGGTCAGCCGCCAAGGTATCGCTGGGGTCTGCGGTCAATAAATTCCCTGGCAACGTTGGCCCCACATATTTCTGATTATTCATGAAAGCTTCTGTCGTCTTAGGATTCTGAAAGCTGAAGTACTCAGCATCATCACCATGGCGCGGCATTCTATAATGATCGACCCATAGGTACTTTTCTTTCATTTCCTTCGATAATTCGGAGGTTTTATTTTTGATCTTGCCGTCCACCAAATCCCAATGAATCCCTTTAATTCCGTATGCAAAATTCGGATATGCTTCTTTGTCCGTAAAGAGATAATTCAGCATAGACAAGATCCGAATGATTTTGTCCTTATCCGCTTTCTTAGATATGGCCCATGAATTACCTTGGAACGATTTTCTCTCTACAATTTGATCACCGTAAGGACCTTTCATTGGAGGAATGACTATCCATTCCGGCACCTCTCCACTGACTTCTTTCATTTTCTGCTGATAATCCGGTTCCAGCCTACGGGCATCTCTTATCATGAAGCCAACTTTACCCTTAAATAACTTTTGGTCCAACAAATCAGGCGTATTCATCGTCACCCAGTCTGGGTCTACCACATTTGCTGCCATCATTTTATTAATGTAAGCAAGCGCCTCTTTCATTTTAGGATCGATAAATAGGAATATCGGTTTATTATCTTTCACTTCAATGGCTGAGGGAGGATTGACGCCAAACATCCACATCAAGCTATCGAAGCCGTAGGTTTGCAGATTGCCTTCTTTATTCATACCGCCTATGAATCCGTACGTATCGTTTATGCCATTACCGTCCGGGTCTTTCTCTGTAAAGGCTTTCATAACTTCAAACAGCTCATCAGGTGTCGTTGGCACTTCCATATTCAGCTTTTTCAGCCAGTCATTGCGGATGAAGAAGCTTCGACTGATACCGTTTACATTATCATAACCTGGAACTCCAATGGTTTTTCCTTGATAGGACATCGCCTCCCAGGAGTCGTTGCTAAAACGTTTCTGCAATTCAGGAAACTGATCCAGATACGGTGTCAAATCCGCAAGAACGCCTTGGTCATAATATTGCGCGAGGTCAGCCCGGCTCTTTAAGAAGATCAAATCTGGAATATCCCCGCCTGCAATGAGCGTATTCAGTTTGGTTGTTGCTTGCCCAGCTTGAGGAATCAACATATCCAATTCGATGTTCATCGCTTCTTCCAACATTTGGCGTTGGATATCTTCATCACGTGGAGGTATCGGAGCGGCAGCATTGAAAGTACCTTGGTTAAACATCGAGATTTTCATTTTGTTCGCAAACTTGTTATCCGTGGATGGTGAGCTGCTCGAAGC
Source organism: Paenibacillus sp. EB106-04-04-XG159 (assembly GCF_058791835.1). Classification (NCBI taxonomy): domain Bacteria; kingdom Bacillati; phylum Bacillota; class Bacilli; order Caryophanales; family Paenibacillaceae; genus Paenibacillus; species Paenibacillus sp. EB106-04-04-XG159. Next base: position 23,907 of record NZ_JBYTDY010000028.1, on the reverse strand, counting down.
TGTCGGCTTAACTTCTTCTTGTTCCCCACATCCTGACAATAGCGTTCCAAGTCCTACGATAGCAGCCAGAATAGTAAATGAAATCTTCTTACGTTGCATATTGACCTCTCCTTTTGCTTGTAAATGTATTATCACGGTGTCCCCGTAACAACCTAGATATGAATTGCCTTTTAACCTTTAATCGAGCCCATGAGCACACCCTTAGTAAAATGCTTCTGCATAAATGGATAAACGATCAAAATCGGAACCGTAGTCACGACGACAGCGGCCATTTGCACAGCGAACTTGCTAACCGCTCCGGAATTGGCAATCGAATCAGCGCTTTGTGTTGCGACGTTAAGCAGAATGTTGCGCAAGACAACTTGAAGCGGCATTAAGTTCGAATCATTTAAGTAAACAATAGCATCGAAATAACTGTTCCAATGTCCCACTGCGTAAAATAAGGAAATGGTGGCGAGGACGGGCAAGGAAAGGGGTAAAATGATCCTCCATAGCGACTGAAGTTCACTTGCGCCGTCTACCCTCGCCGATTCCTCGATTTCAGCAGGCAATTGCTCGAAAAAGCCTTTAATGATCACCAGATTAAATGCACTAATAAGATGCGGAATAATCAATACCCACGGACTGTTTAGCAATCCTAGTGAGCGGATTAACAAATAAGTCGGAATTAATCCTCCGCTAAACATCATGGTAAACACAATGAATAGTAAAAATGAGCTGCGTCCCGGCAAGTATTTTTTGGATAACGGATAAGCCGCTATTATCGTAAAAAACACATTTAGTGCAGTGCCTACAATCGTTCGAAACAATGTAATTTTATACGCCTGCCCTATACCATGAGAAATGAATACTTCTTTATAGGCTACAAAGGTAAAGGATTCTGGTATAATAACAATTCCTTTTCTTAACACTTCCGATTCTGGCGTCACTGAAACAGCAACCACATATAGAAAGGGAAGCAAGCAAAGCAGAGATAGTAAAATAAGAATAAAATAAACGGCTGCTTGCCATACTTTTTCACCGATTGTCAGATTAATCATACGAAAAACCACCTCACCAGATTTGCCCATCGAATTTTTTGGCGAGCTTGTTCGCAGCCAAAACTAATATAAATCCGATGACAGCTTTAAACAATCCTACAGCAGTAGCCAAGCCAATCTTAAGTCGCTCCAACCCTTCACGGTATACCCATGTGTCGATAATGTCGATCTTCTCCTGGTTAAAACTGTTAGCAAACATGAAGATTTGGTCAAAGCCAGCATCCAGAATATGGCTTAATTTAAGGATCAGCATCAGAATAATGACTCCTCGAATGCCGGGTAATGTGACATGCAATAGCTGTCTCCACTTGGAAGCGCCATCAATTCGAGCCGCTTCATATAAGCTTGGATCGATTCCTGCTAATGCGGCAAGGTACAATATCGCTCCCCATCCAATATCCTTCCATATTTCAGATAAGATGATCAGCAGTCTGCCCCAGGCAGGTTCCGTTAAAAAGGAGATGGGTTGAACCCCATTTTCCTTCAAAATCATATTAAAAAGGCCATCTCCTGGGGCTAATAATGCCACCATGAGTCCATAAACAATGACCCATGACAGAAAATGGGGCAAATAAGTGATCGTTTGTACGATTTTCTTAAACCATTGGGTATAAACTTCATTGAGAAGCAAAGCTAGCACGATGGGAGCGGAGAAACCGAACAATAACTTATACAGCGATATGATAACCGTATTTCTCATGATGTCCCAGAAATATACACCATTAATAAAATCTTCAAAGTTTTTGAATCCTACCCATGGGCTATCCCATAGTCCCAAAGCCAGGTTATAGTTTTTGAAAGCAATTATGATTCCCGCCATAGGAATGTATTTGAATACTACAAAGTAAACTAATGCCGGGAACAATAGAGCATACATCACTTTATACTTTTGTATCGTTCTTATCCATGAATTCCGCTTTTTGGAGAGGGGAATGGCGTCCGCTGCCAATTTCGCTTGCATATCTTCACCTCGTCTTTATTTATACTTGTATAATAGCATCCCCCTATTGGATAAATTTCTGTAATTTCAAGAATTTCTTATAAGATATTAAGTAAGTACAGCCTTGGATAATTCCAATACAATAGGCATGAAAAGGAGCTATTCCATCTAAGTGAAGATCGTATTCGTGGAATCGTTTGTGAGCGAAGGACGAATTAGGGTAAATCAAGCTTTTGTGTCGTTGGACAGATGTGTCACCACCATAAATCAAAACAGCGGCAGCATGGACAAAAAAATTCCTAGACTGACCGCTGTTTTAATGTTCACGAACAATAGTACATTGTTCCTCTATACACGCTACCAGCGCACCGGCTCTTCGTTCCGCCATAGAATCCAGCGGCTTGATTCCATTTAATATTTTAAGCACACACACGAGCAGCATGGGTTTCTTTACATTAGCAATTCCATTGGAGTAAGTACCGAAAAATATGTTTTGGAATATCCAATCTATAATCCCAATTCATCGAACTTTACAATTTTTCTTATTGGAAAGATTGAGCCACAACGAATACAATTATCTTTAACTGGAACCCCTAACTCAACATTATATGTATTACAGCTTGGGCAAAACTCTGCTCCAAGGTATTGTTCACCGAATGAGTTGATTCTCTTAATTTCGCCATTGGGCAGTATGAAATCAATTCCGTCCCCACCATTTGACATTACAGGTCCGAAAACAATAAATATTGCACATTCATCACAAATGTATACTCCTTCTTTATTCGCTCGAAAAATTAGCCCAGTTTGTTCAGGTTTCTTAGTACAAAATGAACATGTTATTTCTTGTTGCTCCATAACAGCCCCCCCCAATAAACATATATTTACAATTTACTGTTCGTCAGACAATTCATAATTCCTTTATTTCCATAGATTTGTCTTAGACTACCCCAATCGTAATGAACATTCCAAAAGTATTTTTATAAAAATGATTAGTATTACATTAGGGAGAATTATGAGTCATAATCGAAATAAGTAACGAGAAAGGTTGTGATAAATGTGAAAATAAGAAACATAACCGAAACGGATGAATTTCAAGAAGTTATTAGATTGATCGATGACACCTTTCACAGGTTAGCTTACCTTCCTGACATAACGTATGAGAGAACAATTGAAGACTTTAAACGAACGTATCTTGATACAGAAGGTAATACAGGATTTGTAGCTATGGATGGAAACAAGCTTGCTGCCTTTATGGGAGTTAAACGCTCCAAATTAACGAAGAATGGAGTCTTGGAATTTGGCTTTGTCGAAGATATTCCAACAGAAGCGCTTCAAACTATGATTGACTGCTGTTCAGAGAACATTAGGAAGTTAGGTGGAAGCAAGCTTTTTGTATTTACTAACACCCAGTTCGGTCAAGTTCGAAACCGAGTAATTACAATGTGGGAGCAAATGGGATTTATCTCAGATGAGTTTACTTTAGTGACTGCATCTTTGGATTTAAATTGTTGGGAAGAATCAGATCAATTTAACATAACTGGAATTCAACCCTCTTCGGTTATGGACTTTCATACGATTCAAGAAGTGCTTTTAGAAGATGGCGAAGACAGCATGGCTGAAAATGTTGGGAATGTATATGATTTAGAGCGTAAGCCAGACGAAATCGTCTTAACACTCAGAGATGAAGGTTCGGGCGAAATTTCTGGAATTGCTTATTATCGAGTCAATATATATGATTTCGGGAATAGCAAAGAGCTATATGCTTCTGCGTTTGGATTGCATTTTCGTCCAAGGTTTGAAGTAAAGAGCGAAGAGAAAAAAAGATTATTACATGCTGCCTTATTATCCATGAAACAATTGAATGTGCAGTCTGTTATAACCCGAATGACTTTAAAGCATTTTGATGTCTTTTCCGCACTTGTTGCGGAGGGGTTCAATAACAATAATTTAGAAAATGCAAACATCATTCGTCTACAGAAACGTATAAGTCCAATATGAAAAAATATATTAATGCTAAAGAAATATTGCCAGCCGAGCTGATTCAAGAAATACAAAAATATGTGCGCGGAAAGCATATCTATATTCCTCAAACCGTACGAGAAGATTGGGGATCTTCAACAGGAATTCGTGATGAGATTGATAACAGAAATGATGAGATATTCCGTAAATATAATGAAGGATATCGATTCGATCAACTAGCGGAGCTATTCCATCTAAGTGAAGATCGTATTCGTGGAATCGTTTGTGAGCGAAGGACGTATTAGGGTAAATCAAGCTTTTGTGTCGTTGGACAGATGTGTCACCATCATAAATCAAAACAGCGGAAGCCATGGACGAAAAAGTCTTAGACTGACCGCTGTTTTAATGTTCACCAACTAGAATAAATTGTTCCTATATTTATGCTACCAGCGCACCGGCTCCTCGTTCCGCCATAGAATCCAGCGGCTTGTTTCCGATATATCTGCAGTACCTATCGTATATTCATCCCTGAACCCGCTGTTCAGGTCAATAAAGTGGAGCATGCCTCCGTATGTTCCTACCGCTAACCGCGCTTCATCTGTTGATAAGACCATCCCGGAAATCGTACTGCCGACAAAATGACGCCACACCTGTTGACCTTCTCGGTTAATATATCGAAGATAACCGTTGGCGTCGCCTAAGATATGGCCATTTTTCAGAGCGACTGCGGCGTATACGCGCATTTCGTCGTCCATGGGATCCCACTCTTCATTGTCTTTGGCAGTATCTTGCCCGGCCGCTGAAACTGGCACACGAATCGTCACACCATTATAGAAATGACAGGAATTATACCACACCTCGCGACTATCCCGGGAAAAAAGAGCAAAATGCGGATAACTGGAATCAGGCGCAATTGAATATTCAGTACCATCAGTCAAATCTCGCAGTAAATGCTCACTGCACTGGCTGCCATAAGCAATCCAGCGTTCATCCGGTGAAACAGCTCCATGAGCCATAGCAATGGACGTATTCTCAAAATCATCATCCTCTAAAAGCTCAGATATGTCCGGATGAATCAGCGTTGCCTGTCCACTTTCCACTGTATAAATTCCGAGATCGGATACAAGCAATACCTTTTTTCCTTTGCCATACGGAATCGCTTCGATCAACACACACTCCGGATGCTCTTCATCTGCAAGGGATTCCAAGTTAGCGAGAGATGCTTTGATGCTGCTTCGAATATTTTCCCACGCAAAAAATGCAGTCTCCTCACCCTCTAAACGACAATCCATTTCACGCACGATCCGAATGCCTTCCTGATTAACAAGAGCGAAATAATTTCCGTCCGGCGAGCAACCGACATGATCCAGCCCCTTAAGCTCGGTTATTTGATCCTGATAAACAAGGTACAACGGTCCGCCCATTCCGGGATACCCAGTATGTACAATGACACCGCCATCCTTCATAAAGCCAGCGGGCCTAATTGCCTGCAGTTCTTGCTCACGTGAATGCGTAATCGGCCACGTTGCCGGTGGCAATTCCCGACGAAGCCGTTCTACATCTCCAGCTTTATTTGCAGCGCGAATCATCTTAACCACAGCCGAAGACATAAGATGACGCTGGTCATTCTCCGGTTCCCTTTGTTTTTGCTTCCAGTCGGTTTCCATTCCGATTCGTACATATTCGTTTATTTCAGAAGCATACCTTTTGCCTTCGCTGCGCCAGTTTGCTGCTAGCTCTTCATTTAACCAACTCAAATGATTGTCCTCCTCATGAATGTGTTGAGGTCTTGATTCTAGGTATCCATCGAAATGTCATCCCATTGTTCATCCCGATGGCCGGTCATCCAGAACAGCCCCCTGCGTCTTTCCATAACGATACTTTCATTCATGCCGGCAGGAGCTTCTTCTCCTTTAATTCTGCTATTTACACATGCCCAATGGAGTCTATAAATTTTGTCTGCTTCATCTAGTATTTCTTGTTTGCTGCGCATCGTCGTATTCTGATAGAACTGTTCAAACGATTCACAGTTGGAAACGATGTTAATCGCATAATCGCAGTCGCATACCTGATCAGGGAATTCAAGTGAATCTACAAGACCCAATGCCCATATAAGCGGCCAATACGCTTCATATTGCCAAGTTAGATTGACCGCCTCTTGCACATCTGGTTCATCATTCTGCAAGAAGCTGCTTTCAGCCTCAGTCAGGCAATTTTCCACGCCATATTTCTGCAGCATGCCTATAAAGAAGTTTCTGGACTCATGGATATCTCGGCTTTGCGCCACATCGCAAGCGTATTGGATCACGATCAGTAAGGCGACGGCTCTTTTTGCGATCTCTTCCTGTGTTTTAAACTGACATTGTACTAATGGCGGCAGCTGAGGCATCCAAGTAATATACGGAATACCCTTTTCATTTAAATAAGCAATACTTCTGTCTTTTCGCTGCTCACCTTCCTCGGATGTGATCTCAGGCCCCAGCACCTTTCTCGGAGCGGCATGAGGTCTGAAGTCGGACGAACCCGAACTGCCGTCAGGATAAACAATGACTTCTCCATCTTGATCAAGTAATATTCCATTTGGCAAAAAGCCGATCCCGCCAATTTCCGATAGCAGCTTCGTAAATAGCTGCATCAGCCCGTCGTTCAGTTCCTTCTCGGATTCGATGGCAACCATCGTATTTAGGACGGATATTTGAGTCATTACCAGCTCTTTAAGATTCTCATCTGCAAAAGGAATACGATCATAGAACCCCATCATACCGGGAATATTCTTCGAGAAATAATCGGGATTTGTTTCTTCGGATGCGACTCTGATCGTGATCTTATGTTTGTTGAACAGCGTCTTGGACTTGATGAAGTATTCATTTTCGTTCACTTTTACGTCAAAGCCCTTAGCAAAAACGTCTGCTATCTTCGCTTCAATGTCGTTAATGTCGTTCCTGGATGCAAATATCGTGAAATGATTCAAAACTAGTTCCTCCTCATGTTGCCTTGCAAGCATTTTTGATAGAATGATTATCCAACTGATACCAGTTTATATAAACATCTATTAAACTTCAACTGACCGAAGGGACTACTTCTTTATGCAATAGAATGGGTATAGCGTAAACGCGGTGGCAAAGCAAAATATCGCGGTATCAGTAACGAGCAAGTGTGCGTATTGGTAGCTCGTGATCGTCAGAAGATGACTTTCTCTGGCGTTCTTGGACGTGGGTGTATTCGGACTACAAAATTGGATGAAGCAATTGGAGCTCAATTGTCCAATTCAAACATCCTTTGTACTGATTCATGGCGAGCATTTAGCTCTTATGCCAATTCCAAAGGCTTAGACCATTTTACCGCTTCAAGTCAGACGGGAAGCAACGTGTGAAAGGTGTATACCATATCCTGACGTGAACAATTATCACAGCCGCTTGAAGAAATGGATGGACCGCTTTAATGGCGTTGCAACGAAGTATTTGCAACATTATTTGGCTTGGTTTCGTTTTTTAGAGAGCAAGGAATATGAAAACACAACGTCGAATAAGAAAAATATGTTAGTTAAATCGTGTATGTTTACCGTTAAAGATACGAACGCCAAACTTCGACGGATGTTCTACTGTTGAGCCATCGGGTAATAACTCAGTAAAGGATATTACGAAGAGATTGGAGGATGTACAATATGTTTGTAAACTCAATAAAGCTCAGAATCCCGTTGTTCCTTTTCCTAATTGGTATCACATCTGGAGTAGTTCAATTGATAAACCCAACATCATTGAATCACATCATCACAGTGTGTTTTTTACGTTCATTGGATTGTCGGTCTACACCTGCGAAAAGATTGGTTTGAATGAGAAAAAAGTAAATCCCTTAATAGCTTTTGCAATAATCATAATAGGCATAGGAATTGACCTGGTCACAATGACATAAATCGCCTAGTTATACCTCCCTTTACGGGGCGGTAATATTTTTGGTTAAAAATCAACATTAAATATTAACATAGCCTAAACAAAAGAGTCTGGTCATCTCACCAAGCTCATTCTAATTTTATGTTTTGATTTCATAAACCAACGTATCAAAATACACTCCGTCTGCGTAAAACAATATCGCCCATTCGCCTGCCAAAGGAATTTTCACAGTTGATGGTATATGTGCATCAGCACCATTTAGTGCTCCAGCGACTTCAATCGTCCACTTATCTGCTCTATTCGTTAGAATTGGATACACGGTCTGTGTCTCTTTGTGAAAACCTACAATCGTTAGGTCAGCCCTCGAAGTTCCCCATAAGTGCCACATCCACTTCTGGCTATTCGTTTGTTGATTCATTTGAAGTGAACCTATTATTCCTGATTTGTTTTCATTCCCCATCATATTTCGATCTCCAAATTTAACAGCTTTCCTGTCCCAATCGATGTTCTCGAGTTCGCTTGTACTGATGAAGCTTGGTGAATTATCGGGTAATACAACTCTTTCTTCGTTTCTTGTACAGCTTGTAAGAAAAAAGAATAAACACAAAAACAACATGGTAATAACAGTTTTAACCTTCAAATTAACACCCCCAACCACGCTTAAATTAGTAATATATATTCTGATCCAGAGTGATACCTCCACAATTGTTGATAGTTGAATAAAAAGTGAATAAAAGATAAAACCTACATGCATCACCCAATTCAAGGTGTAGGAGAATAAAATGAACCAGAGCAATTCTTTATTTATTCGAACCGTAACTATGTTCTTGATATTGCTGATTCTAATCAGTTATCAGAATTATTCAACTGTTAACGCCTTCCCTCTAATTCCAGAAAGGAATGAGGAAAGCTACGATATTATCGTATTCCCTCAGTACCACCGGCTAGTCGTCTGTAAAGAAGGACGAAAAATCAGATCTTATCATGTTGCTGTAGGAAACCCTTCCACGCCTACTCCGGTTGGCGAATTTCACATTATCTTCAAAGGCGAGAACTGGGGACCTTCATTCGGTCCGCGCTGGTTAGGGTTAAATGTGCCTTGGGGTAATTACGGGATTCATGGTACCAATAAGCCCCATTCCATTGGACAACATAAAAGTCATGGCTGCATTCGGATGCGCAACGAGGATATTATGGAGCTGTATTCGATGATTCCAGTAGGGACAAGAGTAAACATTCTAGGACATGTATTGGGAGATCTGAATCATGAACCGCGTGTTTTAGCGGAGGGAGACGTCGGTGGAGATGTGCTGTTAATTCAATCGCGTCTAAAGAATGCAGGCTATTTCACTGGCGTGTGTGATGGCAAGTTTAAAGCAAGCACAACTAGTGCTCTCAAGCATTTTCAGCATGATCATCATTTAGCAGTAAATGGTGTGGTATCAAAAAAAGTGTACATAGAACTCGGACTGTTGGAATGATGGACGATTTCCTAGAAATATTGATTACACAACTATCCGTTTTTTGGAGGCTTGAACATGTTCTCTTTAGTGACCCGCTCCCTGATATCGCTTCTCCTCCTGTCCTGTTTTTCCTATAGTACAATTGTATATGCTGATAACAAGGCTCCATCATCAGAAGTTGTCATAAGTGTGCGAATAAGTCCATCTGCGACATTTGAACACAAAACGGTTTTAAGAGATGCGGACGTCCTACAGTTCCTAAAGGATGGTAAGGTAGAAAAAGCTGATCACCCCGCTGTACTTTCCGATATTTATATGACGATAATGCAAAATGGCAGAACCCAAGATTTTCGTATGGAGAATTCCGGTGCCTTGTGGAATGAAGCTGAATTAACTCGTCTTGTCCTTACTCCTAAAGCAACGGAGCAATTATTAACACATGCCGAGTCTTTAAGGAAACTTCATTATGGGACGATTATCCCCTGGAGTGAAGCGAAAGTGTTACTTCAGAGGAAAAGCAAGTTCTCTATAATTGACATGGAGTCTGGAATGATGTTCCGTGTGCAGCGGCGTGCCGGAAGCAAACATGCTGATGTGCAGCCATTAACCAAAGAGGATACGAAGACGATGAAGCAGATCTATCATGATCACTGGAGCTGGAATCGGAAAGCAATCGTCGTCGTTACAGATAAAAATACAAAAATAGCCGCTTCCATGAATGGGATGCCTCATGGTGGGGACGGAATTCCGGATAATGATTTTTCTGGACACTTCTGCGTACATTTTTTAGGCAGCAGCACACATCGATCTGTTGATTCCGATTTATTTCATCAGTTGATGGTTTACACGGCAGCTGGTAAAAGAGAGACATTCTTAAATGGCGTAACCCCCGATATGCTCATAGAAATATTTATTGGAGCATTGTCGCAAAGGAATCACGACCTTATTCAAACAGTGTTGAATGGTGCGAACTCTGAAACATTACACTTCTTCAGGAAAGAGATAGAAAACGGAACAACATTTCAAATGATTAAGAGAAGCGAATCCCAAATTCCAGACATCGAGCATCAATTAACTGCAGAGTCTGTGATATCTGTGTTCGTGAAACGGAAGAGCCATTCGGAAAGAAGTACAACTTTCCAATTTGAACTTGCACGGGAGTCTGTCCTTGCTCCGTGGAAAATCAGGAATGTACGATCGAATTAGAATATCGCAAGACAGAGCGATTGAGCTCCTGCCGCCATTCACCTGCGAATCGAAACAACAAACCGCCAATCCATGGGTTGGCGGCATTGTCTTTGACTCATATTTACCTTATTGTTTAAGCGAATTTACAAATTCATCTCGTGTTATTTCATAATCAACAGAGGATTGCAATTCTCCCAATTGGTTCTTCCATGAATCATGGTGAACAGCAACTCTACGGAATCCGATTTTTTCATATACATGTTGGGCTCGGGTGTTGTTGACATTCGTGTCTAAGATGACTTTGTGATATCCCATGTCTACAAACAATGAGTTAATTAACATCGTTAAGAATGTGGTTCCATAGCCCTTTTCTTGTTGATTGAAGTCACAAATCTTAACTCCAATTTCAGCAACATGATCGGCAACAGTTCTATAATTCATCTCACCTACCGGAACGCCAGAAATCTCTAAAATTAAGCGACGATTGAGGTCATTATCTGTCTCAAGTTTCTCGATAATCTCTTGTTCTGTCGTACCAATTCCATTTGGAAACCCAGCATGAGACATAATCTTGCCATCGTTCCACCAGCTGCATAAGATTCGTGCATCGTTTGTAATAGCATTTCGGATAACCAAATGTTCATTTTCTAAAAACATATATTTAACCTCCCTATATTGGAGAGCTAAATTATAGTCACCCTCCAAGTACCTATTTGAGCAAACAAGTCAATATTTTTCATTGTTATCACCCTTTCGATTAATATTTATTTCATTTGTACCAGACAAACATTTTCCCTAACTCCTGAAATCCGGCCTTGTTATAAACTCGCATAGCATCATCGGGCTCAGGATCTAGTGTCCATAGTCCCCCGTGATTAATATAGAGCTTATCTACCCCCAATTTCTTCAACCGGTGCATACTTTCGTATAACAGGTTTGTTGCCAACCCTTTTCTTCTATGAGCTTCAGCGGTTCCGAACGGTTCAATGATTGCAATATGGTTTTGAGTATCATGCCAGATGTTTGCGAAACCCACTACCTGATTATGTACATCAACGACCACCAAATCTAACTCTTGCTGATAAGTCGGACTGGACATTAGACGGTTGTATATATCCAAGTTCGGCTCTGTCAGCCCGGCTGATCCGCCCATAATCATCACTTTTTGCAGCAAATCATCGGACTGAATAGCTCTCACATGATAACCTTCAGGAAATTGAGGTTCTGGAATTGCGGAATCAAGGTCAATAACTCCGGAATACATATACCAGGTGTGTTGAGTATATCCCCTCTCTTTCAAGATCTTTGAACGTATTCGATCTTCGGGATAGCCCCATATGTATACTTCCTGCCTGCTTCGATCTTCCAATGAAGGTCCACAATAACGTTGTTCTGCCCAGGCAAATATCTCATCTTCGAGATGGACATAATCAGGAGCTGTGAAGCAGTACAAGATTCGATAATGTCCGGGCCATATAGCACCGATGATCGTACCATCTTGAAGTTCACATATGATCAATTTTTCTAGAAAGGAACTTCCTCCAAAGGAACGATTATAATCCAGATCACCAAGGCTTGGATAAAATCGACGTTCGGGGTTGGCAAACTTGTGAACGATGATTTCACGAAGAGCTGAATAATCTGCTTCATTCGCATAGGAACGAAATAGAACTTCCATTTTAACTCACCTCGTTATAAGGTTATGATACCAAAGCATTCTTACTATTTGTGGGAAATTATAGGTATAATTATTAATTCCCAGCAAAAAAAGGAGCACTCTCTCCAAATGAATGGATGAAAATGCCCCTGATCAAAATTAAACGATGGAATCAATTTATCTACATTTTTGAGTTATCCTAGTATTCCTCTAGAATTGCATCAATCGTGCGCTTTGCCTCTAGTGCCATGGACGAATTCTTATCATGCCCGTCATAGGTTATTAACGCTTTCCAAAGTGCCCAACCTCTTGCTCGATTCCACGTATCTTCGTCGCATTCCAGCGCTTGATACAAGGTGCTGCGGCTCTCTTGATCCAAGAAAGTCCAAGCCATTGCGTAATCACAAGCAGGATCTCCTACTCCCAATATGCCAAAGTCAATGACAGCACATAGTATGCCATCTTGGACTAATAGATTGCCTGGCGCAATATCACCGTGAACCCATACGTTTCTCTTGGACCATCTCGATTGTATAGCAGTAGACCATATGTCATTCAGCCTATCCGATGGCAGTAAAGCTTCGAGATGAACAAGCGCAGCTTGAGTTTCATCGTGATAGATCGATAAATCACCGCCGCGATAAAAGTTATGTGTTCCCGCTATAGGTCCATCGGTGGCATCGATTGCTTGAAGCTCCCTTAAGAAACGAGCTAGATCAACCGCGAATTGATTCAAGTCTTTCACATTGGAGTGATTCACTGTTTCTCCCTTAATCCATTGATTGATAGACCAAGGGTAAGGAAATAAATCTGTTGGTTCTCCTTTAGCTATCGGAGTAGATATCGGTAGAGAGAGAGATGGATTTAGCTTCGGCAGCCAATATAGCTCTTTCTCAACCTGTGGGGCATAGCACTCAGCACTTGGCAATCTCACCGACATATGATCCCCTAAGCAAAACGTTCTGTTATCATGTCCGCTCTTCTCAACTGGACGAATAGGCAAGTGCATCCACTCGGGAAATTGTTTCTGAATCAAAGACTTCACTAATTCTGTATTGATTTCGATCATCATTTACCTCTTATCTTTCAAGTTCGTTTTATAATGTGTAAGCTTATAGTCGGCCGTTGATAAAATCATTGACTTCATGAATGAAGTCTTCAGCTTGTTTGCAGTTTCCTGTATTATCGATAAAGGCGTGTCTAGTGTTTTTATATAATGAGAAATGAACTCTGTTACCTGCGTCCTTCAGTTTATTCGCATAGGCCAGAGACGAGTCTTTTAAGAAATCCAGATCGCCAACAACGATCAAAGCATCTGGCAAGTTGTTATGATCCTTACAATGCATAGGAGAAACGAGGTGACTATCCAGAGGTTCCTTCGATTTCTTCAAATACATTTCCAATATCGCTTCTCCAAATGCACTCTCTGACTTATTCGTCATCCCACTGCTCATCACCGTTAAATCCGTCGCTGGATAAAGTAAGATTTGCTTGGCAATACGGAACTGCGCACGATCTCGAGCCAGAATGGAAATAATCGCGGAATAATTGCCCCCTGCGCTGTCTCCCGAAACGATCACGTTATCAACATCGATATTCAGCTCTGCGGCATGCTCGACACCCCATTTAACCGCCGCGTAGGAATCCTCAAGTCCTTCTGGAAATGGAGCTTCAGGTGCCAAATGATAATCTACAGATAGGACGACGCAATCTGCTTGATCAGCTACTGCCTTGCAGTAATCGTGAACCGCATCGATGGAGCCGCCGATCCAACCGCCGCCATGGATGAACACCATTAACGGACGCTTCGTCTCACCTTCCGGTTTATATATTCGAATACGAAAATCGCTATGATAGCCTTTAATATAGCGTTCTTCGATATGAATCGGCCTTACCGAGATATCTCTGCTGACGCCGCCCATCATCTTTCTAATTTTTTTGACGTTCGATTTAATAAAAAATTTAGTGACAAATGACGGCATCCGTATGTACCCGCCGAAGCTTTCATTTTCAATAGCGACAAACTCATAATCTCGTTCTCTGTAATTCATAGTAACCCCTCCTGCACCACAAAGAATTATGAATACCGTTAGCCTTACTATCATCATATTTCCATTGCTGCTATGAAGTCAAATTGGCATCACTCGTGACTCTTCTCAGCTCATGATATTCCTACCGTATCCGAATAAATGGAACGATGAAAGCAAAAAATGTACATAAGATCCTAAACTGGAAGAAGAGATGGGCAGGTGGAAAAATTGCAATACGACCGCGGACTTCGAATCAACTCCCAAACTAACTCGATTGCGCCAAAAATCATCTTCATATGTGTCGATACTTTAATGAGTCACTTGATTGATAAGGGAATCGAGCAAAAGAAGCTTCCCGCCTTTCAGTTCCTGATTGAACACGGTCAATATTATAAGAACGTCGTCACCTCATTTCCAACCATGTCCGTATCGATTGACAGTACCTTGCTGACAGGGACATTTCCGGATCAACACCATGTACCAGGATTAGTCTGGTATTCTACGCAAGATAAGAAGATCATTAATTATGGCAGCGGACCTTTGGAAATATGCAGAAACGACATCAATCAGTATTTGAGTGACGCATTGATCCATATGAACGGAAAACATTTGAATCCGCAAATCCCAACCATCTACGAAGAATTGGCCAAAATGGGGATGACATCGGGTTCTGTCAACGGCTTGATCTACCGGGGTAGCTCCGATCACCAGCTGACTTTTCCGTTTTGGATTCACATACCTACCGTGTTACCCAAAAAACTTAAAGTAAAGGGTCCCGATCTAATCTCGTATGGTGCTTTCTTGAACCCGCTGAAAGACAAAATAACCTTGCCCGTCAACCTAATCAATCGGTTTGGATTTACTAATGAATATGCTCTAGAAACAGTAAAGTACCTCATTCGGAACAACCAATTACCACATTTTCTATACGTCTATTTTCCCGATCTAGACAGCAAGATACATAAAAAGGGTCCTCAAGATATAGAAGGCGTTATCCGTGCGGATAAGCAGCTGCAGTCTTTGCTGCAAGCTTTTGGTTCTTGGGAGGATGCTTTGAAGGAAGCCGTGATTATAATTATGGGAGATAACGGAATGGCTCATGTCCTTCCGTCTAATCAGCAACCGATCATTGACCTAAGCCAATCCTTACAGGGGTATCGCCTCTTACGGCCGGGGGCGGACGTTACGGATCACACCGAGATCATACTTGCTATAAATGACAGAATGGCATATCTATATAAAATTTCCCAGCACTTAACATTTGAACATATAGCGAATGCTCTGAGGACGGACCAGAGATTCGATATTCTGGCTTGGAAAGATGATGGATGGATTCGCGTAGTTCGGGCAGGATCGTCTAAAGAATTCGCCTATCGACCTCAAGGAACAATGGTTGATCCCTATAACCAATCCTGGACAATAGCCAATGACCCGGAAGTGTTGGATCTACAGATCAATTCACAAGCGAACACCTTGGACTACGGTCAATATCCAGATGCTTTACAGCGATTGTTAACAGCGTTAAATTCACATGATGGCGATTATATGGTGGTCACCGCTAAACCTGGATATGAATTGAAGTACGGCAGCTCACCCACACACAAAGGGGGCGCAGGACACGGCGGCATAAGCCAAGTAGAGTCGCTCATTCCGCTCATTATTGCCGGAACCGACCATAAACCGGAGTACCTAAGAATGGTCGATATGAAACCATTTTTGCTTCAGCTGTTAAAGGGATCATAGTTATTTCAGCTAGATATACGAAAGACTGCCCAGAAAGTAGAAACATCTACGATCTGAACAGTCCTTTTCATATATAACAATTCCTCTATTAGTTAGCGAGAACCTCCAGATCCACGCTGAGCGAACACTGTGAATCGCCTCCAACACGGATCATGAATCGTCCTGGCTCTACAACGCGCTTCAAGTCGCGAGTCACCATTTGAAGCTGCTCTTCCCCGATATCAAATACGACAGTTGCCGTCTCCCCAGCCTCGAGATGCACCTTCTTAAAGCCTTTCAATTCACGCTCCGGTCTCGTTACCGAGCTGAATAAATCTGTTACGTACAGCTGAACGACCTCTTTACCCGCAACTTCCCCTGTATTCGTGACATTGACAGATACTTGACAGCTGTCAGCAGTCCCCATAGAAGCTCGGCTAATCTCAAGGTCACTGTATGCAAATTGGGTGTAGCTTAATCCGTAGCCGAAAGGATACTGCGGCATATGATCCATCTCGACATATCGATGTCCCCGCGTGCGCTTCGAATTGTAGTATACCGGCAGTTGTCCTACATCCTTCGGAATCGAAATCGTGAGCTTACCGGAAGGATTGCTGTGCCCGAACAGGATATCGGCGATTGCACTGCCGCCTTCTTGCCCTGGATACCACGCTTCGAGAATGGCATCCGCATGCTCCACGATCCATGGCTCACTGATCGGACGGCCATTGATGTATACAACAATTAAATTAGATGTTACCTTGCGAAGCTCTTTGACAAGCTCTAGCTGCACCCCGAGCAAGTTCAATGCAGCACGGTCGAAGCCTTCGCCACACTCCATATCAGACTGACCTGAATTGGCATTAATCACGGCTGCGCCCGTTTGTTCGTTAATCGTATCCTCACCAAAGTCTCTTGTGCTTGATCCTCCTAAAACGACAACAGCCGCATCCGCCTGACGGGCTGCCTCAATCGCTTCCGCAAAGCCTTCTCTGGAATCCTCTTTGATGCTGCAGCCTTTCGCGTACAATACTTCTGTACTGTCACCGACCAGATGGCGAACGCCATCCAGTATCGTGACCACTTGCTCGCGTTTCTGCGGAGAAGTATAGTCACCCAGTTGATTGTACATATTGTTCGCATTCGGTCCAATCACTGCGATCTTCTTCAACGATGGAGACAACGGAAGCGCCTCATGTTCATTTTTCAACAGCACGACGCCTTCTTCAGCAACCTGCTTAGCAAGCTGGATATGCTCGTCAATTCCAATTCGAAGCTCTGCCTGTTCAGGATCAACATATGGACGTTCAAATAAGCCCAGCTTAAACTTAACGCTTAATACTCGGCTAACCGCAAGATCAAGCGTATCCTGATCAACCAAGCCGGAATCACAAGCGGTACGAAGCTGTCTCTTAAATAATTCGCCTGACATCTCCATATCCACACCAGCGGTAAGCGCCATTTTGGTAGCGATCTGCAAATTCTCAGCTACATAATGTCCTTGATGCAGCAAGCTCATAGCTCCGCAGTCTGTAATAACGAAACCGTCAAAGCCCCATTCATTCCGCAAAATATCGGTCAACAGCTCGCGATTCGAGGTGCATGGCACACCGTCAATCTCATTATAAGCAGTCATGATGGACTGCGCGCCTTCTTTTACAGCTCGTTCAAATGGATACATATCCTTCTCACGCAGCTCAATGTTCCCGATGTGAGCTGGCGCACCATTTCTTCCGCCTTCAGGAGAACCATATGCCACAAAATGCTTCAACGTCGCCACAATCGCATCGTCTGCATCCAGACGTTCACCCTGCAGTCCACGCACTGCTGCTACCGCAAATTCTCCGTTAAAGAAGGCATCCTCACCATATGTTTCTTCCGTTCTGCCCCAGCGCGGATCACGAACCACATCCAACACAGGAGAATAGGTTGCAGCTCCGCCTTGTGCTCTTGTCTCCTTCGCAATGACGCGACACATATCTTCATAGAGCTGTGCATTCCAAGTGCTTGCAGCTGTCAGTGGAACGGGGAACACCGTACCGCCGATGGCCATATGACCGTGAGAGCATTCTTCGCCAAACAGGATTGGGATACCCAGGCGGGTATTCTCAATCGCATATTTCTGCATTTCATTCGTGATCTCAGCGCCTTCTTTAACCGTGAGACCAGTCTCTAGCGTAACCTTCGTCCATGGGTCCGCACGCAGCACACCATAGAGTGAACCAATTCCCCCCTGAGCGATCTGCTCTTTATAGGAATCGCTCAGTCCAATCTGAGCACCCTTCTTCTCATAGGCCTGCCAGCCAAACGGCTGCATAAGCTGACCAATCTTCTCTTCAATGGTCATTCTTTCAATCAAATCTTGCACTCTATCCTGTATCGATACAGTAGGATCTTTATATTTCATCATCACTAGTCCCTCTCTATTCTAGTTAGTATTGGTGATATGATTATTTACTTACCATTTAAGTTTTATATTTAGCTGAAACAGTTACCGCTAACTCATCGGGCAACTGTGGTCATCATATCATTTCAAGTTAAGCGATTGCAAGGTATAACGGTTTCTTTTCCATAACATTATATTCCATATACAACTAACCCCATCCATATATCTCTATATGAAATGGGGCTGATGCAATCACTCTATTACCTATTAACCGGAAGCAGCTAACCATTCCTATTCCTGTGCTGAATCTTGTTCCGTTAACGAATACAAAGGAGCTTCCCACTCCTCTTCAGGATTGTTCAACGCATAGACTCGTGCTGTCTCACTCTGCTCGTTCACATGTTGAATAAAGATCGATTTTCCATCACACAACACATTCGCCATTTTAGCAGAGGACGCTATTTCTTGTGCTCTTCGAATATCCATACAGTAAGACCTCCCTTTCGCAGTAAAGTTCGTCTTTACTATGCACGAGGTCCATATCCATTATTCATTCTTATTACTAATGCAAAAAAAAGCATGAGTTGTGCAGCATACCATGCCCAGAGTGCTGGCTTGTATTGATTTCAGTAGTCACATATTGTATATAACAATTCGTAAGGTACAATGGAAGAATATCCAATCATTATGGTTTCATAAAACGGACAGGCGTAAACTGAAATACATAAGGGAGGTCATTGCCATTCGAAATGACGAGTTGAACAATTCAAGATCATCCACCGAGCCATTAGATGATACTGATGCCTCTATCTATGAAGGAGAAGAAGAGGATTGGAACCTGGAGGATGACGATGAAGATGATGAACTATATACTTCCCCCCGAAGAACATGGATCACCAAGACTATACTTATTTTGCTTGCCGTCCTGTTAGTTGGCAACCTGATCGCATTTATACCGCAGATCTACAATCTACCGGCACTCCGGTTCTTGAGTAAAGACTCACAATTATCTCTAGATGAACAGATCCAACAATATAAGCAAGCCGTTGTCGCGGTAAGTGCGGGCGATCGAAAAGGTACTGGCTTCAATATAGATGCGAATGGCCTCATCATTACGAATCAGCATGTAATGGCTGATGATCAGGCAGGCACGATCCAATTCCTTCATGGGGAGACATATCTGGCAGATGTCATCGTCAGCGATTCGGATCTCGATATTGCTATCCTCAGGATTCGAGACAATCCGACCAACCTGCCCGCGCTGCAGCTGGAGACTGAAATACCCTATGAAGCAGGCGACCCAGTCTATGTCATCGGCAATCCACTGTCATTCTTCCACATCGCCACTGAGGGCACGCTGCTAGGATTGACTTCAACTGAGAATCGCGAGCTTCCCATGCTTATGTTACAGGCTCCTATACATAACGGCAACAGCGGCAGCCCTGTAATTAACGATGAAGGCAATGTTATTGCTGTAGTATTTGCCACTACGACTCGGACACAGGGAGATCAATCCGTCACCGTGGGGCTCGCTATACCAATCGATTATTTGCAGAAATATGAGAAGATCATCCATGAATAAGAGATAAGAAAAATACCGCGAGCAGACGGCGAGTCCATCTGTTCGCGGCGCATAACATACTACATCGGCATAAGGCATCTTAGCCGTAAAGCATAAAAAACTGAAGTTGATGTCCCAATTGTTTTAAATAGTTATATAGCTGCGATCGGTGGTGAAACGTATGCGTGACGATTTCGATCAGCCACTTGATCTGAACCACCCCATGCTCCGAATAGAACGCTTTGGTGGATTTGTTCAATAGCTCGTCCTCACTTAATGACAGCAAGTACGTCCGCAGTAAGTCATAATTGGCTCGAAACCGAGCCGCCAGTTCCTGCGGATCCTTCATTTCACTTACGCTTGTTTCTACCCGCTCTACTTCTACTTGTGACTTCTCCTGCAGAATCGCCAGATCCGAAGCTGGAATGGACACCAGATGATGCGCCAGCTCTAACAATGTGCGCATATTGTCAGCTGGCCGATACCCCCACTCTTCTGGTTTGATTCGAGCTAGAAGCTTCTCGACTGTACGAACAGCTAAATCTAATTCGTCCAACAGATGACCCCGAATTTGTGCAACACCATTCATCCTTCTATCCCCTTCTCGTGTGATTGGATTCAAGCTTATCATAATAACCATGACAGCATGTATGTCACCATTAGTGGAACGTGTTCATCAAAAATCACTGATATGGGAGCCACTATTAAAGAAGTGATCTTTATGCCTTGGTATGAGTAGGATGGCAGTAGCATTCCAACGTATGATCATTTACCATCCCCACCGCCTGCATATATGAATAACAGATCGTACTGCCCACAAATTTAAATCCATCTTTTTTTAACTGTTTGCTCATTTTATCGCTTATATCGTTTGAAACAGGCACTTCCTTAAGGGTCTTCCATTCGTTAACGATTGGGGTGTTATCTACAAAACTCCATATGTAGTTGGAAAACGAACCCTGTTCTTCTTGAATTCTTAAGAATGCCTTCGCATTCGTTACGACGCTTTGAATCTTCAGTTTATTGCGAACAATACCTGCATCTTGCATTAAGGATTGCAATTTATCATCTGTATATTGAACAATCTTCTCCGCATCAAAGTGATCGAAAGCTTTTCGGTAATTCTCTCTCTTTTGCAGTATCGTCCACCAACTGAGACCGGCTTGTGCTCCTTCTAAGCATAGCATTTCAAATAATAGTCTATCATCGTATACGGGGACACCCCATTCTTTATCGTGATACTCCATATACAGTGGTTCATTTGTATTCACCCATGCGCATCGGCTTTTCATTGGTAGAACCATCCCTTTCTCATTTCGTGATCATGTACACCGTTTACTGTTATTTAAAGAAATGGCTATGTTAACACTCAATGTTGATAAACTATAAAAGTTAAATCGCCCCTAAAGAGCAGCTCTTTTTTCTAAATTTTGTACGAGGTTGGGCATAGCTTCATAAAAATATTTAATCAAATTACGCATTTGTTCTGCAATATCTTCACTGTCAGGAGCATCGATATTCACAGCCGTTTTCTGACCGTTATACACTTCATTGAATAATGGTACATCGCGGCAGAAGTTTTCTTTTATATAATCCCTGTGAAGCTCACTCATAGCGATAATTACTTCATTTTCTTGAAAGCAGGTTTCGTTAAATTGCGTTCTTTTGAAGTCTGTCGTGTCAATATTCATGTCATTCATGATATTAAAATGAATACTTGAATACTTACTAATATCACTGTTGGCTCTTATTCCAGCCGAAGCAACGTTAATTGAAGCCTTATTGTTTCTTCGAAGAAAATCCCTCATACAAAATTCGGCTATAACACTTCGAGTAAAATTGTCTGTGCAAACAAACAAGATATTCATTATAACCAGCTCCGTTTCAATATTCCATTTTACGGAATTGTATCATACAAAGAATTATTTCGACAGCTTCATCCAGTTTCGCCTTGCGAGTTCGCCCACGCCCCTAGAACACCATAGTTGGTCTTTTTCTGACGGTCACGCGTTAGCTCCGTTAATCCATTGGTGAATCATCCTCCGACGCATGATATTACCCCAATTATAGAACATTCGTTCGTAGTTATCAAATATCAACAACAGGATTTAACATAGCCTAGGAAATAAATAATGCACAATTCGCAATATCTCGGTAAACACTTATATCTCCTATTCACTTGCTAAGCACGTCTATCCTATACTGTCCAGGGGTTAACCCTGTCCACTTCTTAAAAGCGCTTTGAAATGCGCTCGGCTCCGAAAAATAGAGCAAATATGCAATCTCACCGATCGAATACTCCCTTTGTTTCAAATAGCACTTGGCTAACTCTGTGCGCACCCGAATCGACAGATCCCTATAAGAAGTGTTCTCTAGCTTTAATTTGTTCTGAAGTGATCTTGTACTAATCCCGAAAGATTCAGCAGTCTGCTGTAATGTCGGGAAATAGGAAGGAATACATGATTTTATCCACTGTACCACTTGATTTGAAAACATGCTTTCATGAGTCAACTCATCCAATGTTTCCTGCGCAATCGTATCAAATATTTGCAGTAATCTTGAATCAGAGTACATAACAGGATAGTTTAGCACGTCCTTACTCATGCGCAATCTATTGTGATCCGCACCAAATCGCGGAACTTTACCAAACATCGAAATGTAAGGTTGGATATTCGCTGGAGCGTCATGAGTAAATTCAATCTCATGCAACGAGATGCGTTGGTTACTGAGCTTCCCGATCAAATGATAGAGTGAGCTTGCCATATCATCAATGCAATGACGAGAAACTCGATCTGGATGTTGGAAAGATAATTGGATAAGGATGTCTTCTCCTTCCAATTCCCAGTCCAAATTGAATGCATTGCAAAGAATTATATTATATCTCTGGTAGGCGATTAGTGCATTGCCAATGGTATGAGAGTGCAGCATCACATAACCGAGAATGCCCATATCGATTAGCTCCATGATTTGTCCTTGATGCAAGCCGAAATGATGATCTTGCGTATAATTCGCTGCTGCGATCATTAGTCGCTCTAATTCTTCTAAAGTAATGCGAGCCTCTACATCTTGTAATAGAGTCCCATCAAACGAAGCATAACTGAAATATGGCTCTATTTCATATCCTTTCTGAACGATAGTTTTCACAATTGGATAAACCATTGAGATGGCCATTCCTTGGCTCTTCAAATCACCGATCCTCCATTGCGCAAATTAGCAAGTATATTGCGCAGTTGATCATTCATTTCGCTTTCCATTCGTTCTATGCTAATTACTAAAGTCTGACACCACTATATTATAACGTAACCCACGACTCTATCATCTATAAGTGTAAACTGTAGAGGAGGAACTGATGATGAAATCGAATATTCTTGTAATCAATGGACATCCCGACCCACAGAGCTTCTGTTCGGCCTTGTCTGACGCCTATATGAAAGGAGCATCGGCTAATGCTAAGGTTCGAACTATTGATTTAAGTAAGATAACATTTGACCCGAACTTAAAATATGGGTACCGCAAAAGAACAGAACTAGAGGATGATCTAATAGAAGCACAGGAACTGATCCGCTGGGCGGATCACCTTGTATTCGTGTATCCCACCTGGTGGGGAGCGATGCCAGCCATCCTGAAAGGATTCATTGATCGAGTCTTTCTACCTGGCTTCGCATTTAAATACCGTAATGGTTCTTTGTTAGTAGATAAGCTATTAACTGGGAAATCAGCGCATCTGATCGTCACCTCGGATACCCCATCCTGGTACAATAAATGGGTATATAAGAATGCGGATTACAATGTGATGAAACGAAACATCTTGAAGTTTTGCGGGATAACACCTGTACGAGTTACCGAGATTGGACCTATTAAAGGGTCATCAGAGAACTTGCGAACCAAATGGTTAGCTAAAGTAAGCCGATTGGGGTCGAAACTAGCGTAGAAGGCTATTTATTTGATGCCATAATTAATCGAGTAGGAGGGGGCGACTAGCCCCCGTCCTCTCACACCACCGTACGTACCGTTCGGTATACGGCGGTTCATGGTATATTCCGCAAGAGATTATATCTTTCCGTTAAGCTC
>NZ_JBYTDY010000027.1:0-41840 GCF_058791835.1 Paenibacillus sp. EB106-04-04-XG159 | reverse complement strand
CATCAGAAAAACTCCCATCATTGTAGCAGTAGAAGTTTTTGTTTTATCTACTGTCTACTATGATGGGAGCATATCAGAGTGAAACGGCTATATGATTATTGTGATTCTGTTAAGACACTCCGCATTCTTCCGGTGTTTCCAGCGTAATTCTACCCATTTTGCCGGCACGGAGCTCACGTAGGATAATACCTGATGCTTTCTCCAGATCCACGCGTCCTCCGCTGACAAGACATCCGCGCTTACGCCCGATCTCTTCCATCACGGCGACTACTTCATTCGGATCCTCGCTGTCCACTTGCGGAAGCTCTTCAAGCTCGAAGCGTTCCTTCATTCGCTCGCTATAGTGCTTCGTCATATACTTAATCGCATAAAATGCGATGTCTTCGACGTTCAACAATTGATCCTTAATCGCGCCGGTTGTCGCGAGTCGGTATCCTACCATTTGATCCTCAAATTTAGGCCACAAGATTCCAGGTGTGTCCAGAAGCTCCATCTCCTGTCCAACACGGATCCATTGCTGGCCTTTGGTAACGCCTGGCTTATCGCCGGTTGCAGCAACTTGACGACCTGCAAGCTTATTGATTAACGTTGATTTTCCGACATTCGGAATGCCAACGATCAATGCTCGAATAGCTCGTGGCTTCATACCTTTTGCGATCTGGCGAGCGATCTTCTCCTCTAGCAGCTTGCGAGCTTCTCCTGGAATCTGCTGTACATTCGTGCCTGTAGAGGCATCAACAGGCAGTACAGCATGTCCTTCTGCGCGGAATATTTGCATCCAGCGATTCGTCATCTCTGGGTCTGCTAGATCTGCTTTATTCATAATGATCAATCTCGGCTTATCCCCTAATATCTCAGAGATCATAGGGTTCCGGCTTGACATCGGCAGTCGAGCATCCAAGAGCTCGATCGCTACATCGATAAGCTTCAACTTTTCCTGGATCTGTCTGCGTGCCCTTGTCATGTGTCCCGGGAACCATTGAATCGACATCGCGATCCACCTCCTTCTATGCTGTGCGACGCTTCTTTATCTATTCATGATTAACGAATTGTATATTTTGAAGCGGCCAGAAGATTACATCCGCTCGACCAATCACGTCTTCAAGAGGAATAAATCCGAGCAGTCGGCTGTCCGTACTGTTGTTACGATGATCGCCCATCACGAAAATGTGACCTTCTGGTACTTTGTTTTCTGTAATTATTTCGTTTGGAAAATCACGACCATCCTGGTCGTTGTACAAGGTTCCGTTCTTATGAGCCTCATCTATCGCTTCTTGTATGTAGGGCTCCTCCACCTTGCTTCCATTAACGTAAAGGTCATCACCTTTGTACTCAACGGTATCGCCAGGCACCGCAATTACCCGCTTAATTAGATCGCGGTCTTGCTCCGGAACGTGGAATACAACTACCTCACCGGGCTCGGGATCACGGAAATCATATATGATTTTGTTGACGATCAGACGTTCATCCGTCCAAAAATTAGGCTCCATTGATGGGCCGTCTACGATAAATGGTGCAAATAGCAGCCAGCGCACGAGGACGACCAGTACAACTGCAACTGCAATAGCTTTGACCCATTCGAGTAACTCATTTGTTTTACGCGGTACAGTACCGGTTGGTTCAGCTGCACTCGGTTGTTTTACTTGATTCTCTTGCTCCATCATACCGTGCCCCGCCTTCTTCATAGGATGCGAATCGGATATCGATTTCATGCTATTAGCGTAACGCATTTTCGGCTATATAGCAAAAAGAGAGCTTGCGCGATATGCAAGCCCCCTCGATGTTCCGTTAGCGGATTTCTTTGATTCTCGCTGCTTTACCGCGTAGGTTGCGAAGATAATAAAGCTTCGCACGACGCACTTTACCACGGCGAGCCACTTCGATTTTCTCGATTTTCGGCGAGTGAATTGGGAATGTACGCTCAACACCTACACCGTAGGAAATTTTGCGAACAGTAAACGTTTCACTGATACCGCCGCCACGACGCTTAATAACAACACCTTCAAACAACTGAACGCGCTCGCGTGTACCCTCGATAACTTTTACGTGTACTTTCAAAGTATCACCAGGACGGAAGCTCGGCAGATCCTTGCGGAGTTGCTCTTGCGTGATCGCTTGTACGATATTCATCTATGACTCCTCCTTCCTCACAGACGTTCTTACATCTCAGAGCAGCATCTTGGCTTGCTCGTCACAGTATGTAGAGGACCGCCGTATTCAACACAACAGAAGTTATTCTATCATATAATAAACCAGAACACAACTCGTATTTAATAATGAAACCCGATTCCTTTTCAACACTTCGTATCTATCTTTAACCCAAACTACAAAAATACATATTCTTCATTATTTTTCGCATATCTAGTTGACTGTGAATGATTTACATTGAAAGTGTAACCATATCCGCTGAAGAGGTGAAAGCAGTTGAGTAAAATAACGATTTTAGGAGCAGGCAGCACCGTATTCGCTAGGAACATTCTAGGTGACTGCATGTTAACCCCATCCTTGCAAGGATTCGAGCTTGCTTTGTATGATATCGACCCTGTCCGTCTTAAGGATTCTGAAACCATTATTAGTAACATTTGCAAAACCGTTGGCAGCACATGCAAAGTAAAGAGCTATACAGATCGAAAAGAAGCGCTGCGAGGCGCAAAATATGTTGTCAACTCCATTCAGGTTGGTGGATATGATCCATGCACAATTACCGATTTTGAGATTCCGAAGAAATACGGACTTCGTCAGACCATCGCCGACACAGTCGGCATCGGAGGCATTTTCCGCAACTTGCGGACGATACCAGCTATGCTGGATTTTGCGAAAGACATTCGAGAGGTATGTCCGAACGCGCTGTTCCTGAATTACACGAATCCGATGGCTGTGCTCACCAATGTGATGAATACATATGGAGGAGTCGAGACAGTAGGTCTTTGCCATAGTGTTCAAGCCTGTGTCCCTAATTTATTCTATCATTTAGGAATGGATTCAACAGGTGTGAAAGCTAAGATTGCTGGAATTAATCATATGGCGTGGCTGTTGGAAGTCACAAAAGACGGTGTGGATCTCTATCCTGAGATCAAGCGTCGTGCCCTTGAGAAGCAGCAAACTAAACATCATGACATGGTTCGTTATGAGCTGATGTTCAAGTTCGGCTACTATGTAACGGAATCATCTGAACATAATGCTGAATACCACCCTTACTTCATTAAACAGCGATATCCTGAGCTGATCGATCAGCTTAACATTCCATTGGATGAATATCCTAGACGATGCATCTATCAGATTCAACATTGGAAAGAACTGCGTGAATCACTCGTCAACGATGTGGAACTGTCTCACGAGCGCTCAGGCGAGTACGCTTCGCGCATCTTCCATGCGATCGAAACAGACGAACCGTACCAGTTCGGCGGCAATGTGATGAATACTGGCTTGATTACGAACTTGCCACAAGAGGCATGCGTAGAGGTATCCTGCTTTGCTAATCGGAGCGGCGTCCACGCTACCCATGTTGGAAATCTCCCGCCTCAATTGGCGGCGCTTAACCGCACCAACATCAATACACAACTGCTGACGATTGAAGCTGCGATGACGCAAAAGCGTGAACATATTTATCATGCCGCAATGCTTGATCCACATACATCGGCAGAGCTTAGCTTGGACGATATCGTAAGCCTGTGTGACGATCTTATCGAAGCACATGGTGATTGGCTTCCTAAGTTTAGCTGATGAATTGAATCTACTCATTCCTTGCCCTCAGCGAACATTTCGTTGAGGGCTTTTACTATGAAGGTAAGCTCCAACTTCATGAGATTTATGTATAGCAGCTGAGATTCAACCATATGCTCATTACTATCACAGCAAACTATTCTATTTCATCTGAGGAGGTATCTATGTTGATCAAGTCCAAACAAGAACGCATGCAATGGTTTACAGAGGATCGCTTCGGCATGTTTATCCATTGGGGGCTATATGCTATCCCTGCACGCGGCGAATGGGTTCGCAGCACAGAGAGATTGACTGTAGAAGATTACGAGCCTTATTTCAATTCCTTCAACCCTGATCGCTACAACCCAAGAGCATGGGCCAAAGCCGCTAAAGCAGCAGGCATGAAGTATGCGGTTATGACAACCAAGCACCACGATGGCTTCTGTTTATTTGACAGTGCTCTAACTGATTACAAGGCAACAAACACCCCGGCAGGTCGTGATCTTATTCGTGAATATGTAGACGCCTTCCGTGGGGAAGGTCTAAAGGTTGGTTTCTATTACTCTATTATCGATTGGCATCATCCTGACTATCCAGCATACGGCGATCGACAGCATCCTATGCGTTCCAATGAAGCGTTCAAAAATAAAGAGATGGACTTCAATCGCTACCTGGAATATATGCACGGACAAGTAAAGGAGCTGCTTACGAACTACGGTACAATTGACATCTTGTGGTTCGACTTCTCTTACAACGACATGACGGGTGAAAAATGGAAGGCTACACAGCTTATTCAAATGATTCGAGATCTGCAGCCAAACATCATCATCGACAACCGTCTAGGCGGCAACATATATGCCGCTGAGCCTGAGATTTACGCAGGAGACTTCGCCTCACCTGAACAAATTCTTCCTCCAAAAGGCATAGTGAACGAAGCAGGCGAACCGATTCCTTGGGAAGCATGTATAACATTAAATCAACATTGGGGATACCATGCCTACGATCAACAATATAAGAACTCGAAAACAGTCATTCGTGGACTTGTAGAATGTGTAAGTAAAAATGGTAACCTGCTGCTAAATGTAGGTCCAGATGCTAAGGGTGAAATTCCGCTTCGATCGCTCGAGATCCTTGACGAAGTCGGCAAGTGGATGCGCCGCAATAACGATAGTATATATGGCTGTGGCGCTGCGGATTTACCGAAGCCGGAATGGGGCCGTTATACACAGAACGGTAACAAGCTGTATGCACATATCTTAGATCGCGGCATTGGACCTATTGCCTTAGAAGCATTAGATGGACGAGTACGGAATGCGCGCTTATTAGCAGACGGTTCCGAAGTAAACATCCAGACCCCTTGGAATGGCGAGGCCTTCAAGGGCTACTTGTTCATCAATATCCCATCACCTCAGCTTCCGTGCGATATTGATACAGTTGTTGAATTCGATCGTATACAGGATTAGAGATTAGAGATTAAGAGGTTAGCCCCTTACACATATTCTAAGCGTTTGGTGCTAGCCTCTCACCCCAGTCTCAGATTTCGATTTCATTTTATCCTCGATACCACCCATTACTTATTCAAGACTCAACCTAACCATACTCCTTCTATAAATGTCCTGCCATCCTCCACTTAACTCAGGCAAAATTCACTTTCCTATATCTTCACCAAGTTCGCGACAATCACCTATCATATACCTTTTACATCACATTTCACCATTATCCCAACCACTCAGGTTGCTATCACTTCCCAGATTTTTTATCTAGCTCATGACATTCACCAGTCCTATGCCTTTACATCACATTTAACCATTCTCCCCACTGCTCAGGTTATTGCATCTCATGTGTTGCTTATTGTCCTACATAGTAATAAACAATTGATAAATTAACATAAAATAGTTGAAATTAGAACATATGTTTGTTATAATTACACCATAAACAAGAACATACATTCGCTATTTTGTATCAAAGGGGATAGTTGTTTATGGAATTTCGAAATGATTGGAGTTCACTCGAGGAATTATCTCAATATTTTGCAGACGAACAAGTTTGTATTAATTATTTGTATAATATGAAATGGCCGCACGGTTTTAAGTGTCCCCGCTGCCATAATTCTCACCATTATGTAATCCGTACTCGTCGGCTTCCACTATATGAATGCGGTTCCTGTCATCACCAAACCTCTCTTACAACAGACACAATCATGGAAAATAGCCGCACTTCATTATACAAATGGATTTTGGCAATATGGTTAATCACTCGACACGATCTGTCCATTAACGCAGTCCAACTCAGCTCCATTATTCAAGTTACTTACAAGACCGCTTGGTCTATTCTTCACAAGATCCGATCTGTCATTAGTGCAGTCGATCTGGATTCTCCTTTGGAAGGTAACGTACAGGGTATTGTTGAATACCATTGCAAGCCTACTTTCCGTTCAACGTTGGAGCTTCTTCCTTATGAACATCCACTAATCGTGGCTGCATCCATTACAATGGATGAACAAATCGTCGCCCTTTAGATGAAACGTGTTAATCGACAGCATCTTCGCGATCGAACATTGCGCCCTATAGCTAGCAACCAGTTCATTGATCTTCACACCAGCTCAGATCCTTCTTACATTGAGATAATCCCACACCCATACCGAACACTGCGATTTCGACACCTGAAAGATGTATTTCAACAAGCCCGCAGATGGATGATTAATACATTTCATGGGATAGGACAGAAATACTTACAGCGCTACTTGGATGAGTTCTGTTTTCGCTACAATGCACGCAATTATCCTGTTTCCACCTATGAACGCTTAGTGAGCATGTGTATGTTTGCGAATTACACTTCACATGTTAGAAACCACCCACAATTCTATTCGAATCCAGCTGCATAATTTCATGTTCATATGTAAGGTCATGAGGTATCGTCCTTAACTTGCATAGTAGATGCATTAAGTTCGCTTATCTTGGATGGCTGCGTTTCTTGAAATGCCATTCACGGTTCTGTGCATGATCATTACTTTATATTCTTTAATACAATCAGTTTTGATTGTTAGTTCATCGGAAACAACCCATTTCCAGTACCTGAGCTACGGGGATAATGGTCAAATACTCTTTCTAACATATACTTCTCATTCGCAAAAATCTTATATTATTCATCCTGTCCCATACCGAACAACCACCCAATCCCCCTCTGAGCAGTACTACATCCAGCTTGTCCTTTCCTGAGTCATTGGGATAATGGCCGAACGCTCTCGCGGACCCACATGTCGTATACGTCATGCGTATCTGCAGCAAGCAGAAACAATAAAAAAAGGGAGTGCCCCTTCGTCATATAACAATAACTATGACTTATAAGACCATCCCTTTATTCATACAGCGCATCCTTCAGCTTACTCGACATAGAAGACTTACGCGAATATTTAACTACTGATTGCCGCAGTCGATTATTTTCCAGACTCAGTCGCTCTACTTCCTCGAGGAGCTCAGTAAGCAGCGCTCCAGTTGCGGCATTCGAAGATTGAAGCGCTTGCTCCACTTGAGCTCGGTATGACATCTGCTCTTGCATGGTTTTCCCCTCCATTGCTTGCAGCGAAATAAGCAATCACTCTCGTGTCAGCTTGCAGCCGCAAGTGACACGTTCGTCTACTGCTGCTCCTGCTCAAGTTCCTTGCGCAATCGATCCAGCATCTTAAGATCTTCCTTCGTAAGCTCTATCTTCTCCAGCAGATCTGGTCGACGCGTGAACGTACGGCGTAAGGATTGTTCACGCCGCCAGCGATCAACATTAGCATGGTGCCCAGATATAAGCACATCCGGAACACTCCATCCGCGAAATTCTGCTGGACGAGTATAATGCGGATACTCCAGCAGCCCCGTACTGAATGAATCTGTAACAGCGGAAGATTCATTGCCCAGCACACCAGGCAGCAGCCGTACGACCGCATCAGCAATAACCAGTGCAGGAAGCTCGCCGCCCGTCAGGACATAATCGCCTATGGATAGCTCGTCTGTTACAAGATGCTCACGAATGCGTTCATCGTAGCCTTCATAATGTCCGCATACAAAGATTAGATGCTCTTCCCCTGCGAGCTCCTCTGCCTTCGACTGCGTGAAAGTCTCACCTTGCGGACACATTAAAATTACTCGCGGTGAACGGGCAGATTCTGACTTCGCATGCAGATGCTCAACTGCCGTGAAGATCGGCTCTGGCTTAAGTACCATACCTCCACCACCGCCATACGGATAGTCATCAACCGTATTGTGCTTGTTAGTAGAGAACTGGCGGAAATTCGTTGCTTCAAGATCCACCAAACCTTTTTCCCTTGCGCGTCCCATTATGCTCGTATTGAATACACCTTCACACATCTCAGGGAACAGCGTAAGCACATCAATCCGCATTAGATCAGACCCTCCATCAGATGAACCGTTACCAGCTTGCTTGCTACGTCCACTTTCAAGATAACTTCATCTATGACCGGCAGCAAGACATCTTGTCCTTTAGGACGTTTCACGACCCATACATGGTTAGCTCCAGGCGCTAAAATTTCTTTGATAACGCCAAGCTCTTCTCCATCATCTGTCACTACTTGGCATCCAATGATGTCACTGTAGTAATACTCATCCTCTTCCAACTGATCACGGTCATTTTCTGAAACTTTAAGGAACCAGCCTTTATATTTCTCAACATCATTAATGTTGTCCAAACCAACAAACTTCACCATGTATACATTCTTATGTAATCGAGAACGTTCCACTGTTACTGAGATGGTCTGTCCGTTGTTCGGATGCTGCATAAATAGGCTGCACTTCGGCGAAAATCTCTCTTCAGGAAAATCAGTGTGCGAAACAACCTTGAGCTCACCGCGAATACCATGCGTGTTGGCTACCATGCCAACGGTATATAACTTCTCCGTCATAACTGCCTCCAATTTGTTCATGATCACAAGCATTAGTATATGAAAAAGGGCTAGGATATGATCCTAACCCCAGTTCGACTTATTAAGAAACAATGTCTACGACAATCCGTTTCGGAATCTTGACGGCTGCCGATGTGACAACCGTGCGAAGCGCCTTAGCAATTCTACCTTGCTTTCCAATCACTTTACCGACATCGTCGGGGTGAACGTAGAGCTCATAGACAATAACTTGCTCTTTCTCGACAACTTCTACACGGACCTCTTCCGGATGATCGACCAAAGCCCGTGCAATAACTGACACTAACTCTTCCATCTCCGACCCTCCGAACGAGTGATTTATTTCTGAAGTTTCGATTCATGGAACTTCTTCATAACGCCAGCTTGGCTAAGCAAGTTGCGAACCGTGTCGGAAGCTTGTGCACCTGTTTGAAGCCATTTCAACGCTTTTTCTTCGTCGATATTGACTTGTGCAGGCTGAGCTACCGGATTGTAAAAACCGATTTCCTCGATGAAACGACCGTCACGCGGGGAACGGGAATCACTTACAACTACACGATAGAAAGGCGCTTTATGAGCACCCATACGTTTCAGACGGATACGTACTGCCACGACATTCACCTCCTTAACGAAATATCATAATGGTAAAGCATTAACGAAACGGGAAACGCATTCCCTTCGCTTTGCTCTTCATATTCTTCATCATTTTAGGTCCTTTTGGACCCATCATGTCAGAAAATTGCTTCATGACGCGGCGCATCTCGTCAAATTGCTTAATCAATCGGTTGACGTCAGCCAGCTGAGTACCGCTGCCTGCCGCAATCCGCTTGCGCCGATTATGATTAATCAGATCGGGATCTTGACGCTCTTCGTTCGTCATGGAACGGACAATTGCTTCAATCCGACCCATCTGACGCTCGTCGACCTTCAAGTTCTGCGTCTGCTTCACCTTACTCATACCTGGGATCATATCTAGGATCTGATCGATTGGTCCCATCTGCTTGACTTGCTGCATCTGCTCTAGGAAATCATCAAATGTGAAGGATGCGTTGCGCATCTTCATTTCCATTTCCTTAGCCTTCTCCGCATCGATGTTGGACTGTGCTTTCTCTATTAGCGAGAGCATGTCCCCCATCCCGAGAATTCGTGAAGCCATCCGTTCTGGATGGAACGCCTCAAGAGCATCAATCTTCTCGCCGAGTGCGGCGAACTTGATCGGGCAGCCAGTGACAGCTTTGACGGACAATGCGGCACCGCCGCGTGTATCGCCGTCTAGCTTCGTCAATACTACACCAGTCAATGTAAGCTGCTGGTTAAAGCTATCTGCTACGTTTACTGCATCTTGACCTGTCATAGCATCAACGACGAGAAGCACTTCATTTGGCTTAACTGTAGCATGGATCTGCTTCAGTTCCTCCATCAGCGTCTCATCAATATGAAGACGGCCGGCAGTATCGATAATCACATAATCGAGATGCTGTTCTCGCGCATGCTCAACTGCTTGTTGCGCTATATCAACTGGATTCGCCTGATCACCGAGGGTGAAAACCGGAACATTGATCTGGGTTCCCAGAACTTGCAACTGCTTGATCGCAGCTGGACGATAGATGTCCGCGGCAACGAGCAATGGTTTATGGTTCTGCTTCTGCAGAAGCTTCGCAAGCTTAGCTGAAGTAGTTGTCTTACCTGCACCTTGGAGACCTGCCATCATGATTACGGTAGGCGGCTTGTTCGCTTTCTCAAGCTTAGCTGCCGTTCCACCCATCAATTCTGTCAGTTCCTTGTTGACGATATCGATAATGACCATGCCTGGTGTGAAGCTCTTCATCACTTCCTGGCCGATAGCCTTCTCTTTTACTTTGGCGATAAAGTCTTTGACGACTTTAAAGTTAACATCAGCTTCGAGCAGTGCGAGGCGCACCTCGCGCATTGCTTCATTTATATCTTCATCCGACACCTTGCCCTTACCGCGCAATTTGCCGAATACATTCTGTAATCTATTCGTTAATCCTTCAAATGCCATAGTATCATCTCACCCCGTTCCCTTAATCTAACGCCTGCAATTCACGGACAATCTTCTGCAGTTCCGCTCGCTGCGGGTCGGGTATGCTCGTATTCGCGAAAACCTGCTGCAGTTGCTCTAGCAGCTTCGTCCTTGCTTCAAACTTAACGAGCAGCTCGAGTTTATTCTCATAAGACTCCAATGTTTGCTCCGCCCGCTTAATATGCTCATATACCGCTTGTCGGCTGATTCCGAACTCTGCGGCAATCTCTCCTAAGGAGAAATCATCGTGAAAATAACATTTCAGAAATGTCTGCTGTTTTTCCGTGAGCAACGGTTCATAGAAATCAAAAAGCAAATTGATTCGGTTGGTCTTCGCTAACACTTGATCATCGTTCATCAGGGCCACTCCTTTCGTCAAGGAAAAACACTTTACAGCCCATCAACGTACCTTATCATATCGAAATCAGCTCCCAATGTCAAGCGTTTTACCTTAACAAGTTCTTAAATCTATTTTACTCTCTTCCGTTATGTAATATTTATCAATTCAGTTATAACTACTGAGGGGCTACCCCATGAATGGTGATAGCCCCTCTTCTAATTCTACCTAGTTAGACTAACTATCCTAATTTGTCATGATCAAATACACACAGCCATAGTGCAGCGCGGCACCTGCCAACACGAATAGATGCCATATAGCGTGATGATAGGGCAATCGTTCCCAAACAAAAAAGACAATCCCTGCCGTATAGCATACCCCACCTGCCAGCAGCATATATAAACCCGTAGCCCCTAATGAGGAAGACAAATCATTCCAGAGAACGGCTACAAACCAACCCATCACCAAGTAGCCGAAGGTAGATAGCCACATATACCGCCCTGTGTAAAATTTTTTATAAATTATCCCTGCCGCTGCGAATCCCCAGATCAACCCAAGAAAGTACAAACCGTGCCGTTCACCAACTGCAATCAACAGAAATGGCGTATAGGAGCCTGCGATAAAAATATATATAGACATGTGATCATAAATAACAAACTTGATCTTTCGATTACCTTCAGGGAGGCTGTGCATTATTGTAGAGACGGAAAACATCATAATTAGCGTTAAGCCGTAAATTACCGCACCTGCTAGATACCAAGCCTCACCTTGCTTCCAGGCCGCATGAATCAACGCGGCAAATCCAGCCAGACTAAGCAGCACCCCAAAGCCATGTGTAATGACATTCATCTGTTCTTCATTGCGAGCGAGCTGTTCTTTAACCGTCAATGTGTCTCCCCCCTTGCTGTGATGACTCCATCCATGGGCTCATGCCTATATAACGGACTACATCATATGCAATCGAAAGCAAGGGGGTGAATAAGATTATTCTATTGAAGTGCTTATGACTGCAATACCTTCTCCGCAAAATAATCCACAACGTGCATGACGCGCAGCCGATCATGCGCGTTCTCCCGCTCCACTCCAGCCTTCATCTGCAGCAGGCATCCTGGATTGCTCGTTAGGATTATAGCCGCTCCCGTCTCATTCACAGCTTCCATCTTACGATCCAATATCGAATTTGCCATCTGCGGCTGCTGCAAGTTATAGGATCCCGCTGAACCGCAGCATACTTCCGCACCCTCCAACTCAACATAATGAATCTTAGGCAGCAAGCGCAGCAGTTGGCGCGGACCTGCCCCAGCCTTCATCACATTGCGAAGATGGCAGGAGTCCTGATAGGTTACTGTTTCAGAAGGATGTTCATCTGCAGGCGCGGCCTCGGAAGATACTGCTGCTTCTTGCTTCAGTTCGTTCCAACGATTGGAACGAAGCAATAATTCGCTAATGTCCTTAACCTGTGCGACAAATGTTTGAGCGATCTCAGCCCATTTCGAATCATCTGCTAACAAATGATCGTATTCGATCAGCATCGCTCCGCAACCGCCAGCATTCGAAGCAATATAGTCGACCTTCGCATCACGGAACGCAATCAGATTCTGTATCGCGAATTCTCTGGCGGTCTCTTGATCGCCGCCATGCGAGAATAGCGCACCGCAGCAGGCTTGTGCTTCGGGGATGACAACATCATACCCTGCCTCGGTCAGCAGACGCATCGTATTTACATTTGTCTCCGTAAATACGACATCCATGATGCAGCCTCGGAACAATCCAACCGTGCCGATTCGCTTTCCCTTAGCGGCAAAATGCTGACCTCCCGCTCTCTTCACGACACCGCGACTATCCGCCTGCGGCATAATCCGCTCCATCGTCTGAAGCTGCGGCGGAAGCCAGCGCAGCAGATTGCGCTTGCCCGCAAAGCGCTGCAGTCCTGAGCGCTGATAGCTCTCCAGCAGCTTGCTCATCATGAGCAAACGTTCATGCCGCTTAAAGATCGGCTTCATGATACGATGCACCCGCTTCATCGTTATGACTTTATCGCTGGCTGCTGCTTCATCTTCGAACAGCACTTCCTTTGTCTGTTCCAGCAGCTGTCCATACTTCACATCTGAGGGACAAACAGGCTCGCATGCTCGGCATCCAAGACATAAGTTCATCTGCCGTTTGAACGAGTCGTCCGGCTCCATTATGCCGTCCGCCACAGCCTTCATTAACGCAATGCGCCCCCTTGGTGAAGCCGCCTCTAGTCCCGTCCGCTGATAGGTCGGACAGGAAGGCTGACAGAATCCACAGCGCATGCAATTCATTAGCTCTTCATAATCAAGCGCTTTGACTAGCTTCTGCTGAAGCGTTAATAAGCTCTGAGGATCTGGCTTCGATACTGTCTGCCGTTCATTCATCTTGATATCACCAGCCTTTTGCGGGTGGACTTAGCGAAGATCTTGCTTGGATTCATGATTCCGTTCGGATCAAATGCCTGCTTAATCCCTTTCATCAGATCGATTCCAGACGCTCCAACCTTCCATTCCAGGTACGGTGCCTTGACTGTGCCTACACCGTGCTCCCCTGTTATCGTGCCGCCGAGGCGGATTGCTTCCTCAAATATTGCGGCGAATGCTTCTTCCACACGGTGTATTTCATCCGTGTTACGAGCATCCGTCGGGCATGTCGGATGCAGATTGCCATCGCCAGCATGTCCGAACGTGCATATCTTAACGCCGTGCTCTTCTGCAATCCGATTGATCGCCAGCACCATATCCGCTATTCGAGATCGCGGAACTGTCGCATCCTCCAATATCGTAGTAGGGCTAATTCTCGCGAGCGTTGATAATGCGCTTCTCCGTGCCTTCATCAGCTGTTCTGCTTCAGCTTCATCCTTCGCGGTCTGGATGCGGGATGCTCCTTCTTCAGCGCATATCGCGGCGATTGCTTCCATATCCTTGCGGACACTGTCAAGCTCTTGACCGTCCTGCTCGATCAACAATACAGCCTCCATATCGATAGGGAGTCCGATATGGTTGTATTCTTCTACCACGCGTATCGTCGGCTGATCCATGAATTCTAGCGTTGCTGGAATGATGCGTGCCCCGACGATACGAGATACCGAACGCGCGGCTGCGTATATATCCGAATAGGCGACCAGCATCGTCTGCCTGACTTGCGGCGCGGGCAGTAGCTTCACCGTCGCCTCCGTAATTAACGCAAGCGTTCCTTCCGAGCCGACAAGCAGCTTGGTCAGATCATAGCCCGCGACATCCTTGTACAGCTTGCCGCCAGTACGAATTACTTCGCCGGAAGGCAGCACGGCTTCCAAGCCGAGTACATAATCCTTTGTAGTACCATATTTCAGGCCTCGCAATCCGCCTGCACCTTCCATAATGTTGCCGCCGAGTGTCGAGATGACCATACTGCTCGGATCAGGAGGATAGAATAACCCCCGCTTCTCTACCTCGCGGTGGAACTGCTTCGTATTCAACCCTGGCTGAAAGGTTGCGGTTAAATTGTCCGTATCCAGCTCAAGGAGCTTATTCATACGTGTCATTGCCACCACGATGCCCCCCTCCACAGGCACGGTGCCTCCGCACAGATTACTTGCGGCGCCGCGAGGCACGATCGGAATCCGATGCTCGTTCGCCGCACGCAGAATGTACTGCACTTCGGCTGTCGTTTCCGGATACACAACCGCATCCGGCAAAGATTGAAGCATCGGCGTTGCATCATAGGAATGCGTGATGAGCGCCTCCTTGTCATCTCGATACCGTTCAGGCCCCAACAGCTCCAATAATTGATTTCTTACTTCTTGAACTAACATGTTCCCTTCCCCCCAATTGCTCTTCATCGTGCAAATTGCAGTCTGAATGATTTCGCTAATGATCGATCCGATAATAATTTAGCAGGTCATCTGATGACTTTTACCATATTATACCTTATGATAAAGTTAGGTGTATACCTCAAATTTAAGAAGAAAAACTGCAGTAAGAGGGGCTGTCACATGAACAAAATTGTGATTAAGAAGGGGGCAGAGCTCGTCTCCGATCATTTACTAGAGCAAATGAAGGAAGGTCTGTACAAGCCTGGTCAGAGGCTTCCATCTGTAGAAGCGCTCGCTAAGCAGTATCAAGTGGGCCGCTCCACGATTCGAGAAGCGCTCAGCGCGCTCAAAGCGATGGGTTGGCTCGACATTCGCCACGGCGGCGGGACATTCGTTCGCGAGCAGTCGAATGAACCTGCATCGGTCTTGCAGGGCTGGCTGGCCGATAAGCATTCGCTAACCTCATTAATTGAGGTGCGGAAGATGATCGAGGTAGGCTCAGCCAGCTTAGCCGCACGCAGGCGGACTGCGGCAGACTTGGCATATATGGAGGAATGCCTCAGTCGAATGGAAGCCCATCTCGATGATGAACAGGCAAGCCAGCAGGACGACCTGATGTTTCATATTCATCTGGCACGCGCAAGCCATAATGAGATCTTAATTCCGATGCTTCAAGCATTTCATACGGAATGTGCGCGCTACATGGGCAGCACGCGCCGCATGTGGCTGTTTGGCGAACGTTCTTCCACCCTGCTGCTTCTGGAGGAGCATCGCTCGATCTACGAAGCGATCTTGCAGCAGGATGAATCGCTCGCATCTAGAACAATGCTTGAGCATCTAACTAAAGTAGAAATCTTATTGGAGCAAAACAGGTAATTATCTTTCAATAATCTGCTAGGAGACTGACGAATGAACCGATCTTTCTATACTTTGTGGTCAAGCCAATCCTTTACTAGCATTGCTGGCTCCTTATACATGATGACGTTAATCGCAACAGTCTACCAAATGACTGGCTCTGCCGCCTTTGCAGGCGCTGTCTCCTTCGTGCGTTCGATCGCCGTGCTGGCAAGTAGCTTGACGCTGCCATTCTGGTACAAGAAGCTGCCTCTCACTGCAATTACGCGTCTATTTCTACTGCTTCAATGTAGTGTTGCTGCAGCTGTTGCCTTCTCTCTTACTCCGCTATCCTATGTCCTGCCGACGAATCTATATGTCGGCTATGCGTTCATCGGCATCGTGTTGATTGGCTATACGGAAGGCTGCGCCTCTACTAGCGCTAATGCGCTCTATCCACGCTTAGTCCATGTCGATAAGCGTGTGCAGGCCAACAGCCTCGTGTCAACGAGCATGCAGATGCTGTCCCTACTTGGATGGACATTTGGCGGCATCCTAGTTGCTAAGCTCGGCTATTCACTTGTCCTGCAGCTTGCAACAGGTCTGCTGTTGCTTGGACTCCTAATCATCTTTAAGCTGTCAGAGCCTCAGACAGATTCGGTTCAGCAAAAAGCTTCACGTTCCCTGCTGGCTGGATGGGGCTTTTTGTTCAAGCATCCCCAACTTCGCGTCATCACGTGGATGGATCTTATAGAAGGTGTAGCAGGTGGCATATGGATCGGTGGTATTACACTCGTATTCGTGCAGGAGGTACTGCAGCAAAATGAAGCTTGGTGGGGATACATTAATGCAGCTTATTACGCGGGTACGATCATCGGCGGCATCATCACGCTCAAGCTTGCGGCATGGATTAATCTTCACCTCGTAACCACGATTATCATCGGCTCTTTTGGCGTCAGTGTACTCGTGTTCGGGTATGCGATAAATGTCCAAGCCTTCGTAGCGTTAGCGCTCGTTATGCTGATGGGACCATTCTATCAGCTCCGCGACATCGCTCAACGAACTTATGTTCAGCTGCATACGCCTCAGGATGATCAGCCCCATGTATTTGCCGCGCAGAATACAATCTCATACGTCTTATTCGGTATTTCTGTGTTATTTGCTGGAACCGTGGCTGATCTATGGGGAGCACGCGCTGTTTATATTGTCGCTGGCACTCTGTATCTGCTATCATCGGCAGCAGGCTTTATATTGCGTCGTTCTCACACCTCGTTGCAGCAGGAACAGCAGCATACAACCAATTCCGTGTAAATGCTTTTGGCCTGCACGCACTACTTAAACCCTAAAATAAAAAACCCTCTAACGTATCACGAATTTCTCGAGTTTCTCGACCGAGACGTTAGAAGGCTATGGAGAACAAAGTATATGATCACTTGCTCTTGCGTGAAAGATTATAGATCGCTAGACCGTAGAACAATACTGTCGTAACGAGCAGCACGATGATGCTTGTGCCCATTCCCGTCGTATAATCACCAAACGAATAGGTGACTCCCATCATCTCATTGAATTGTTCAACAGCGTCCGATGGAGCATTGGCAAATGCCGCTGCCATGGGCTCTTCCATCATGACCTGTCTAAAGAGCGAACCAGCATGAGACACAGGGAAGATCTTAACGATAAACTGTACAGCCTCAGGCAGATTTCCGATGGGAATATATATACCGGTTATGAAGCCAATTAATGTTCCGACAACTGAGCTCGCAGTCGCGAATGCATTCTGACTTTTAAAGAAAGAGACGAGAAAGTAAACCATCGCGCTTCCAGAGAGAACTGACAATAGGATGATGCCCAGCACTTTTAGCAAGGCTGCAAACGATAGCAATTCGCCGCCATAGATCTTGATGTATCCTTCAGCAAGCACAAGAGCGATGAGACTGATGATGACCCCAACGATATAGGAACTAAGAATATATCCCCCGGCGAGCGAAGAACGTTTGATAGGCGAAGCCGAAAAATCCTTCAATATCTTCTTGGAGCGATCCTCCACCATGACTCCGAAGGCGCCC
This sequence comes from Paenibacillus sp. EB106-04-04-XG159, assembly GCF_058791835.1. Lineage (NCBI taxonomy): Bacteria > Bacillati > Bacillota > Bacilli > Caryophanales > Paenibacillaceae > Paenibacillus > Paenibacillus sp. EB106-04-04-XG159. The sequence goes on along the minus strand of NZ_JBYTDY010000027.1, from coordinate 24,140 downwards.
ATCGTTGTCGTTATCGAAGTTACGGCAAGCAGCCCTGCCATAATCCAGCTGTCGATGAGAAAGCGAGCATGCTCACCTAATTCAGTCATGCCGGATGCAATCGCATCCCCAAGGAATAGTACGTATAAGCCTATGATGATGAAAACAGCGAGTAGGGAGAAGAATACAGCCGTTTTGTCTCGGAAAAATAATTTCAAATTACGCTTCGCGATATTAAGCATGCTCTCTGATCTCCCCTCCCGTAATGTGGATGAATACATCATCCATTGTGCCTTGTGTGACTTCAAAGCTTGATATGTACGGCTCGCATTGATTCAGAATCGCGATGGCTTCCATCGTATTCGTCAGCTTGATGGAGACGATCTCACCTGAACATCCATAACTTATGCCATTGGATTGAAGTACTTCAAGCAACTGATATCTGTCTAGGGGTATCATTTTCAAATAGTCAGCACTGAACTGCTCCTTTAATTCATACGGGGTGCCTTGGGCAGAGATCTTGCCGTGGTCAATGATCGTGACATAGTCCGCGTTAGCTGCTTCTTCCATGTAATGAGTGGTCAGGAACACGGTCATTCCCTTTTCCTTCTGAAGCTTCTGAATCGTTTCCCACACACTCTTGCGAGTTTGCGGATCTAATCCGGTAGTAGGCTCATCGAGAAAGAGAATCTTCGGCGTATTAATAAGCGCTCGTGCGATATCGGCACGTCGACGCTGTCCACCAGACAGCTTCCCATAAGGACGGTTCTTGAACTCCGTCGCTCCCGCAGCTTCAAGCGCAAGCTGTATCGCTGTATTAAGATCCAATTTGGATATGCCGTAGAAACCGCCTCTAACTTGTAAATTTTCAGTAACAGTCAGCAGCGGGTCGAGAAGGCTGTCTTGGAATACAACTCCGATCTTGGAACGGATCTGATTGTCGTCGTGTCCCAGCTTATGTCCATCTATTACAACAGAGCCGCTGTCAGGTTCTAGTAGCGTACAAATAATATCAATAGTGGTTGATTTACCCGCTCCATTCGGACCTAGAAAAGCGAATAACGAGCCTCGCTCCACGTAGAAGTCTATCCCCTTTACCGCTTCTACTTGACCATACGATTTCTTCAAATTAGTTACTTCAATGATCTTGTTCAAGCTTCATCACCTTTCTAACTCAGAATTCCAATTTAGTCTCGTCATGATCTCTAGTCACACCAAAACACTGGAAACAATAACACATATAAATCTTAACTAGCTTTACATAATCTGTCTACAAAAAAATGAGCATTATTTCACATGCTTGCCTCCAAACAAAAATAACCGCTTTGCCGTCATTTGAATGAACAGCGAAGCGGTTATTGGTATAAGCAGCAAATAAGTTATACGGTGGATCGTTGCATCAAACTATGACTGTGGGTTGACAACAGTGCCCATAAACAGCGGCAGTCCTGTCTCATTGTCCATAATGGTGTATAGGAAAGGTCGATTCAGCATAATGGACTTAGCGACGACCGCGCTTTCATTCTTCATCTCCACTTTCGTAACAGCGCCTGCTTTCGTCCCCAATTCGTCTACTTGAATGTACGTTTTATGCAGCACATCGCCGATATACACATTGCCGTTCAAAGATACAGCCATTCGACTGAAATCAGCCAGATGCTTATCAAATCCATCGGTTAACCCTAACTCTTTTAGCGGATCGACGAGATTTACTTGGTACTCATATTTGAACTTCGGCAGCTCGGCTATTACCATTTCATCGGACTTACTTCCGATTAGATGAAGCCATGACTCGCCAGTTAGCGATGCCGCATATTCATCCAGTGATATTCCCTCGTTTGGTAGGATGGCAACGAAACTGAATCTGTTATCCTTGTAAGGCTTGATAAAGCCTTGCGCGCGATCATCTTGTACATAAGCCCTTTCTTCTGAATACATGTACTCCACATCGATAGACCGCTTATCATCTAACTTAAATGGACCTTTTCCTACATCATTCTTGTTGTATACATTCGCCCATTCCTGTTCGAACAGCACCGTATTAAATAGGTACATGACCGTATCCGTATCAATCTTATCAATAATTGAATCGATCAACCCATCTGTATTATGGTTCACCCAGTTGTTGATATCATCAACAGTTCGCGCACTGTTGAAGTCGGCTAGATACGCCGCAGCTTCATAATAAGTCGCATTCGTCTCCAGGAAGGCCGGCATAACTTGAAGGTCGGGAGCATCCTTATACCAAATGGAATTCGCAATATGAAAAGTACCAGACTTCGCTTCTCGAAGTCCGCTTGCAAGTGTGCTGTAGTATCGGTTCAAATCTTCAATCTTGAGCGAGCCTCCGCCTAACAATGCTTCCATTTCCGCAAGGGTATGGTTTGCAGCTCCATTAGCAGTCATGCCTAACGCCAAATAGACAGATGCTGGTGAGATCAGAGAGTTCTTGTCCAGCTCCGCTGAATGCCTAAACAGATCTATAGAAAAGTCTGCCGTAGCTTGTATAAAGGCTTGATCCAGCTTTACAGAGCTTGATGGCTTCGCATTTACATGATCCATCAGATTAGCTGCTTGTACATGGTGCTCTGAACTCTTCTCTTGGCGAGGGAATAGGCCCAACCAGATCACTGCCGCTGTGATCGCAACGACTAAGCCTCCCCATATGAACCAGACTGATTTGGATTTACGTAAGCCGCACATCGTGTTCCCCTCCAGGATAATTTGAAAATGACGAAACTTATCCACTTTATTTTCCATTTAGACGTGCACAGCAAGTTAAATGTTTCAGCTCGAGTGTAAGATCTCACAGATCATTGGCACGAAAAAACGGCAGAAGAAGGACGCGCCTTCTTCTGCCGTTAGTCTAGTTGCATATTGCGTCAAACCAAGCTCTTTAATCTGCCGCTTGTTCCTTCTTCTCTTCTTCCTGAATCAAGCCTGCGAACAGCGCGTGTACAAACTGCTCTGAATCGAACTTTTGCAGATCGCCCATCTTCTCGCCCAGCCCAACCAGTTTAACAGGCAAATTCAGCTCTTGTCGAATCGCAACGACGATACCGCCCTTGGCTGTTCCATCGAGCTTCGTCAGCACTAAGCCTGTTACACCGCTCTTTGCTCCGAACAGCTTCGCCTGCGACAATGCATTTTGCCCAGTCGTTGCATCCAGCACCATCAGCACCTCATGCGGTGCATCAGGTACTTCGCGCTGAATGACGCGGAAGATCTTGTTCAGCTCATCCATCAGATTCGTCTTGTTCTGCAAGCGCCCCGCAGTATCGCATAGAAGCACGTCAACGCCGCGCTGCTTAGCAGCCTGCACAGCGTCAAACATAACCGCTGCCGGATCAGAGCCTGATTGATGCTTGACCACATCTACCCCGACACGCTGACCCCACACTTCAAGCTGCTCAATCGCACCCGCGCGGAATGTGTCTCCAGCTGCCATCAATACACTCTTGCCTTCCTGCTTGAAGCGGTGCGCCAGCTTTCCGATCGTTGTCGTCTTGCCGACACCGTTGACACCTACGAATAAGATGATCGTCAATCCATTCGGATTCATACGAAGATCATTCGCTTCGTCACCGCGCAGCAGCTCGATCAGCTTCTCAGATAGAATCGGTTGAAGATCAGCTGCTTCCTCGATCTTGCGCTTCTTCACCTCGCTGCGCAGATCCTCGATCAGATTCATAACGGTGTTAACTCCAACATCCGCTCCGATTAGAATTTCTTCCAGTTCCTCGTAGAACTCCTCGTCAATTTTCTTGCGGCGAGTGATGAGGTCTGCCACTTTCTCGACAAAGCCTTTTCTCGTCTTCTCAAGACCTTCCTTGAACACGGACGTTACAGCTTCAGTCTTCGATGCGATACTTTCTTTTAGTTTCTTAAAAAAGCTCATTTGTGTTCCTCCGATCTATGCAATGATCGCTTCATCATCTTCCAGCTTCACGGATACCAGCTTCGATACGCCGCCCTCTTCCATTGTCACGCCATACAGAACATCAGCTTCTTCCATCGTACCCTTACGATGCGTGACAACGATAAATTGCGTCTGTTCTGAGAACTCACGCAAATATTGAGCAAATCTCGTTACATTCGCTTCATCAAGCGCTGCCTCAACTTCATCAAGCACGCAGAATGGCACAGGCTTAATGTGCAGAATCGCAAATAGGAGTGCCATCGCGGTCAATGCTCGTTCTCCACCTGAGAGCAGTTGGAGATTCTGCAGCTTCTTGCCTGGCGGCTGCGCTACGATATCAATACCGGTCTCAAGCACACGATCCGGTTCCAGAAGCACTAGATCTGCGCGTCCTCCGCCAAACAGCTTCGCGAATACGACAACGAACTGCTTGCGAATCGCATCGAATGTCGTCTTGAAGCGCTTGGACATCTCATCGTCCATTTCCTTGATGACTTGGTACAGCGTCGTCTTCGCCTCAATCAAATCGTTCTTCTGCTCGCTCAAGTATTCGTAGCGTTCATTCACTCGGTCATACTCATCAATCGCACCGAGGTTGACTTCACCAAGCGCTGTGATCTGGCGTTTCAGATCGCGCACTTCCTGCTGTGCCGCTTGAATATCCTCCGGCATCGGATAACGATTCTTCGCCGCCTCGTAGCTGATCTCATATTCCTCGCTCAGCTTGCGCAGCAGATTGTCCAGCTCAACGTCAAGACGATTCGCTTGAATCTCGGTCTGGCGCATGGCATCCTCAACCTGTTTAAGCTCCGTGCGCTGCTCCTTCGTATCGCTTTCCGCAAGCTCCAGCTTGCGCATCGACTCTGCGCGCTCCGCACGCTTGAAGTCGATCTGCTTCGCCGCTTCCTGCTTCTTGACGCCAAAGTGGTTCAGATCCTCCATCTGCTTCGTCATTTCATGAACGACGGTTTCCAGATCGATCTGAACTTGAATGAGTGTCTGCGTCTGCTGCGCGTATTCACGTTCATACGCGGCAGCATCCTGCTCCGCCCGCTTCAACTGTTCGCTCAAGGAGAACAGCTCTTGATCCAGCTTGCCTTGGCGAACCTTCATATCTGTCAGCTGCGATTGCAGTTCTTCCTTCGCAGACTCGTTCGCGCGGCGCGCTGACTCCGCTGTCTGGATCGCCACCTGTTGGCGGTCCTCCTCGACCTTCAGCTCCGCAAGCCGCTGCTCAGCCGTACGCTGCCCTGCTTCCAGCGTCTTCATCTCTTCTTGCGCGAGCAGCTGCTCCTGCTCTTCAGCCCCGATCAGCGATTCGAGCTGACGATCTTCCTTCTCCAGCGCTGCGAGCTCATTGGCTAGCTGCTGTTCGCTGATGCGCTTCGCTTCTCCCTGTTCGCGAAGGTCGTCGAGACGCTTCACGCCAGTTGTCGTGCGCTGCTTCAGCTCTGTGACGGAATCTGTAAGCTTCTTCAGCTGCGCTTCCGTCTCTTTAATCTCCTGCGCGAGCTCTTCGAGCTGGCGCTTGCGCCCCAGCAGGTTCGCGCCTTTCTTATTCATGCTTCCGCCGGTCATCGAACCGCCGGCGTTCACAACGTCGCCTTCCAGCGTGACGACGCGATAGCGATAATTCAGCTTGGCCGCAATCTTATTGGCATGCTCCAGCGTTTCCGCCAGCACGACGTTGCCAAGGAGGCTGCCGATGATCTGCTTATACGTTTTCTCGGTACCAACCAGATCAGCTGCTATGCCGACATGGCCTTCCATGCCTTCAATAATCCGGCGGTCCGCATCTTGAATCGTGCGGGCGCGGATAACATCCAACGGCAGGAACGTAGCCCGTCCGAGCTGACGCTGCTTCAGGAAAGCAATCGCCTGCCGGGAGACGGCTTCATTCTCCATGACGACGTGCTGAAGCGCGGCGCCAAGCGCTGTCTCGACTGCTGTCTCCAGATGCTCCGGCACCTGAATCAGCTCTGCCACTGCACCGTGCACGCCAGTCAAGCCGTTCGGACGGCGCGACGCCTTCAGCACTTCACGGACGCCGAGCATGAAGCCGTCAAGATCATCCTGCAGCTCCTGCATTGTGTCGCGGCGGGAAGTGATCGAGTCATGCTTCTGCTGCCATTTACGCAGCGCGACTTGCCCTTCTTCAAGCAGCTTCTCATCCTGCTTCAGCTGCTCGCCTTCTTGCATATAACGCTTACGGATATATACAAGGTCATCCGCCATCGTATCGATGCGGCGCTTCATATCCTCAATCTTCTTGCGCACGTCGGAGCGCTCTGCTTCACGCTTCGCTCGCGCCGCGTTCATCTTATCTAAGCGCTTCGTTAACGTCTCTTTCTGCTGTTCATAGTAACGGATGTCGTTGCGCTGCTGCGCCATCTGGTTTAAGATCTCCAGCATCTGACCCTTAAGCGATTCCTCAGCGTCAGAGCTTGCTCCGCCAGCAACGCCGACTAACCGCTCCTGCTCCGCCTGAATAAGACGGTTAACTTCGTTCAGCTCTACTTCAACAGCAAGACGCTTATCGCGTACGCCTTGCACTTCAAGCTGCTTCGACTTCATGCGTTCGGACGTAGTCTCGATCGCTTGCTGAAGCTGCTGCTCATTCGCAGTCAGGTTCCGCTTGCGTTCACGCAGCACTTCGCCCTGTCCCTCGCATTTCTCATACTCTTCACTGTAATGAAGCAGTGTCGCTTGGTATTTCTCAAGCTCTTCCTCGAGCTTGCGGAGCTCAACACGATGAACCTCCAGCTTCGCGTCATGCTCGCTAACAACAGCAGACAAGCTTAGTTCACGCTCTTTCAGTTTAGCAAGCTTATCATTGGCCTGCTGCCACTGCTCATGCAGCTGTTCGATCTGATGAACATATACCGCGATTTCCTTTGTCTTCAGCCATTCACGCAGCTGCTTATAATGACGAGCCTTCTCGGATTGCTCTCGAAGCGGGCTAATCTGGTCTTCCAATTCTGTGACAAGATCATGGATGCGCAGCAGATTATGCTCGGTATCTTCAAGCTTCTTCGAAGCCTCGCGCTTTCTGGACTTGTATTTGACGATACCAGACGCTTCTTCAAATATGCCACGGCGATCTTCAGACCGCGTACTCAAGATTTCCTCGATTCGGCCTTGTCCAATTATCGAATAGGCCTCTTTGCCGATTCCCGTATCCATGAACAGCTCTGTAATATCACGAAGACGGCATGACTGCTTATTAATAAAATATTCACTGTCTCCGCTCCGATGAACACGTCGCGTCACGGTTACTTCGTTATAATCAAGAGGCAGCGCTTGGTCACTATTATCGAGCGTTAAGGAAACCTCGCCATAATTGACCGCCTTGCGCGAGTCACTGCCTGCAAATATAATATCCTCCATCTTGCCGCCTCGTAACGACTTGGCGCTTTGCTCGCCCAGTACCCAGCGGATGGAGTCTGAAATGTTACTCTTACCACTGCCGTTCGGACCAACGACACCTGTAATACCTTGTACAAACTCCAATTCTGTCCGATCGGCGAACGATTTGAAGCCTGCCAATTCCAACCGCTTTAAGAACATTTTCTCCCATTCACCTCATGTTCTAGTACGACTCATCGCCATCCGTGGCAGACGATGTGCTGCAACTATTCTGGCTGGATGCCATTCGGACAAAGAAAGAGCAAAAATCAGCCGCTCGTCTCGCACGCGCTGCTCTTTGCTCTTTCTGCGAAACCGGCCGACAGCTCGCGCGCCGGCCTCAGTACTTTATAATTTCGGTATGACTACTTGTTCAAGAGCTATTGCCGCTGCTTGCTGCTCCGCTTCTTTCTTAGATCGGCCTAATCCACGACCTAGACATACATCACCCATAAACACTTCAGAAACGAACTCGCGCTCGTGCGCTGGTCCACGCTCCTCGACAATGCGATATTCCAGTACGCCTAAATTATGATGTTGAGTCAGCTCCTGCAGCTGAGTTTTGTAATCATTCGTCTGCAGCTTGCCATCCAACGAGATATATGGAAAGACGAACCGCTGCAGGAATTCACGGACTATATCCAAGCCCTGATCCAGATACAGCGCGCCGATGAATGATTCAAACACATCCGCTAGCAAGGCTGGCCGAGTTCGGCCACCTGTTAATTCTTCGCCTTTTCCCAGCAATACGTACTGTCCAAATTGAAGATGATTCGCAAAATTGACGAGAGAAGGCTCACAGACGATCGATGCACGCATCTTAGTCAGTTCACCTTCCGGCCGTGTTGGGCAGCGCTCGAATAGAAATTCCGAGACTGTCAGCTCCAACACGGCATCACCAAGAAACTCTAATCTTTCGTTATCTTGGTGATGCCCGAAACGATGTTCGTTCACATACGAAGCGTGCGTGAATGCCTGTTTCAACAACTGACGATTCTTAAAGGAAATGTTCAGTTTCTGTTGTAACTGCTTCATATCTGCACTCAACTGTTTGACCCCTTATGCTTCGAATTTCTTCATAATGATTGTGGCGTTATGACCGCCAAATCCGAATGAATTAGACATGACGACATTAACATCCGCTTTGCGGGCTACGTTCGGCACAACATCCAGATCACATTCTGGATCCTGCTGATCCACATTGATCGTCGGCGGAATCACTCCATTTTGAAGTGTAAGTCCGCAGATAACTGCCTCTACGCCGCCTGCAGCGCCAAGCAAATGTCCTGTCATTGACTTAGTAGAACTAACGGCAACTTTATAAGCGTGATCGCCAAGTGCCATCTTAATAGCTTTGGTCTCCGACTTATCGCCAACAGGCGTCGAAGTTCCGTGTGCATTGATGTACTGCACTTCCTCTGGGTTCATGCCAGCATCTTTGATAGCACGCTTCATGCAGGACGCCGCTCCAGTTGGATCCGGCTCTGTAATATGATGCGCATCCGCGCTCATGCCGTAGCCTGCGACCTCAGCGTATATATGCGCGCCGCGATTAAGCGCGTGCTCTAGCGATTCCAACACCAATACGCCAGCGCCTTCACCCATAACGAAGCCATCGCGGTCAACGTCGAACGGACGGCTTGCACGTTCCGGCTCATCATTGCGCGTCGACATCGCGCGCATAGAGCAGAATCCAGCCATTCCTAACGGCTGGATCGTTGCTTCAGAGCCGCCGCATATCATAACGTCCGCATCGCCGCGTTGAATGACTTTAAAGGCGTCGCCGATCGAATGCGTTCCCGTCGCACAAGCTGACACTGGCGAAGTATTAGGCCCCTTTGCGCCAAGAGTCATCGAGACTTGTCCAGAACCCATATTAGCAATCATCATAGGGATAAAGAACGGGCTTACTCGTTTAGCGCCCTTCTGCAGGAGCGTAGTATGCTGTTCTTCCCAAGTGCCCAACCCACCGATACCGGAGCCGATAATAACACCGACACGTTCTGGATCTTCCTCTTCTTGAATGTTCAGCTTCGCATCTGCAACTGCCAACTTAGAAGCAGCAACCGCGAATTGAACGAAGCGGTCCATGCGGCGGGTTTCCTTCTTATCCATATAGGCTTCGGGATTGAAGTCCTTGATCGAAGCCGCAATCTGCGTTGTATAGTCCGTCGTATCGAAAGATTCGATACGAGAAACCCCTGATTTGCCTTCCATCAGATGGTTCCAGAACGTATTCAGGTCTGAACCGAGAGCTGTTACAACGCCCATTCCGGTCACTACAACCCTATTCTTCAAACAACATCACCTCTTTAAACTATTTCTGTTCCAATACTCTATAGTCCAACACATGCATGGCATGTGTATCATCTCAATAGGTCATATGTTGATAACATCGATTAATGAGGAGAAGTCCCGTTAACTTAGAACGGGACTTAACAATCTTACTTATGAGATTGTATGTAGTTGACTACTTCTCCAACAGATGTAATCTTCTCTGCATCTTCATCAGAGATTTCCATATCAAACTCATCTTCTAGTTCCATCACCAATTCCACCACATCGAGGGAATCAGCGCCTAGATCATCCTTGAAAGATGCTTCGAGAGTAACTTCAGCTTCATCAACGCCAAGGCGCTCTATGACGATACGCTTTACGCGTTCAAATACTTCAGCAGACATCCGGTTCACCTCCTCTTTGGTATTATACGAGAAAACATACTAAATTGCCATATGAAACGGCTAACAAAAAATGCTCAACACCTATGGATTCATAGGAGTAGTAGCTTTACATATACATGCCGCCATCGACGTGGATCGTCTGTCCGGTCATGTAGGAAGCATCGTCCGATGCCAAGAAGAGCACAGCTTTGGCGATATCTTCCGGACGTCCGAGCCGGGCGAGCGGAATGCCTGCCAGCAACTGCTCCTTCGTACTGTCAGACAGTACGTCTGTCATGTCTGTCTCGATAAATCCTGGGGCAACTGCATTGACAGTAATACCCCGTGATGCCAACTCACGAGCAGCAGCCTTCGTCAAGCCGATAACGCCTGCCTTAGCAGCAACGTAATTAGCCTGTCCAGGGTTGCCAAGCGCGCCTACTACAGAGGAAATGTTGATTATGCGGCCAGAACGCTGCTTCATCATAGGTCGCGTGACAGCTTTCAGGCAATTGAACACGCCTTTCAAGTTCGTCTCGATAACCTGATCAAACTCTTCTTCTTTCATGCGCATAATTAAATTATCTCTTGTAATACCAGCATTATTCACCAGAATATCAATCTTGCCAAATTGTTCCAGCGCCGCTTTAACAAGCTGCTCCGCTTCATCCGCCTTGCCCACATTCGCTTGAACAGCGACCGCTTGACGTCCCATCGCTTGAATGGCAGCGACGGTTTCTGCCGCAGCACCAGCACTGCCGGCATAATTGACGATGACATCAGCGCCCGCTTCAGCTAGAGAGAGAGCAATAGCGCGGCCAATTCCACGGGAAGCGCCAGTTACAAGCGCTACCTTGCCTTCGACTTTAGACAATCCTATTTCCTCCTTCCAGTGGAATCAATAGATCCATGCATAGCAATCCTTGACTCCGTTTACTTCACATACGGGCATACGCCGCAACGGGGTATGCCCGTGCTTATTTACTGCAATTATCTATTGCGAAGCATTAAGCTTCGTAAGACTGAACAGCCTCTAAGCTATTGATGGATACAACCTTAACCGAACGATCAATCTTCTTGATCAAGCCGGCTAATACGGTGCCGGATCCAATCTCAATAAACGTATCGACACCTTGCTCGATCATGTAACGAACACTGTCCTCCCACAGCACGGGTGAAAACACTTGCTCCACCAGCATCTCGCGCAGGCGCTCACCCGATTGCTCGGCACGAGCCGACACATTCGCGACCACTGGTATCGCAGCATCTTCCACATCCGTTTCGCTTAACGCGATGTTCAAACGCTCTGCTGCGGGCTTCATAAGCGTTGAGTGGAATGGACCACTGACCTCGAGCGGAATGACGCGCTTCGCTCCAGCTTCCTTGCCGCGTTCTACGACAGCCTGCACACCAGCTGCTGAACCGCTCACGACAATCTGGCCGGGAGCGTTGACATTCGCCATCTCGACAGGCGCTGTATAGGCTGTTATGTCGTCGCATAGCGCGCCCAGCTGATCGCGATCCGCGCCAAGCACTGCCGCCATCGCGCCTTCGCCATTCGGCACCGCTTGCTCCATAAATTCACCGCGCTTGCGTACAATCGCGACCGCGTCTTTGAATGTCATCACTCCCGCGACGACGAGCGCGCTGTACTCGCCTAAGCTATGTCCAGCCACATAATCCGGCGTAACGCCTTTCTCCGCAAATGCCTTATACAGAGCATAGCTGGTTGTCAGTAGCGCTGGCTGCGTGTTTGCCGTCTGCTTCAGCATGTCATCCGGCCCATTAAAGATCAGATCCGTCAGTGCGAAGTCAAGCATCCGATTCGCTTGCTCAAACACTTCACGCGCTGCAGGAACCGATTCATACACATCTCGTCCCATGCCGACAGCCTGTGCACCTTGGCCAGGAAAGACAAAGGCTACCTTGCCCATCGTATCCACTCCTTCGATCTATCTACCATCTTTTACGATTGCATCCTTGCTTATTAGTATCGTCCAGTTATAAGGAAATGACACTTTCAGATCCCATTCTTCTATGTAACCGCTCGTCTCCGGCCTACCAGCCGAAGACGCACGCTCCCCATGTCAAGCCGCCGCCGAAGCCGACAAGCACAACGGTGTCGCCTTGGTTGAGGCGTCCTTCTTCTGCCGCCTCAGCCAGCGCGATCGGAATCGACGCTGCTGAAGTATTCGCGTACTTCGGCAGATTAATAATGCATTTTTCCTCAGGGAGATTCAAACGATCAATCGCCGACTTAATAATTCGAGCATTCGCCTGATGAGGAATAAACAGGTCGATGTCTTCCTTCGTCTTACCTGCCTTCGACAGCGCCTCCTCAGCGGCATTCCCCATGATGCGAACGGCGAATTTAAATACTTCACGGCCATTCATATAGATACTGTGCAGCTTATTTTCAACCGTCTCAACCGATGCTGGTTTACGAGAACCACCCGCTTCGAGCTTAAGCAGATCTTTGCCAGTGCCGTCAGCGCCCAGCTCGAACGACATAAAGCCTCTGCCTTCTTCCACTGGGCCAAGCACAGCTGCGCCTGCTCCGTCACCGAACAGAATGCATGTGTTGCGGTCCGTATAATCTGTGATGCGTGACAAGCACTCAGCGCCAATAACAAGGGCATGCTGGTAGATGCCAGTCTTAATAAAATTCGAAGCTGTCGCTAAACCATATATGAATCCTGCGCAAGCCGCTGACAGGTCAAATGCTGCCGCTCGGCTTGCTCCAAGACGCTCTTGAACGATGCAAGCGGTGGAAGGAAACATCGTATCCGGTGTCACTGTGCAGACAACGATCAAATCAAGCTGCTCCGCTGTAATTCCTGCCGATTCCAACGCCTTGACCGCAGCCTCATAGGCTAGATCGGATGTCGCCTCATGCTCGCCAGCGATACGCCGTTCCTTCATGCCTGTCATGGTTACAATCCATTCATCGCTTGTGTCAACCATTTCTGACAATTCGGCATTCGTCAATATACGTTCAGGCACGTACTTCCCTGTACCGATTATTCCTACTGGACGAAAACTCATTACGTATCACTCTTTTCACTGTAATATAACGTATTATGCTTGTTTATGTGCCTGAATCTCAGCTGAGATTGTATTGGTCAGATCATTCTGCAGCGCTGTTCGCGCTTGGCGGACAGCGTTGAATATAGCTCGCTTGTCAGACGATCCATGAGCCTTAATCACAAGACCGTTCAATCCAAGCAGCGGAGCCCCGCCAACTTCCTTATAATCCATCATGTTCTTCAATCGTTTCAAGCTCGGCTTCAAGATTGCAGCAGCGAGTTTATTGATAAATGAACTTGTAAACTCCTTCTTCAATATACCGAACAATGAACCAGCCGTTCCTTCGAGCGTCTTCAGCATCACGTTGCCGGAGAATCCATCGCAGACGAGCACGTCACAAGGACTTTCCAGAATATCTCGAGATTCTACGTTGCCAACGAAATTGATCGGAGCTTTTTCCAGCAATGGAAATGCACCTTTCGTCAACTCATTGCCCTTCATCGCCTCGGAGCCGACATTCAGGAGACCTACTCTCGGTTTTGTAATACCGTGAACCTTCTCCCGATATATGCTGCCCATCATCGCATACTGCAACAGATGCTCTGGCTTAGCGTCCATGTTAGCGCCTAGATCCAGCGCAAGCACGCCCTTGCCGTCAATCGAAGGAATGATAGGCGCAAGCGCAGGCCGCTCAACACCTTCCATACGTCCCACAACGAGCAGTCCCGTTGTCATAAGCGCACCTGTATTTCCGGCAGATATCATGCAGTCCGCTTCCTGCTCTCGTACCATACGACCCGCCATAACCATCGAGGCACCCTTCTTGCGGCGTACCGCCTTGACAGGCTCATCATCCGCTTCGATTCGTTCTTCCGTATGAACGATTCGAATATTGCTTGGAGCTCCCTGCATCAAAGGTTGAATCTGCGCTTCATCGCCCACAAGAATCAGCTCAATGTCTTTCCAATTATTTGCCGCTTCGATTGCGCCTTCCACATTGCACTTAGGAGCGTGGTCTCCGCCCATTGCATCAATGACGATCTTCATGCTTACTTCCTCCTCTGTTGGAACCATCCGCTCTATGCTGAAGCTTCATGATTCAGCGATCGCTGCCCGTTCCATCTGTAGTCGAGCGAAATATGATAAAATGCCCTTGAAACACAAGTTCCTCACCAACATAACTGAATACTTCTACCTTAGCCTTGCTTCGTTCGCCCGATATAGAGCGCACATAAGCTTTGGCAATACATTTCTCACCTTTATGAACTGAGCGGATAAAGCGAATATCAGCGGAGGCGGTCAAAGCAATTTCATCATTGATGACAGCCACTGCCAGCGAGTTTGCCTGCGCAAACAGATGGTGTCCCCGCGCAATCTGCGTTCTGGAGAACACATGCTCTTCCCCAATTTCGAATATCGATATTCCGCTCTTATCTAATTGCAAATCAATAACATCACCAATAACCTCATGCAGCGGCAGCGAGCGCACTTGATCGTATGAGCGTTCTGCCATCAGTTTCAACCGCTCTCTGAGTTCTGGAATACCGAGTTCCATCCGATCCAAGCGTATCGTCTGAATGCTGACACGAAGCATTCGAGTCAATTCCTGGTCCGTTATAAATGGATTATCTTCAATAACCTTCATCAACTGCTGCTGACGTTGCCGTTTCGGTAGCCGTTCCATGTCCCACACCCCTTACTGCGTGCCGCAGGTACCTGCCAGCAATCCATCAAGCCCAGCAATCCCCACAAGCAATATATACAAGCTGATCGGCTAGGTGCTCGCGTCGAGACCCGTCCAGCTTTATTCTCTTTTTAGAACCTGGTACTAAACTAGTATATAGAAAAATGCCAATAAAGAAAAGCACCAGTTTCACACATCTGCTCCACATGCGAATTCACCCTGGTTTTCGGTAGCTATTTCGGCTGGATCCTATATGCTTTATTATCTGAAAAGCCTGACCAATCAAGGTACACTCCCACATTTCCTGCAACAGAAACTAATCAATCGAACTAGAAACACTTTACCGCCTATTACACACGCTATACCTTGGCAATGAAATGATTTCGCTGAATCAGCTGCGGACACACAAGCCGCTATTTGCAGCCATAACCTCTATTTCGCCATGTTCGCGGACCGTAGAGCCGCTATTTGATCAAAATCAGCTAGTAAACGCTAATTTTGTCACAAATAACGGCTTCTGTGTCCATATAATTCAAAAAAAGCCTCATTATCACAAAATAGAGGCTTCTGTGTCCGTTTCATCCGGTTAGATAATCCAAATCAACCACCAAACGGTGAAAGCAATATCGTTTTACTGAGCTTGGCAATTTGCTCCATGCACATTACCCGTAACATACAAGAATAGTAAGTTGTTGCTATATGCACCTATTGAGATACATTCCGCCATTATCCCCAGCACTCAGTTACCCTGATCCTATAAGCCCTATAGGGCAGAAGCAAATTAGCGTCAGGCGTTACACTATTATCCCTTGTACTCAGTTCCCCTCTAATCCTGAGACTTAGGGATAATAGGCAAATGACAGCTATTAGTGGTAGTAGTAGTTTGTAGCAAATCATGCTTCATTCCAAGCTCAACAGCCGTCATAGAAACACATTACCTCCAATTACACACTTCAACCTTGGCAATACCTTGCTTGATTCAGTAGCGGACACACGAGCCTTTATTTGCAGCCAGAACCTCTATTTCGCCATGTTGGTGGACCGTAGAGCCGCTATTTTATCAAAATCAGCTAGTAAACGCTAATTTTCTCACAAATAACGGCTTCTGTGTCCACAAAACTCAAAAAATGCCTCATAATCACAAAATAGAGGCTTCTGTGTCCGTTTCATCCGGTCAGATAGTCCAAATCAACCACCAAACGATGAAAACTATATCGTTTTACTGAGCTTGGCTATTGCTCCATGCAAATTACCCGTAACATACATGAACAGCGACTTGTTGCCATATGCACCTATTGAGATACATTCCGCCATTATCCCCAGCACTCAGTTACCCTGATCCTATCGGACAGAAGCAAGTTAGCGTCAGGCGTTACACTATTATCCCTTGTACTCAGTTCCCCCTCTGATCCTGAGGCTAAGGGATAATAGGCAAAAGACAGCTATTAGAGGAAATTGTCGCTTGAACGTAGCATAGTACACATTTGTTTAGAAATGCCGCGTCTGCACTTCCGTTAGAATCTCAATGTTCCAATTTCGCTGATCCATAAAGTCGCAGTCCAACTATACCTCTCTCACAGTGTTTCACCATTATCCCATCCACTCAGAACCGCTAATCCTGAGACTTGGGGATAATAGGCAAACGACAGCTGTACCCTTTACCCTGAGGCTTAGGGATAATGGATAGATAACGACTAAGAGAGACTCTTGTGCGTCAGATCATGATCTTCATTTTCACCAAGCAGCAAAAAAATAGTACCCCATCCGAGGATGAGGTACTACTTCTCCGTATTGGACGCCGAATCATGTGGAATGAACGCATCCATAAGTATACGATTATTGCTTGATGATCTCTCTAGCTTTGTATGTTCCACAAACCTTGCATACATGATGCGAAAGCTTCAACTCTCCGCATTGCTCGCACTTGATCATGCCTGGAACCTCTAATTTAAAGTGAGTACGGCGCTTATCGCGACGTGTTTTGGACGTTCTTCTTTGAGGTACTGCCATGTTCCCACCTCCTTACATAAATTACGTACTGCTAAATCTAACGATGGCTGGTTCTCAAGTTACTTCTTAAAAAAGTCCATCAATCCTGCCAGTCTCGGATCAATCCGTTCATTCGAGCAACCGCACTCTGTCTCATTGCGGTTCACACCGCAGGTTGGGCAGAGTCCTTTGCAATCCTCTTTACAGAGTGGCGCATAAGGCAAATGAACGATGACCGCTTCCTCCACATATGGCTTCAGATCGACGTTTTCGTCTGTCACGTATGTGACATCGTCCACATCATCTGCAGGAAGTCCAGATGATTCCGTCAGTCGATAATGTTCATCAAACGGAATAACAAGAGTTTCGGAATGAGGCGTCAAACAGCGTGAGCAAACTGCGCTAATCACTGTTCTAAGCTTCCCGCGAACACCAATCTGATCTTCGCTTTCTGCTGTAGCTGTTAAGTCGACTTCAATGGGTCCGATCTCGCGAATGTCGTTTTGGCCACGCACGATCTCATCGGCGCGGAACGATTCTTGAATTCGCATATCTTGTCCTTTAGTGACGTCTCTAATAATAACCTTCATGTGATCACCCCAAACAAACAAAATTAATTATAGCTATTAGGCTTATGCTTTGTCAACCAATTTTGTTTGACAGTTTCGGAAAACGGGCATTATAAAGCCACTTTTGGCGACATGCTCTTCATGATATGATGAATAGCATATAAAAACAAGCACCTGCAATTAGTATACCCTAATAATTGTCCATATGGTCAATGGAAAGGATGAAATTCATGCAAACTGTCGGCGTCATTGTCGAATACAATCCCATGCACAACGGCCATGTGTACCATGTGCAGGAGTCGAAGCGAGTGACGGGGGCAGAAGCCGTGGTCGCCGTCATGAGCGGTCATTTTCTGCAGCGCGGCGAGCCTGCCGTCTGCGATAAATGGTCGCGCGCAGACATGGCGCTGGCGCTGGGCGTCGACCTCGTGCTGGAGCTGCCAGTCGCTTATGCCGTGCAGCCTGCCGAATGGTTTGGATTCGGCGGAGTGGCGACGCTTGAGGCTACCGGCGTGGTCGACGCGCTCTGCTTCGGCAGCGAGCTGGGCAGCATCGCGCCGCTGCGGGAGGCCGCCGCTCGCTTGACGGACGAGCCTGATGCCTTCGCCTCGCTGCTGCAGGCAAGCCTTAAGGCAGGCAACAGCTACCCGAAGGCATATGCGCAGGCCGCTGAAGCGCTTGGCGCCGAGCCTGGGGCGCAACAGTGGATTGCCGAGCCGAACAATTCGCTCGGCCTCCACTACATGATGGCGCTAAGCCGCCTCGGCAGCCGAATCGAGCCGCACACGATTACGCGCGTAAAGGCAGGCTATCACGACGAGAGTGTGAACGACAGCAGCATCGCAAGCGCTACAGCCATTCGCCGACTCGTGTTCAGCGATGGCGTCGCGCACGCGGCTGCTTATCTGCCAGACAGCTCCCTGCAGATTCTGCAGCAGCTTGCCGCTTGTGGCAGACCCCCAGTGAGCTGGCGTGATTACACGTCGCAGCTGTTCTACCAGCTGTCTGTGCTGAATCCCAGAGAGTTGGAGCAGATGCTGGAAGTTACCGAGGGGCTGGAGTACCGGGTGCTGAAGACGCTGCCGGAGCTCGCTCGTTTCGAGCCAGAGCTGCTGCTAGAAGCGCTGAAGACGAAGCGCTATACGCGCACTAAGCTTCAGCGAATGCTGACGCACATCCTGCTCGGGCATCGCAAGACAGACTTCGGGCCTGACGCGCTTGCCGCAGGGCCGTCATACATACGCGTGCTCGGCTTCTCCGAACGCGGTCAGACGCTGCTTAAGCGCATGAGGAAGGCTGCATCACTCCCGATCATCCAACGGATGACTCGGGAGAATGCAGGCCTTGGCGGCGCGAATGGACTCGCCGCGGATGCGCGCGCAACCGCGGTGTACGCGACAGCCTTCGCGAAGCGCGACGGTCGCGCCGCATTCCGCGACTTCTACGAGCCGCCGCGACGGCCGCGCACGTGATGCACAAAGCCCCCTGTCCGCTTGAATATGGACAGGGGGCTTTGCGCTGCTACTTCTTATCCAACGTCTCGAGCGCCTTCAAGGCGTCGTCGAGCGTTGCTACAGGCACGAGCTTCATCTCGGTATCCATCTTGTCTACCTTCTCTTTCGCTTCAGCATAGTTGCCCTCTGGCACGAGGAACATCACCGCGCCTTCGCGATCAGCGGCGACTACCTTGTGTTGGACGCCGCCAATAACCCCAACCGTGCCATCCGGGCTTATAACGCCCGTACCCGCGATCCGCTGCCCCCGGGTCAGATCTCCCGGTGTCAGCTGGTTAATAAGCTCTAGGGTAAACATGAGCCCTGCCGACGGCCCTCCGACATCGCTTTCCTTGAAAGTAATCTTCTTGGAAGCATCATCAGGCACAACTTCCTTCTTCTCGCCATAAACCGTACCGAAGCCTGTTTGCTTCTTAGTCGGATCAGCTGATGAAGTAAAGGTGACGAGCGTTGCGCTCACATCGACCATTTCCCCGTTACGCTCAACTACCGCCTTCAACGTGTCTCCAGCCTTGTAGGTTTTAATTAGATCTGTCAGATCCGTGATCTTCTTGATTGGATGTCCTTCGACAGAAACGACACGATCATTGGTCTGAAATTCATTTTTAGCAACTTCCGGAATGTTACGAATCACATAAATGCCTTCTGTTACGATCTGGTATGGGATATTCAGTTTGTTATAAGCCGCAAGCATCGCATTGCTCTGCGATCCCATCATGTTGAATACTTGCTCTGTCTGATATTCTTCCTCCGTACGACCCTGCAGCGCATCTTCTTTCCTTGAATACTCCGCATCGTCATTAAACATATTC
The DNA here is from genome assembly GCF_058791835.1 of Paenibacillus sp. EB106-04-04-XG159. Lineage (NCBI taxonomy): Bacteria > Bacillati > Bacillota > Bacilli > Caryophanales > Paenibacillaceae > Paenibacillus > Paenibacillus sp. EB106-04-04-XG159. Next base: position 4,582 of record NZ_JBYTDY010000027.1, on the reverse strand, counting down.
CAACCGAGCATGAATAGATTCGCATTCATTCTTCTGACAGTCGTCATCATGAATACGCCATCCTCCTGCTGATCGCCGCCAGGTACATCCACCATCGGTTTAACTGCTTCCGCACTGCCTGCGGTATATATGACAAATGGCATCGGCATAAAAACGAGCAGGTATACCGCTATCATCCCTGCCGCCAACCATCTCCACGCATACCATGGACTGCGATTGGAAGATCGCTGTCCTGAATGTATATCTGCCATTACTGACCGCCTCCTCCAATAATAGGTTCTGTTGGTATAAAGCCCGTCCGCTGCACGTAAACATGTATAAATATGGACGTGCAGGCTGCTTATAGCCGTTTAATCCGAAACACGAGGTGAACCTATGCCCCCTATGCTGCACCATGATCAGCGCAGCGCTCCTGCCGCATCGAAGCTGTATACGATTGCTGCGGGCAGCCTTGCTGTGCTGCTTATCATATGTATTGTGTCCTATCCAGATGCCGCATTTCGCGCTTCCTTACAGGGATTAAAAGTATGGTGGAACATCATTTTCCCTGCGCTTCTTCCTTTCCTTGTGCTGTCTGAGCTGTTGCTTGCGTATGGCTGGGTACATGGTCTTGGCGTTCTGCTCAACCCTGTCATGCGCTTGCTGTTTCGTCTCCCCGGCGTAAGCGGTTGGGCTTGGGCCGTCGGCTGGACCGCCGGTTATCCAGCGGGTGCCGAAGCGGTCGTTAAGCTCCGTCAGCAGCGTCAGCTTAGCCTCAGCGAGGGAAATCGGCTGCTCGGATTAACACATGCCAGCAGCCCCGTATTCATGATCGCCGTCATCGGCGTCGGCTTCATGCAGCAAGCAGATACCGGGCTGTTAATCGCTATCGTTCACTGGTTGTCTGCGCTTCTGACTGCCTTCATCCTGCGATGGACCGCACAGCCGAACGAGGCTGATGCGATTCATGCGGATGCAGTCAGCGGCAGACGTTCAGTTAACGACTCAGAGCAGCCCGGCAAATCGACCTCGCTTGCGCGCAGAATTGTCGATGCGATGGAACACGCGCATCGCGCCGACGGGCGCCCGCTGGGCAAGCTGCTCGGCGAATCAGTCTCATCCGCCGTTCAAACCCTTATGATGATCGGCGGGTACATCATGATCTTCTCTGTCATCATTCAAGTATCGAGACTTGCCATACCTCATCAGTTCGGCTCTTATCTGTTGAACGGCCTGCTGGAAGTTAATCTAGGCGCCTTTACGATAGGAACGGCAGTGTTCGCTTCACCTGTGTTTCAAGCTGCGCTCGTTAGTGCGGTGCTTGGCTGGAGCGGCATCAGCGCGCATCTGCAGGTTCACAGCCTTATGAAGAACAGCGATCTGCGTTTCTCGCATTTTCTGTTATCCCGTATGGTGCATGCCATCTCTGCATTCCTGCTGACCTATGTATGCTGGGAGCCGTTTCACAATTGGTTTTCAGGCAAACAAACCGCGCAGCCAGTGCTCCTGCAGCCTATAGAACAAACGATGCCGCCCGCTTCCATATGGCACAGTATATTTGACTGGATCTCAACTATACCTACAGGCTGGTACCAGTTCATGCCTTTGCTGATCGTCGCGACCCTAATGCTCTTCGTACTCTGCATCTCGAGCGCATTAATAGCGATATGGACACACCTCATCCGATCTCGATAACGAGAGCGAACCGTTCGGATGCTGTTTATCGAATTAATCTGTATATGCGTTGTATTTTTTGCGCAGCGCCTCTTCCACCTCAGGGGAGACAAATTCGCTCACAGGTCCGCCGAAACGCGCGATTTCCTTTACCATGCTCGAGCTCAAGAACGAATACTTCGGATTCGTCATCATAAAGATCGTCTCGACTCGAGGATTCAGCTTCTGGTTCGTGCTCGCAAGCTGCAGCTCATATTCGAAATCCGTAACAGAGCGCACCCCTCTCACAATGACGTGCGCCTCCTTCTGATCCATGTAATTGACGGTCAGATCTCGGAAGCTGTCCACTTGCACATTGCCCAGATCTCGTGTCACTTCCGCAACCAACTGCTTGCGCTCCTCAACCGTGAACAGAGGATTTTTGCTTATGTTGTTTAGGATTGCAACAATGACAATGTCAAATTGCTTCGATGCGCGCTCAATAATATCCAGATGCCCGCGTGTAACAGGGTCGAAGCTCCCCGGGTAAACGGCAATGCGCGGGCCTTTGTTAGGAGTGGTTTGCATAATCAGTGTCCTCCTTCAATTCATGTTGAGCGTCTGTTGAATCATCCATTTGATAAATAGTCAGTACTGTTTCTCCATATTCCGATCGCTTCCACATCTTATATGCGCCGATCTGTTCCGGATAGGAATGCCCTGCATCATGCTCAATCACAATGGTTGCATTCTTATGCACAAGTCCTTTCTCATGCATATCCAAGATAAGCTCATCCGCGTCCGTAAATCGATAAGGCGGGTCCAAGAAGATCAACGCGAAGCTCGTCCCTCGCTTAGCCAGCGCCTTAATGGCACGCTTCGCATCATTGCGATATATTTCAGCTTGTTTCACAAACTGGGTCACCTGCACGTTATGTTTGATGACTTCAATTGCTTTCGGATCCATATCGATGAACACGGCTCGATCCATCCCGCGGCTTAACGCTTCGATACCTAGTCCTCCAGTACCTGCAAATAAGTCCAGAACATTACCGCCCTCAAAAAATGGTCCAATCATGCTAAACAGCGCTTCTTTTACTTTATCCGTTGTAGGTCTTGTCCCCATTCCAGGTACAGGCTTCAACGAGCGCCCCCTAGCTGTTCCAGATATAACTCTCACTTACACACCACATTTCTATTTAACTGTCTTATCACTCTGTTGGCATTCATTTGCCCCTAGCTTCGTCGTTTATCGTAACACATTTTCACGCGATTGTTGAGACGTAACTCCATGCCGTTTCAGATACAGAAAAAGGACTGAACCCCGTGATTCAGCCCTCTAGATGCATAATGCTGTTTATGAGCCAAGCTTGGCTACAATTGCCTTCGCTTCTTCCAGCATCTTCTTGCGCGTTTCATCATCCACAGTCGTTACAGAGGGGAAATACTTATGCTCCAACACATCAATTCCCACAAATTCAAATATCCCCTCATCCACCGTCTTTTTCATAGCCTCAAACATCTTGACCTCGCGGTAATGCTCCTCCGAATTGCCCATCATGGTAAACAGAATCGCTTTCTTGCCGCTCAGCAGCTTCTTGATTCCTTCTCCATCCATGCTGTAAGCGAAGCCATACGAAAATACGCGATCAATATATCCCTTCAACAGTGCCGGCAATGTTCCCCACCACAGTGGATAAATGATAATCAAGCAGTCCGCCCATTTGACATATTCTTGTTCCACCCTAACATCCTCCGGAACATTTCCAGACTTTGACGCCGCAAAATCTTCAACAGTCAGCACCGGATTAAACATTAATGTGTACAAATCCCGAAGCTGGATATCGTGACCATGCTCCTGCAAAGTGGATTCCACTGCTTCTCGCACGGCATACGTAAAACTGTCCGGGTTCGGATGAGTATTAATAACAGCTATTTTCATAAATAGTCAGCTCCTCGCGCGCGTGATCTAAGCTTTATTCATTCCGGCATGCTCGCTTGGGACACACCTGATCTTAGAATGCACGGGCCGTAAACTGACAATACCTTGGTAAAGGTACACTACATGAGTTGAGCTTTGACAAAATAAACATTTTTCGAGCACCTAAGTATATTTTGCATCAATCGGGCAATCCTTAAATTATCGGCATTAAGAAATGTCGTAGACAACCGCGGAGAAGACTTACGTTTCCCCATAAGCTCTTCGTCCGGTTTCTCCTCTCCCATGAGAGCGCCATAGCGATATGGCGCTCAATTTATGTTTGAAAAAGCCTTGTTTATCAAGGTTTTAGTCGTTCGCCAAATACCCCCTATTCAATTCCACAAGCGAGTAACAATTTCCACTTCATTTCCGCGTAATCCAAGAACTGAGCACCTGTCATATCTAGACTATCAAATTCAATATTGACGAAAAGACAGACTATTAATTGAAGATTTTGCAAAATGCTATTGATAACTGAGCAATTGGGATAATACTCAAATGAATGTTAAAAGACATATTTAGCAGACGCTAGCTCTAAACTGATGTTGATCACCCCTGGGTCATCATATTTATCGATATTTCAGACAAATCATAAATCAGCCTTCCATTATTATCAAATTACAAATATGTCATCTATCCCCTTATCAAATTCACTCATCGTAACTTTATTGCGCGACTCTCGTCATATGTATATGGATATATAATACATTACCTATGAGGGAGTGATACGTGTGGAAACATTCGGCAGAGGGTGTCTATACATCATCATCGGAATCGTTGTACTTATGTTTCTGGCCTTTTTAATTGGCGGAACGATCCATATTCCAATGATTATTGCAATCCCGTTAATTATTCTCGCGTTCTATATAGCATCTAAGAAGAGCCAAGACAAAATCGAGTAGGAGGGGGCGACTAGCCCCCGTCCTCTTACACCACCGTACGTACCGTTCGGTATACGGCGGTTCATGG
>NZ_JBYTDY010000026.1:0-54178 GCF_058791835.1 Paenibacillus sp. EB106-04-04-XG159 | reverse complement strand
TATCCTGAGTCGAATCACAACTCCTGGACAGAAACATACGATAATCCGGAATTATATAGCTGGTTTCTAGGTCATTCATTAACGGTAAGGAACTGAAGTTGTACAACACTAACGGGACACTATAGCTTATTAATAACTAAAACGCGGCTGCCGGCATGATCGGCAGCCGCGTTGTGCTAACGGGCAGTTTAGCACAATAATCACAACCGTATTCTGGTAATATAATTCATAGGAGGAAGTAAGACTGAGTGGACTAATTGTAAGAAGTATTAGTACTTCGGGCAGATCATCGGCTATGTGTACTACCAGGCCCTCGAGAATAAGCCTCTTTTCGACATTCTCAAGCTACTTGTGTCTGGATATGAAAATAAGTTTGAAAAATTGGAGGGTATAATGGAAATATATAATAAGTTGAATCAGGCTAGATTTGCGAACAAATCAACTACAAAACAAAAAGTTTTTTCAATAGTAATTGCAATTATAGCCGGAGTTATTTTGGGTTTAGTAGCAAAAATTGTGGATAATTCTGAATTCAACCCAATATTCACTAATATAGGTGATCGTCTTGGTATATGGGTATTTGTTGCAACACTTTTATCGGTTTTCAGCTATTCGCCCAAATTAGCGGCTGTAAAAATATTCGCCTTTTTTGGGTCGATGCTTACCGTTTATTATGTGTACACAACGCTTGTGCTACATTTTTTCCCGGAAAGAGAAATTATTTTTTGGAGTATATGCGCGGCTGTATCACCTGTTTGTGCTTATATAATGTGGTATGCGCGTGGAAACGGATTGTTTTCTAATATTGTTTTAGCCCTCCCAATCACAGTATTGCTGTCAGAAGGGTTTGAATTACGTAACGCTTACTTGCCCATTCACACTCATTACTATTTAATACCATGGCTTATGGGAATATATCTAATAATGATAGTTGTTTTGTTACTTACAATCCCGAAGAACAAAAAGAAACTATTGGCTATTCTACTAATAGCTATTATTTTATCCTTAATCATGATATATTTTAATGTCTTTGCCCGTTTATTTCCTGGAATGAACAGTGTTTTGCAAGGCGTGATCTGGTAGCATTACTGTTGTTTCAGCGATAATGTCAGAAAAAAGCGGGAAATTCTGAAGCGACTTTGCTTGAAGCTTTGAAAGAGTGGATCAAGTTTAGGAGGTGATTTTTTTGTTAAGAAAAATCTGTATCATTTTCGTATTCGTTTTAAGCACTTTGACTCTCGGGTGTTCACAAGAGGAGTCGAAACCATTAGTTATACCAAGCGAATATCAACATGCTAAGGAGATGCTCGATCATTTACACAATGAGGGGCTCAACATTCAAGAAATTCATAACTCTAAGTACACTGCATTCTTTAATACAAATCCTAATAACTCGATGTACATTAAAACAGATATGGGAATATTCGAACTTGTACATCTTGAACGTAAGAACGGCAAGGAAATAGATATTATAGTACAGGAAGCTACTGATAATGGGGAATATAAATATGTAGTTTCAGAAAATGGTGTAGACCGACTATTAATCCTAGGCGCAGTAAACTATTTTAATAAATTGGACGAATACATTACTATTGCGAGAAATAAAGATTTAAATGATAAAATTAAACAAGCTCTAAAAGCTCAATAAACCTAATTGTATATTCGGGAATCGTATGCATTGGCTCAATCCAAGCAAGTCTGTGTTACCCCTCTCCATGAATAAAGTTTGTTGAACTAACGGGACACGATAGTTCAACCATAACAAGGCTGCCAGCTCGATTGGCAGCCTTGTTGCGCTAACGGGCAGAATTCGTTAATCCAACAACCTAAAATACATATAAACAAGCGACTGAATGTGTGTTACAATTTTCCATATAAGGAAGGGATGAGAACTATGTAATCGAAAATAATCCTGATCCTCAAGCAAGATCTCCACCCTTCATGAAAGGGGTAAAAAGGAAATTAAACTTTAGGAGGATCAATATGAGTAGTTACGTTTGGGCTGGTTTAAAAGTTAGGTTGCGTCCATTATTACCCACCGATTGGGAAAAGTTCCATAATAATGATCTTGATTCGGAGAACGTAAGACTATGTGACGAGATACATTTCCCAAGATCAGAAGAAGGTACAAAGGCGTGGGCTGAACGCCAATCCGTTAATGCCTCAAATGGGGATAACGTCTTCATGGCAATACAAACGCTCGATGGATTACTCGTCGGGAGCATATCAACAAATAACTGTAATCCTCGTTATGGAACCTTCAAATATGGGGTTTCGATATTTCGTGAGCATTGGCGTAATGGTTACGCTTCTGATGCCATAAAAATATTACTGCGATATTACTTTGAGGAATTACGATATTGTAAGGTTAACGCTCATGTATATGCATTTAATGTTGGTTCCGCAGCATTGCAAGAGCATCTTGGGTTCATTCAAGAGGGAAGAATAAGAAATATGGTCTTTACTAAGGGCCAACATTACGACGAATATATTTATGGCCTTACTAAAAACGAATTCGCAAAGTACATATGTAGTTAAGACATCTGACTGCCCTCGGGCAGTCTTTGTCGTTCAACTGCAGTTCAATCACAACACGGCGGCAGCCGGCACGATCGGCTGCCGTTGTCCGTTGAAGTAACGGGCAGGATAGTTCCAAAATGTGGTAGTATTAGAGGGGGGGTAATTTGAGGGTGTGATGAATCCGTTATATTGAGGAGTGATAAATTGAGGCAAGCAGGATTAGTTTTATTAGTGCTAGTAATAATCTCCTTAGTGTCAGCATGCAGCAGTGGCAACACAGATAAGACCATGAGGTCCGAAACTCCCATGGAAGCCCTCGAAAAAGACCAAGTGAAAAAGTCTTTCAATAATGATATAAACACGAATCATGTTGAGGAATACGTTGAAAAGTTCTCTTATCTGAAACAGCTATCTTTAGAGAAGCAGGAGGCTTTTACTCGATTTAAATCTGAGAGGAACTTGCAAGACCTTTACAATTTCACCCCTGAGGACATGGTGCTGATTTATCTTTACTGTCTATCAATAGGTGATCCAGACTTGATATATGAGATTACTTTTAATGGGGGGCAACTTCCTGACCAAGATAAATTTCGGAAAGATTATTTCGAGTATGCAATGAATTATGATTCCGAAACAGCAGTACATTACAGATATTATGATTCTATAAAAGTGGATGAGAGTACGGCCGAGGAGAATAAGGTAACTGTACTTATTACGGTTAGTATAGAAACAACGACTCATTCCATGGCTTTAGGTCTACAAAAAGAAGATCAAGTATGGAAATTGGATATCTACCATTTGATAAATGATTATATAAATAAAGCAAGTAAAAACAAAACACAATAGGTTAATTCAGGTGATAAAAGCTATTTCGTAAAACACTGTTAAGCTAACGGGACAATAGTGCTTAATAAACCTACACCGAAGAGCTGCCGCTGAACGAGATCGGCAGCTTTATTACGCTATTGGATAGAAGAGTTTAATAATCTATACTTCAAGGTACTACATGTAGTATTATTGATGCTGCAAAAAAATGGAGGTAAGGTCATGAGTGAGATTGCAAAAACACCACAAGCACCTTATTATGCCGTGATATTTACATCTGAACGAACAGATGGGGATAACGGATATGCGGAAATGGCAGATGAAATGGTGAAACTAGCATCTGTCCAATCTGGATTTCTCGGCGTAGAAAGTGCTAGAGAAGGTGTAGGTATTACTGTATCTTATTGGGAGTCTCTCGAAGCTATACAAAAATGGAAACAAAACGAACGACATTTAGTCGCTCAAAGACAAGGGGTATCTGATTGGTATCTCACTTATAAAACAAGAATATGTAAGGTCGAACGGGATTATGGATTTGAAAAAAACTAAGCAAGTTGAGTTTGGTACTACACAATGGAATAACTCCATTTGTTAATTAAACTAACGGGACACGATAGTTGAAAATCAAAAGGGGCTACCGCGAGGAAACCCTTTGTTTCACTAACGGACAGTAGAGTTCCATTCAAAGAAATTGGAGGACTTATGAGAAAACTCAATAAAGACCTTTCATTTGAAGAACAAATTAAGATTATCCAGGAAGAAGGACGTGAGGAAAAGGAATATCTCAACAGCCTTTATTTTGATCCAAAGCCTATCATTGAAGTTGTGAAAAAATGTATCGATGATTGGGATCCCGTCCAACTGCTATCAATGGAGTGCCCAGAGGACGAATATGAATCAGAAATCAGAACATTATCGATTTATATTATAAAACATATTGATGATTTAGATGTAATAAAGCTTGAGCGAAAAATCAGAGAGGTATTTGAAGATACCTTTGAAGAAGCGATTGCTCAAGACCAAAGATCGATTGTTACAGCCACGCGAATACATTCAGCCTTAATCGATCTCGCTAAAGGGGAACATTAGCTGTTCGATAAACAAACGGGTCAACTTTCATGCTCTGTGGTGCATTGCAGAGGATGCATGGATGGCTAACGGGACAGATAGTTGAGGAGCTTGCTTGAGGCAGCTCCTTTTTGCTTTGTTGAAGTAACGGGCAGGATAGTTTAATGATAGGGGCTATAAGGCGGTACTAGATAGAACAATGTATAGTGTACTGTTGAGCTAAGGGAGACCATAACAAAACCACCATTTAGAAGGTGGTTTTGTTATGGTCAAATATCATTATTAAAGTTTAACATAGCCTAGATTTTAAATATTGCACCCACATCGCGTGCAGCTCAGCTTCCGATACCTGAAATGCGCCATGAAAATCAGTGGCATCGCGTATGAATTTGTTGAGCTCATCTGAACTGTAAGAATGGAGGAGAAATTCAACGATCAAATACGAGAATCCATATCCCCCCATCCTCTCGAATTCCCACGTATCGTTAGTTAATGCTTGAAAGCTAGGGACAGCCTCATTTCGAATCGCTTCGGAGGTGCTATACTTGATATATTCTTGCGACATTTGTTTGGCTTCATGTCCGCCAAGCCCATGAGTAAGCCATTTCGGTGCCAACGGATTAATATCATTCACTAACCACATCGTAAACAAACTTATCGTGTGTCGTAGTACCGATTGGTACGTATGTTCAGGGCCTGGGTTCAGTGGGGATACGATTTTTATTTTGTTGTGTTCGTAGGTACCCATGAACCAGTTAGGCGCATCCGGTTCGCCTATTGCTTGGTGAAAAGTGGACAGATCCGGATAGATTTCGATAGTGATTTTCTGAGATGGTCGATGACGATAGGTTGTTAGAATTCGCTCTACATTGGATTTCAATTCCTCGAATAAGTCATGGTATACCTTATTCATACCATCATTCTTGGTGGAAGCCTCGTTCTTATCCACAATCGATATCAATTTTTTGATAGACATGATTGTAATGTCACCCCATTCTTTTAATGCTATTTTTAGTTTGTTTAATGCGCGGTAGAGTCTGTTCTTAACCGCGCTTTCAGGCATCCCGATGATTTTGGATATGTCCAATAGAGTGCAGTCGACGAAAAACCGCAATGATATGATTTGCTGATCTAACTCATTCAATTGGGCTAATGCAGCACTAATATCAAGACGGATATCAACATCTTTAACGATATCGAGGGAAATCGATTGGGACTGAAAATCGATAACTTCGTGCACTATTTCTTTATTTCGTGATCTTGTACGATACTCGTTTTTCACGATATTCTGCGCGATCTTGAATAGCCAAGTAAATATACTGGAGTTATGCTTAAACAAGTGAAAGTTTTCCATTGCTTTTAAAAAAGCTTGTTGCGTTAAGTCATCAGCAACTGCTGAATTTGTTTTTACTGCGATATATTTTCGAATTCTCTCCTGATATTGATTATAAATGTCTTCGAAATGCTGGATGTGTTCCTGCTCCTCCGGAAGAACAGGGATTTTCGTTTTGTCTTGAGCTCGTGACACCAGTAGTACCTCCTCCTGAACTTACAATTCATTAGACACCGAAGGGAGGTAAAAAGCCACATCATTTTTATAATAAATTTTCATGACGCCATCCTTCATCAAACGGATAAATGATAACAAGACCAGCGAGAGACAAAACGGAAGCAATGAAAAGGTCACAGGAGTTAATCATGGAATTTGAAGAACAAGATTAGGGAGTGAATGCACTAACGGAGATACTTTAGCTAAATTACGATACAGCGGCAGCCGGCCAACGGTTGCAGTTTTCTCAACTAACGGGCAGGTTAACGCAGTAAGTCGCACAGATATAGTCATTTATAATAGGAGGAAATATATGTATCGACATTGAATAAAGCATTGAGCCGAACGAACAGGAGTTGTGAATAATGAGTCCTACAGTAATAGCAGTATGTGGGTCATCCTCTGGAGCAGGGAAAAGTACACTTGTAAAACGATTATCGGAAGTCATTCCAAACTCAGTATCATTGTATTTTGACGCCTATCATGTGACAACTTCGTATCCTCCTAATATATATCAAGATTTAGCAGAGGGGAAAAATATAGATCCTAGTCTAATACAAAGCCCCATCTTCTATCGAGATCTTTTGTCCTTAATGGAAGGAAGAGGGGTAACCGAACCGTGGAACAGACAACTAAAACCCGCAAAGTATATCCTCGTGGAGGAACCATTCGGTAAATTAAGAACGGGAATGAAGGAAATTATCCATTACCTCGTTGGTATAGAAGTTCCTTTGGATTTGGCAATAGCGCGAAGAATTTTACGAAACATAAGAACAGATTTTTCACACTTAACTCCTGACGAAAGATTAAACTATGTTGATTCTTTTCTAACAGAGTATTTGCATGGAGGAAGAATTTCGTATCAAAAATTATTTGAAGCTATTAAGAACGACTGTGATATAGTTCTTGATGGTCTAGTAAGTATTGAACAAATGACGGATGAAGTTATAACTAAATTTAAGATAGAACAATAACGAATTTTTATATAGTTATCCTTAGAAGTATTAGGTTTGGGGTCGTGCTAGAATCGTAACTCGTTAAGTTAACGAGGAACTATAGCTTAATAAATAACTACAAGACGCGACTGCCGGCGTAGATCGGCAGCCGCGTTGTGCTAACGGGCAGAATAACGCAATACCAATTATTCAGTGGATATGATAACTCATGGTAGAATTTATTGTATGGGAAGGCGTAGAAATAATTAAGTTGGACAGCGACTTCCGGCTGAAGAAGGGGGATGTCATGAAAGTGAACTTACGCTCCATCCTAATTTCGTTATTTATCATAACGATCATCCTATCAACCACAAGTTATTTATTCTTCCGAGTAACTGCAAGCCAGGTAGTTGTAAATAAAATGGTAAAGTTTTATGAAATACAGCCTGATTCCGAACGTGTGATAAAAGATAAAGAAGTGATTAAACAATTTACCTATGCCGTTCGATTTGCTGATAAACAACCTGGTGAAGTGGATATTGCTGATCCCCCATTTCAATTCACATTAGGTAATAAGCAATATTATCTCTGGGTAAGTGAACAGTTCGGACAAGGGACTCTTATGAAACTTCCGAATACGGGAACAGTCTACATAATCGGAAAATCTAGGGCGAGAAACCTATTAGACATCCTGAATAAGGAATACGAAACCCAAAATACGGTGAAATGATTAGCAGGATTAAACTAACGGGAATGATAGTTCAAACAACCAGGGAGCAGACCGCTACGGGTAGTTACTCCCTTTCGCATTGAAGTAACAGGTAGTTCGGTTCCAATATGTGTTGAAATTGAGTTGGTGTTGTGTAGGAGGTGAAAACGATTGGGACGCTTTTCGATTGTAATTCGAGGCATGAGTTTTGAACTAGTCATTGGCGACAGTTACATCATTCATTACAATGACGACGAGATCAGCTTCAATGGACATGAGTCCCTAATCGAAGAAACTTTTTGGCAGGGGGATGATGGAGAAACCTTTTTCTTTATTTGGGTTCCTGAACATCAGGAGGATTACCTAATCTCGAGTAAAGAAATTAAGAACATTTTAAAGAAATAATATTTGATCTGCCTTTACGCTAACAGAAAACGATAGTTCAAACAACCAGGGAGCAGACCGTTACGGGTACCTGCTCCCTTTCGCATTGAAGTAACGGGCAGGATAGTTGAATGATTTCGCGAATAACTTAAGTCATGACGAATTTACGAAGTTCGCAAAAAGACGTTAGCCGAAAGAAGTTCTTAGTTTAGGAGGAGTCTATATGATATTAGAAAAAGTTATAAATAGAATTGTAATACAAAGTGAATATAAGGATTTTGTTGATAAGTATATAGATAATATACTTACCGAATTTAAAGGTAAGATTCATAGCATTTATATGTGTGGCTCGATTCCAAAAGGAACTGCTAAATCTTTTAAGTCAGATGCAGACTTTACTATTGTATGTGTAAATCCCAAAGATATTGATTACGAAAGATTGTCAAATATTAAAGACAGGCTTTTGGAAGAATATCCAGTAGTAACTAAGATTGATACGATAATTTGCTCGATTGACGATGTATTAAGTAAACCAAATGAGTGGGGTTTTTGGGTAAAGATAATTTGTGTTTGCATATATGGTCATGACGTTGGTGAAAAAGTACCACCGATAATTATTTCTCCAGAGTTCATTTTAGACTTAAATACAGAGACCAAGGAGGAAGTAGATCGTATACATAGTTTACTTTCTAATGCTAGTGATAACACAATGAAAACTAGATATATTAAAGGTTACTCTAAGAGATTAATTCGTGCATTATACTCTTTGGTTTTAGAAGATACAGGTGTATGGCAAGATGACATTATTAAGATGAAGAATGCCATATTAAACTATTGTGAGATTGACTCCGCTTTAGTTGATTATCTGTATGCTTGTTACTTGGATAGTAATGTACTTGTTGAAGAGTTTCTGGGAATTGCAGATGAAGTATATAGCTATTTTGAGAACGCCTTAAATGCAATGGCTGCTTCCAGAACTTCCTTCGGCTAACACCATATTGACGCTCCGGGTCACTCTGAGAAGCGAGTGACCACATCCAGCCCCCTAAGCCCGTCGGGACGTCACTGCGTTAGGTGTTCGGCAAGCCTCACAACTATAAGCAGCGACTCTAATTAAAACATAAGACTATTGAGCTAACGGGACACGATAGTGCAATATGCAACAGAAAAGGCAGCGATCACTTAGATCAGCTGCCTTTTCTCAACTAACGGGCAGTTATCAAAAATAAAAAGGTGTTGAAAAAGGGAATTATCGGGTTAAACCGAATACAAATTGTATATTGTAAAAGCGTCCCAAACGAAAGGAATAGTTAAAATTATGACGACCTTTGAAACTATGCTTGAAAAAGTACAATCCGCTCTTGCCGATGAAACACCCACAACATACTTACAGGCGACGGCGTTGCTTACCGATCACGGCAACGTATATGTAGCTGTCTGTCGTGACGTATTCGGCTCCGACTGCGGTTATGACAACTTGCTCGCTATGCTGAAAGCCAAGGGCGAAACAAGGATCCTGAAAATGGTCACAATGTGGAAAGACGGTGGTCTTGATCTCAGCAGTATGAATTTCAGAGAATCAATTTATGGAATGAACAAAGAAAATATTGAAACCGAAATTTTGGTTTTAGGGGTGAATCGTGACGGTCCAGAAGAGCGATTCCAACCTTTTGTTAAGAAGATGATTAACACACTGCCCATTTACACGATCGAATTATTAAAAGGGAATTATAAAGATTGGAGCAATGCTAAGAAGGCGCTGGATGCGATGGAAAAGTATATAGAACAGCATGGAATGTCCTTCGCAGACGATGTGCTTCGCGCAACTGCACCTGAAATCTGGGAGGATATCTACGGGCGGTAAATTCAATAATTTATAACACTACCATATATGCATGTCATGGTTTTTCTTCTGTTGAGCCAACCGACATTATTAATGCCGAGGGGCGATTAATTCAAACAAAAGAGAGCTTGGAACGTTGAATCTAATGCAATTACGCTAACAGGACACGATAGTTGAATCATGATATAGAGGCAGCTGGTCAAACGATCAGCTGCCGTTTTCATTGAACTAACGGTCAGAATTATGGGATATGAAGGACTTACCCACGATTAGTGGAATATTATTACTAGGCTAAGGGAAGAAGGATTAATTAATATATTCAGAAATTTGATTATTTCAAATACAAAAAGGGGAGCTGGAAAATTGAAACCTATTATTGTGGGAATTGCAGGCGGTTCGGGCAGTGGGAAGTCAACTTACTGTGAATTGTTGGCTAATGAACTCGAAGAATTTCAAGTAGCAGTTGTTTCAACAGACCATTTCTTTAAAGAGGATTTGCCAAAGATGATGTCGCCTATATCAAATGTGGAATATGACGATTTCAACCATCCCGACGCATTGGACTATAACAATTTAATGGAACACTTACACAAATTATTAAATGCTGAAAAGCATCCTGATGTAATCATTATAGAAGGCATTTTCACACTATACTTTGAAGAGTTAAGACAAATGTTAGATTTAAAGATCTTTGTATATCTTGATGCAGATGAGCGCATGTATCGGAGGATAAGAAGAAATATGAAAGATTGGGGGATGGGTTTGGAGGAAGTTGCAACCTATTACCTAGATGCTGCAAAACATAGAGAAAAAGAATTTGCACTCCCTACTAAAAAATTCGCCGATATCATCATCAATGGCAACCAGCTAGAAGGGAAGACTGAAAATATTATCAGTTGTTGGATAAGTAGTAAGATAAGAAATGAGCCTGCAGTTGAATAACACATAATGTTGAGCAGGCTACCGCAGTCTGCTCATTTTATTGAAATTATAATTCGATGTTCAATTAAAGATTGATATGGTAAAATCAAGAAAATATTTAAGGCTGGTGAAGTTGTGGACAGAGAGTTGTTGGCAAAGAAGATTTATGAAACAGCACACTTAACAGGAAGCTTTAAATTACGGTCTGGGAAAGAATCAATCGATTATTTTGATAAATATTTGTTTGAGTCCAGTCCTGCTTTACTTCACGAGATAGCCGAGCAGCTGTCAAAACTAGTTCCCTCAGGCACCGAGGTTTTAGCAGGACTCGAAATGGGCGGTATTCCAGTCGCAACGGCACTATCATTAAAGACAGGGATTCCGGCGGCATTCGTTCGTAAAAAAGCAAAGGAATATGGGACATGCAAGCTTGCAGAAGGTATTGATGTAAGTGGGAAATCTGTTTGTATTATTGAAGATGTTGTCACAACAGGAGGGCAAATTTTACTGAGTGCGGCAGATTTACGTAACGCTGGGGCAAATGTTGTGAGTGTCCTTTGTGTGATTGAGAGAGAACCACAGGGAAGAGACAATATTGAAAATGATGGTCTACATTTCTTCTCTTTGTTCAAGATGGAGGAGCTCCTAGAAACTCCTTCGACAAGCAATGTAACATAGAATTTTACAAATGAGAGCTGCCGAACAAGTAAAGGCAGCTCTTGTTCATTGAGTTAACGGAAACTTTAGTGTCATAACAAGGGAGCAGAATGCCGCGGCATCTGCTCCCTGATTTTCATTGACGGGCAGTATACGTTTGCATCGGCAATCATTTTTGTTTTGCAGGTTATTTTTCCAACAAAATGAAGCGCCTAAACGTTATATTTACAAAGGAGGCGCAAAATGAATCCTGATGAAACCATTAAAGCAATTGCTGTTGGAGATACGGATGCACTTAAAGATTTATACGATGAACTACGTTATATTGTTTATTCTGTAGCTCTGTCGATACTTCGAAAGAAATCCTCCGCCGAGGATGTTTTGCAAGATACGTTCGTTCGAGTATATGAAAAGGCGGCAACATATAAATCTGGTACAAATGCTAAAGCATGGGTTATTTCTATTGCACGGAACCTTGCCTATGATGCCTTAAGACGTGATAAAAGAGAATTTACGAATGAAATTGATCAGGAAACTATAAGAACAAAAAGTTCATTAAACTCAACCGAAGCTATTGTTCTTCACAGGTTAGAACTTACTGAAGCGCTCTTTCGTCTTGGTGAAATTGAACGTCAAATTGTTGTGATGCATCTTGTAGCGGGATTAAAGCATTCTGAAATCAGTGAGGAGCTTGGAATCCCTGCAGGGACAGTAAGATGGAAATATCGTCAAAGTTTGTCTCGATTAGCAGAAATCATCGGAGGTGGAGAAAGTGGATCAGAGACATTTGGTTTTCGTGCTACAAGATGAACTGATTCGAAATACCCCTGATGTATGGGGAGAAATACAAAGGAAAATCGCCGAAAATATTGCTTCTGAACTTTTGCAGGAACTTGATGGTGTACCATCGCCTCATGGAAGACTCTTCGGTGAAATAAGGGAAAGCATCAAACAAAATTGTTATAAACAAGGAGCGTGAGACTTATGGATCAGGATGATTTTTTTCTTAAATGGGAGAAAGATGAAAAGTCAAAACTAGCGGAAGAAGTTGAAAGTAATTACGTTGAAGCAACATGGCAGAAAGTCGTAAACATGTATTCGGAAGCATTAACTGAGCAACCCAATAACCCTGAATATTTTTTCAACTATGGATATTTGATGCAAATAAAAGCAAAAAGATTAATGCGGGAAGCAGCAGAGTACTACCAAAAGGGCCTTGAGAGCAAATTACTTAACAACAATTATTCATGGATTAGTGGTAAGTTACACGCTCAGTTAATACAAGCTCGCGCTCAACTATTGGAAAATCATAAATCTGTAGAATATTACAAAAACAAATTAAGAGAGTTTCCTGACGAACCACAGATGTATTATTATTTGGTCCAATGTTATCTTAATGTTGATCAAATTCACGAAGCAAAAAAAGTGGTTGAATCAGGAATGAAGCTTTTTCCAAATCATGCGATGCTTAATTACTATCAGGGAGAAATTCACTCGCGTCATGGTAATGCGGAGGAAGCGTTAAAAGCATGGGAAAAATCCGCGATCCTTGACTCACAGCTTATTGATGGACGATTCAGCAGAGCCTTCTTGCTTGAAAGGGAGCAGCGGTTTAAAGAGTGCGCACAAGAATGGAGACTAATTGTTGAGTTCATGGATAAATATAACTTCAATAAAGAGTTCCCGATAAACGAACTTGAGAGAATCGAAAAATTATTGGAAAATAGCTGAAAATGAGAACCAGCTATTTTCATTTTCACCGTGTCGTTGGATTCATATCTGAACCTTCAAATTATTTTCTTCGCCTATAAAGTGTAGAAATAAAAAAACGACCCTCGCGATTAAGCGCAGCGTTATAGTTGGGAGGAACCTTGTCGGCACCGGCTATTCAGTCTGCTTCCAAATCAAAAGCTAGGAAAAGCGCTGGAATCTTCAAGTCTTTCATTGGCGTCTCTACCAAAGAGTATGCGAGCATCATTTTAGCGGAATAATGTCAATCTCGTGCAAAGACAATAGGGCAGGAACGCTGTACTCTGATAACGAAACTGAAATAGGAGATGAGGGAGCGAAGGTATGATTCCATTTATTCGATTGCATGAACGGCTTAGGGAGAAGGCTGTCGATGTTAGAGCTCGAGCTGTTACCTATGTTGCCATGGGAGACAGTGTGACGCAAGGTTGCATACAGGCTGGCGCTGTCGAATACGAAAACGTGTATCATCAAGTGCTGCGTAGGGCCGTGGAACGAAGGTATTCAGGGACGGTCATCAATGTCATAAATTCAGGGGTCTCCGGAGACTCTGCTGAAGCTTCCCGTCCGCGCTGGGCACGCGATGTGCTGATGTACAACCCCGATCTGGTGACGATTTGCTTCGGACATAACGATGCTCATGGTGGCCGTGATGGCATTAAGCCGTTCGTCCGAGCGCTTGCTGATCTGATGGACAGTATTGCAGCAGAGACGGACGCTGAGGTGCTGCTGATGACCCCGTGTATGATGATGACGAAAGATAATGAGCATGTAGCGTATATTCATAAGCCGCTTGTTCCCTCATTCATCCAATTGGCTGAAGAGGGAACGCTGGCGTTTTATGTCGAGGCGGTTCGAGATCTTGCGACTGAACGCAATGTCCCTTTGCTGGATGTGTATGCCCTTTGTGAGCAGATGAAGCATGACGGCTTGGATATTCACGACTATCTTTCTAATGGCCTAAATCATCCTAATCCCGATTTCCATAAACAGTGGGGCAAGATATTGGAGCAGAAGCTGTTCAGCTCTGAACTCGTCAATCAACCGTAATCAAGGCCGGGGAGCGTACCCGGCTCTTTGTCATGCATGCACTTACCGAAGCAAACCTCGTTTATTGCAGGGATCTCTCTCCAAGAAGCTCCACTCGCCATTGAATGGGGCTTTTTCCATGTTTTTGCTTGAACAGCCTACTAAAGTAATGTATGCTCTGATAGCCTGTGATATCCGCAATTTCCTGCACGCCCATACTGCTGTTGGTGAGGTATCCGATGGCTGCATTCATACGTAAGTTATTCAAGTATTGAAAGGGGGTTATCCCTTTGTATTCTTTGAATATACGGATCAAATAGGACGGATTCAGGTGAACAAGATCGGAGAGTGTTCGCAAGGTAATCTTCTCCCAATAGCTTGCTTCCATCCAGCGGACCAGCATTTCGATCGTTTCTTTGGCGGGGGCTTCTCGGTTAATCAATTGGGGGTATCTATTATGATTCTCTTGCTGCGCGTAGGTGTGAGTAACATGATCGATCAGTGATAGGATCGTCTTTATGTCAGATAAGGAGATCTGATGAAACAATGCTGGTTGCTGCTTCGACCACTCTGAGACTACTAGCTTACTCAATTCGCTGATACGATGAGCAATCAAGTTCAACTCGGGGACGGATTCGTTCATCGAGACCTGAAGATGGTTCCAGACCGTACATTGCTGGAATCCCGGGAATGAACTCAAATGGTCATCTTCTATTTCCCAGTAGAAATAACTATATGTTTTCGAAATGAGAACTAATTTGTGATAAGTATTGAGGGGGATGAGGAATAAAGCGGGACCTTTAATAACATAAATCTGAGAAATAAAATTAAGTTGTACCTTTCCTTCTGAGATATACAGCACTTCATGGTGATTTGGATGAATGCCGCCAAGTCGATCGATAAATGGTGGAGTAGATCGGTAATCTTGCATGGCTTGTGAGGTACAGTCATAGCCAAATGTCCGAATTTGCATATGCACATCTCCCGTCATCAAACCTAAATAAATGAATGGTAACCGATATGGACAAGTAAGTAATGACAGCGTGAACGACAAATAGGTATGTGGTGTACATTGTAGCATAATTTACCAATTGTCGCACATGATTACGCGGCATATGTATCTTTTCTTCACTTGACCGGTTCCGGATAAAAGCATTCAGATATCAATAAAATGCAAACGGTTGCGAAAACAGGTGGAGACACAAGGCTTTGCTGCATATTCGGAGAATTTAGGATCAATACGATCTGCAAAGACGATTCACGTTGCAGTTTGTAAACTTAGAGTAGATGTTCATTCTAATTTAGGGAGGTCCAAAAGATGTATCCAAAATCGAAAAAGAAGATTGTATTCTTCATTACACTATCCTTATTGCTGTTGCTCGCTGCGTGTGGAAAAAATGCCAACAACATAGAATCAAACGGAGGGACTAAGGAGACGAATGAGAATGCTCCGGTGAATAAGACGGCGGCCGTGTATGACAATGGCTTACCTAAAGATGAGAAGGTAACGCTAAAAGTTGGTTTTCTTGAAGCTGGCTATGGACGGGATTGGTTTGACCATGCCGTCAAGTTGTTCACAGAGAAGTATCCGAACGTAACGTTCGATATTACGGCTTCCCCTAAAATCCCTGACCTGATCAGCACGAAAGCCGCAGCCGGTGATGATGAGGATATGTTTGACATCCTTTACGGCTTAGCCTATACCGAATTTGTTGACGCCAATAAATTGGAACCGCTTACAGATATATTCCAATTGTCTCCAGTAGACGGACAAGGGAAGAAGCTTGATGAGCTGATCGTCCCTGGTTACAACATCCCAGAACAGTATTACAAAGGCGAAAATTGGTTATTCCCGATCGCGAACTATATTGGCGGATTGTTCTACGACCAGTCGCTGTTCGAAAAGAATGGCTGGAATCAAGCGCCTAAAACGTATGATGAGTTCCTTGAGTTATGCGAAGAAATCAAAAGCAAGGGGCTCGATCCTATCGTGTATTCCGGACTGCATAATTACGCCATATTTGCTTTTGATACTAAGGTTTTCGAGCTTGCGATCGATAACGGAAATAAGGATTTCCGCACTCAGTTTGAGAATTACTCTGGTCCGGAATTTACATCACCTGAGAGTATCGAAGTGTACAAGAGACTTTACGACATGGGCAAGAAGGGGTATATCAGCAAGCAGAGTGTCGGCATGAATCATACGCAATCGCAAATGCTCGCCTTGCAAGGCAAAGCGGCAATGGTGCCGTCCGGCGACTGGATTGAAAATGAGATGAAGGAATCGGCTCCGGAAGGCTTCAAGTGGGGTTATATGGCCGTACCGTTCTCCAACAATTCGACTACTCCTATTCATGTTAACAACGGTCTTAGCTATGCCTTTCAACTGTGGGCGAATAAGCCGGATCTAAGTAAGCAATGGTCCAAACAATTCCTTTTGTCCTTGCTGACTAATGATGTCCAGCAGATCCTGGTGGATAAAGGAGGAGCATTCCCCCTTCGGATAGATTATCTGGATGATTCAGCTAGGGCGGAGAATATGAAGCCGTTGCAGAAATCCATCGCGTCATACATGAAGGAGAATAACGTTGTATTGGAGTTGAAGAGTCGTAAGGTGGTCCTTAGCTCACCGGATTTTTCAGCAGCGTATAAAGTTATCTTGGATAATGCGGCTTTGATTTTGACCGGGCAGAAGGAGCCTATACCCGTTCTGGAGGAAGCGGAGAAGCTGCTTCAGAAGGCTGTCAAGGCAAAAAAATAGTAAATACTTGTGCGATGTAGACCGCTGACCAGACGGACAGCGGGTTTACATTGTGACTTAGAGGGGAGAGATGCTGAAGTGAGAACGGTAGCTTACAACAAATCGAACATACAGAAGGCGATCTTCCTGACAGTAGCAGTCCTGCCGCCATTCGCCGCCTACTTGCTGTTTACTTTGTATCCCAATGTTCTATCCATATATTATTCGTTTCTGGATTGGAATGGCATCGGCCCGAAGACGTTCATCGGTCTGGAGAATTACGTCAGGATGTTCAATGACCCTGTCGTTCTGCGATCTCTAGTCAATAATTTGATTTTGCTGGTTACTGTCATTCCGATTACACTCGTCATTTCGCTTGTCCTTTCGGATTTACTGGTTAATCGGAAGTATAAGGAGAATAGGTTTTATAAAGTGTTGTTCTTCTTTCCCAACGTATTGTCGCTTGTGGTCATTGCTCTGGTCTGGTCCTTTATCTACGATGGGACGTTCGGTTTATTGAACGGGCTGCTTCGGCTGCTCGGCTTTGAGGATAATCATAACTGGCTTGGTAGCGAGAATACGGCGCTTGCGGCTATGATTCCGCTCTATGTATGGTGTTATGTTGGTTTCTATGTGGTCATCTTCATCAATGCGATGAGTTCCATCCCAAAGAACATTTATGAATCGGCTGTTCTGGACGGGATTAGCAACTACCAGCGCTTTACAAAGATAACACTGCCACTGCTATCCGGCGTGATTCGCGTAGGCGCGATATTCTTAATTCTTAATGTGATCAAGGGCTTTGAATATATGTTCATCATGACAAAAGGAGGACCTGGCGGCTCCACCGATGTCATCTCACTATATATGTTCAATCTGGCTTTCGGAACTCAAAATCTTGGGCAGCATTATTATGGGTACGCCTCGACAATCGGCATGTTTATATTCGTAATCCTGATATCGATCAAAGTAATTATGGACAAGTTTTTCACTAAAGATAGCGTAGAGTTTTGAAAGGCGGGTTACCATGAAAAATGGATTCACTTCTCAAGTGTGGCGCGTTGTCTTGTTCCTATGGGCATTAACCGTAATGCTTCCATTAATATGGATTGTCTATCAATCACTTAAGACAAATCAGGAGTTTTTTGCTAATATATGGACGTTGCCGGATAAGCTTCAATGGACTAATTACGTGAAGGCATGGACGAAGCTGGGCGTGGGCAAGTCGATGCTCAACACTGTCTATTACGTTGGTCTAGGTCTGCTCATCAGTCTGGTAGTCTCGACGTTGAACGCTTATGCATTCACGCGAATGCAGTGGAAGTTGCGGGGATGGCTCTGGAGTATCATTATGCTATCGTTGTTCCTGCCAGGCATTAATATTCTTGTCCCACAATATACGCTGATGAGATCGCTTGATCTGATTAACAGCTTGAACGGCCTTGTTTTGCTTGCCAGCTTGCCGCTGGGGGCATTCGATCTGATGCTGCTGGGAAGCTTCATGCGATCACTGCCGAAGGAGCTGGAGGAGAGTGCGTTTATTGACGGTGCAAATCTGTTTCAGGTCGTTCGTAAAATTATCGTGCCGTTAGCCATGCCGGGCATTGTGACAATCGCTATCTTTAAGTTCGTCGCTCTATACAATGATTTCCTTGGTCCGTTCATTCTACTGAGTGATCCAGACAAATACACGGTCAGCGTCAATATGTACGCAGCCAATGCTATGATGGAGTACAAAGCAGACTGGGTCACGCTCCTCGCGGGACTTGTCATTACGATTATTCCTACCATATTCATCTATATGTTATTCCAACGAAAAATTATTGAAGGCGCTACCCTTGGTGGTGTGAAAGGCTGAGGCATGCAGCACAAATGCACCTGTATGAAAGGGCTCATGATGCAATCTATCACATCACATGAGCTCTTTCATAAGGTGCATTCTTTTTTTATGGCTAGCAGCCTACACTTTTTTGTGAATCCAACAAGTGCTGTTGAGCACGCTTGTCCCAATTAGCGAATGGCATCCACAAAGCGATGAATATTCCCGCTCGTATGCTGGGACGGCTCTAAATCCCGGAACTGCAAGTGCTATTGCTTTGCCAATATAGTACGACACCTAGATAGAATGCCGACTTTTCCATAATCAACTGCCAGGCTTCCTCGGCCGCTGCCGCCGGGAACTTATGCGTGATGAGAGATGTCGTTTGCAGCCACCCGTCACGTATCCCCGCAAGCGTGTCGTTCATGCGCTCACTCGTCCAACCGGACGGGCAATGCAGCGTAATCTCCTGAGATCGTAACTCTTGAATATCAACCATTCCCGTTGTACCCAGGAATCCGGCCGATACGAAATGGCTGTTCCATTTCATGGCTGGCTTAAGCTTTCGGAATGTATCCATGCTGCCGACCGTATCGACGACAATCGCCAAGTTGGTTCTGCCTACAAGCCATTGTTCCAAGGATTGTTTCTTCAAATTAAACTTGTGGATCGAAGAAGGGAGCAAAGACAATCGATTGTCGTGCCGTCCAAGCACCGTAACTTCCGCTCCTTGGGCTTTCAGCGTCTGGGCGGCCCAATGTCCGACCATGCCGTCTCCGATGACAACCGCCTGATCCCCGCTCGTAACAGGCGGACGGCTTCCACAATTGTATCCGACCTGCGTGAGTACCAGGCCGCTATATGCTAGCGTGTCTGCTCGCTCAGGAAGCTTCCATACCTGGCTTTGATGCGTAACGGAAGGATTAACGTGTCCGCCGTAATCGAACTTCATGCCTTTTACTCCGCTAATGGATGCGAAAACCCAGTCTCCCGGCATGATATCATGCACATGGTCTCCGACAGTTCGGACAATTCCGACCTTCTGGTAGCCGGCGACATGAGGGAAAGGCAGCTCGTCGCCGGGCTGTGTAACTTGTTCCCCTGCCACCCGCTCGCCATACAGAAAGGAGGATTCCGTCCCATTGCTGATCCATGAATATTCCAGATCGATGACTACATCCTCTTGGCCTGGTTCGGGAATATCGATTTCCATATAGCGAACCTGTCTTACTCCTGTAAATACAACGGCATTAGCTCTCATGCTTGCCACCATCGAGCACAGGGGCGAAATCCGTCGGAGGATACGCATATACCTTTATCGCCTCTTGTTTGTTAAGCAACTCAATCGTTTCACGATATCGATAAAAGGGGATATGATGCGTTTGAAGGCATTGCGTATTCAATCCTTTATTAACGACGAGATCGAGCAGAAGTGCACGGTCTTGTTCGTTGAATTTTCGGTAATGATAGGATTCCAGCTTAACCCCTTTGAACCAAAGATGCTCTCTGTAGCGAACTTCGCCCTTCAACACACCGAAGATGACTAGATGTGAGTCGGTTCTTTCGAGCAGTTGCTGTACGGAAGCAGAGGCTCCGACGCAATCGTATCCGAGATCGAAGCGTTCATCTCCCAACTCATCAACATGCTTGGCGAGCCCAAGCCCTAGCTGGTTCACAAACGCGATTCGTTCCAGGTTGATATCAACGGCTGTTACGTTTGTGGAACCGAGAAGCTTGGCGGCTTGTAAGGCTAAGATGCCTGCCGGTCCAAGTCCGGATACCAGCATGGATTTGCCGGTGAGGTCGCCGAACTGCAGCAAGCCAATCAACACACATTTCAATAGCTCAAATGATACCGCTTGTTTCCACTCTATTTCCTCAGGAAGCTTAATTAGTTCGTGTTCACGGTAATGTAAGTATTCCATGTAAGCGCCGTTTCCTTCGAGATGCTCTAGGGAGGCTACCCGATCACCAATTTTCAATGAATGAATCGCGCTGCCTACCGCCACGACCGTTCCCGCTATTTCATGTCCAGGGAATCCGGGGAGCAGTGGATAATCCGGTTGCTTGGCCGCATCGAACATATCCTTGCCTCCCATCATACTCATATCCCAACGCGGACATGTGGAAGCGATCTCGATACGCACCGTTACCTGGTCCTCCATAGGTTCGGTCAATGGCAATTCAATAATTTCGAATTCATCTTTCCCGACGATTTGTAACGCTTTCATCCCAATCCATCCTTTGTCTCAATGAATTTTGAATTACAAATTAAGTGTACATGGGAGTTGATAAGATGTCTTTGCACGTTATATCCCTCTCCGTAAACGCACGGCATAAGGGATGAGCAATAGGGCAGCTAAATCGGCGAGAGGTTTGCACGATATTGACATTTTTACGTATCGACTTCGTCACCCATTCCATTCCGTTCCGCGGGATGTGCCAAGCGATAGACATGGGGCGTCATGCCGGTCATTTTTTTGAACAGGCGATTGTAAAATTTGAGGTCCTTGTAGCCGACTTGCTGGGCAATCGTCGTGACTTTGTCCGTCGTTGTCCTTAATAATTCGCAGCTTTGCTCGATTCGCCACTTGTGCACATATTCGAGGAAAGTCATGCTGAAGCATTCCTTAAATCTTCTTCGGAAGTGACGCTCGCTGAGACCGGCTTCTTCCGCGCAGCGTCTTGCGCTGCCTGGCGGGAAGGAATTCGTTCTCAGTTGCTTTGCAATCGAGTAAATAATCTCGTCTGTGTCTCTTCTGCGCTTGGCAGGCTGAACGTGAGGGGGAGCTTCCAGCAATGGCACGCGCGTCATGTAGGTAAACAGCCGGACCAGCTCCGCTTGAATGAGCAGGATGTAGTTGACGCGACGCCTCTGGAATTCCTCAAGCATGATATTGAAGCTGTGTTGGAACAATCCGTCGTGGTCGTGGAACCTTCTCCATGATTGCTCTGGGAACTCTAATTGGAGCAGTCGTTGCACATCCTGATCAGGCTCGAAGGCACGGATCAACCGCTCCGAGAATGATTCGTTAAACAAACAGTTGTAGACGATAAGCCGTCCCTCCCCAGGGGCAGGCGTTGACGGTCGGAAGACGTGAGATACTCCGATCGGAAGGTAGAACAGGTCTCCCTTAGACACCGAAATCGTAGAGCCTTCAATATAATGATAGCCCTTGCCTTCGCTCACGTAACAGAGCTCGATAAATTCGTGTCGATGCTGCTCCAGGAGAAATGACTCTGAGACGCGGTTTACATATACGGGCTGATCCGGGAACAGGTACATACTACTGCTTGTCACAAGCACGTTTTTTTTCACGGAGTTCCTCCTCTGATTCCTGTCATAAGGCATACTTATGTCCGAAACCAACCGATGATTGGTCCGAATCGGCCCTTCAATCCTTCGTTTCTTCAATTATAATAAAAGTTGTTCCGGAATGGCATCATGAATCCGCTCAATACATTTGGAGAGGAGATCCTATTATGAATCAAACCATATCATCGGATTGGCATGCAGCATGGATATGGGGTTCTGGACAACAGAGCCCGCGGAACGAATGGCGCTGCTTTCGCCGCTCCTTCATACCTATGAATCCTATCGAAGGGTCCACAGTACGTATTACCGCCGATTCCCGTTATGTCTTGTTCGTAAATGGCAAGCAGCTTGGACGAGGTCCTGTACGCTCTTGGCATTCCCAATGGGCCTATGACGAATACGAAATTGGACATCTGCTGGAACCAGGTAAGGAAGCGGTCATTGCTGTGTTAGTCATGCATTACGGCATCTCTACGTTTCAATATTTGCGAGGTCGCGGGGGATTACTGCTGCAGTTGAAGATGCAGCAACATGGCACAGACAATGGTGAGATGCTAGCGAATGAATGGAGCATCGTAACCGATGCATCCTGGAAGACCGCCATACATCAAGGATATCAGTCCAACTCCTCCCGCATCTCCTGCCAGCTGGCTTTTACCGAAGTCATCGATGCAAGGACTTGGGATGCATCCTGGATACAGCCCGAATATGACGATAGCGATTGGGAAGAGGCCACTGTTATCGGGCCCGCAGGAATGGAGCCCTGGACGGGGCTGGTAGCTCGGGATATCCCATACTTGACGGAAGAACCTGTATTCCCTTCGAGGGTGGAGAGCATGAGCGGCGTATTGCCACCCACCTGGAGCGCCGTCGTAGATCTATACGCACTGATGTCCCCGAATAGCGGCAACCATGCTAATAACGTCGCCTTCTGCGGCTACTTGGCGACGAAGCTGATTCTGGAGCATCCTGCAGTATTCACGATCGGCATCCCTGATTCAGGTCGCATCGACCCCATCATCCGAATTGATGGGCGACTGTATCCAGTAGACAGCTATACAGGAGAAGAGCCCGAGCGGTATCTGACCGTCCAGCTGGAGCCGGGAGATCATTTCATCTTGATTGATGTAACCGGTTGCAGCCACGGGCATGGTTTCCATATCGGCTTCGACAGCGAAATGCCATTCCAGATTCAAGCGCTTGGATTAACGGATGGAGGAACAAGCACATCGCCGTTTAGCCTCATCGGCCTGTTCGATGCGGTTGAGATCATCGATCATCAGCAACCGAGAGAACTGGTTAAGGATCATCCCGTCTATGAAGCGATTAAGACGGCCTCATCCGCTGCCGATGTGCAGCCGTTCGAAGCTTGGATCCATCCGATCGCTGAGCCGTTCATGAATCTAAATGACGTATTCACCTCTTGCGTGTGGAAGAAGGCCGAGGTGGCGCAACCGATGACGCCGTCCTTGCAGTATGCTGTTATAGCCGGGGCAGATGCTGCTTTGTTGCCTGTTATCAGCGGCATGGATACGGAAATCGTAATCGACTTTGGACGGGAGCTGTCGGGATACATCGCTTTTGAGCTGAATGCTTCGGTCGGAACCATCGTCGACCTGTACGGCTTCGAATACATGAAGGATGGTTGGCGCCAGCATACCTACTCGCTGGACAACACGATCCGATACATATGCCGTGAAGGCAGGCAAACCTATGTATCCTTCATCCGGCGCGGGCTGCGCTATCTTACGCTAACCATCAGAGAGGCATCTCGACCGGTAAAGCTGTACGAGGTGAAGCTGATCCAGAGCAACTATCCGGTTGCTAATATCGGCAGCTTCCGCAGCAGCGACCCTGTACTGAGCGACATATGGGCAATTAGTCGGGACACGACCCGCCTGTGCATGGAGGATACGTTCGTGGATTGTCCAGCTTACGAGCAAGCGTATTGGGTGGGCGATGCCCGCAATGAAGCGCTTATCAATTACTACACCTTTGGGGCCACGGAGATTGTGGAGCGATGTCTGAAGCTGGTACCAGGCTCCGCTTCCCAAACGCCCCTGTTCGCTGACCAAGTGCCAAGCGGATGGAACAGCGTGATCCCGAACTGGACCTTCTTCTGGGTAACCGCTTGTCTGGAATATTATCGTTATGAAGGCCGTCAAGCGTTCCTGAATGAGATTTGGCCTCATGTGAAGCTAACGATGGAAGCATATCTACACCATATCAATGACAAGGGCGTATTTGTGTTCCATGGCTGGAATCTGCTGGACTGGGCTCCATTTGAGCAGCCGAGGGAGGGAGTCGTTACCCCGCAGAACATAATCCTCGCAAGAACACTGCGGCATGCTGCCGAGATTGGAGCACTGGTCGGTGAAAAAGATCAAGCGTCACTCTTCGAAGAGGAGGCTGAGAAACTGATCAGCGCTATCAATGAGTACCTATGGGATGAAGAGCGGCAGGCTTATGTCGACTGTATCCACAGTGATGGCAGCTTATCCTCTACCCTGAGCGCTCAAACGCAGATTGTAGCCTTTCTATGCGATATCGCGAAGGGAGACAGACTGGAGATCATCAAATCATATATCATTGAAACGCCGAAAGAATTCGTGCAGGTCGGGAGTCCCTTCATGTCCTTCTTCTATTACGAAGCCTTAGCCAAGATGGGACGTCTTGATATGCTCATGAAAGATATGCAGTGCAATTACGGTTTCATGATCGAGAATGATGCCACCACGTGTTGGGAGATGTATCCTTGGAGCGGATTCAACTCGAATCCGAAGGTACTGACGCGCAGTCATTGTCATGCTTGGTCTGCGGGACCGGCTTATTTCCTTGGCGCTTATGTTCTTGGTGTTCAGGGTGTTGCCCCAGGGTGGTCCAAGGTGAGGGTTGCTCCTGAGCCCTGCGGGCTGCGATGGGCTTCCGGCTCTGTGCCGCTGCCTCATGGCGGACGTATTGATGTCTCCTGGAGGGTCGAAGAGGCAGGTCTGTTAAAACTAAGAATTGAAGCGCCGCCGGAGGTTGAGATCATAACTGAAGCACCGAAGGGCTACGAACTGAAGGTGGAATACCGAAGTAAGAATTCATCCAATAGAGAGGACGAGTCGAAATGAAGGGAATCGGAAGAGGATTTGCATTGAAGCTATGATGAATTTCATCATAGCTTTTTTTTTTTTGAAATATCTGAATTTATAAGTTTCACAGATACAGGGTCTTATATTTCTTAAAAAACGTTTCGATGAGCAAGGTCCGATTCAACGTATGCATTCTTATGGATAAATAATTGGGATTATTCGGTAAATAATTGTTTATAAAAATAAACAAAAGTGCTATTGTTGTATCACAAACATAAAACAATATAAACGGATGATAACGGAATGATATAAGGCACATGAAAAGGGGGATATGAAACGGAGTTCATGCATATTGGGATACGAGGGGTAATGTGATGAATCAGCATATTGCTATTGCTATTGATATTGGCGCGTCCAGCGGTCGCTTAGTGGCGGCGAGCATTGCTGCCGGTCATCTTCATTTGCGAGAAATTCATCGGTTCAAGAATGACTTCACCGAAAAAGACGGGCATATGTATTGGGATATCGAGTACTTGTTCCAGGAAATCGTGAAGGGGCTGCAGCTGGCCAAGCAGCAAGGGATTGAAGCGTGCACGCTGGGAATCGATACGTGGGCCGTAGATTATGTGCTGCTGGATGATGCCGGGTCTCGCATGCACGAGGTCTATGCTTACCGTGATCACCGCACGGAGGATGTACCGGATCGGCTGCATCAACGGATAAGCCGAGAAATCGTCTATGCGAAGACGGGTATTCAGGAACAGCGGTTTAATACGCTATATCAGCTGTTTGCTCATGATCCGAATGAATTGTCCCGTGCAAGCAGCATTCTGCTCGTACCCGATTATTTATATTACCGGTTATCGGGCCGGCGGATGAATGAGCGCACAAATGCTTCAACGACGCAGATGTTGAACGTGAAGGCGGGTGATTTTGACGAAGATTTGCTGAGCCTGCTGCAACTGCGCAAGGATCAGTTCGCCGGTTTGCAGGAACCGGGTGAATTCTTGGGTTCTATTCTGCCTGATCTTGTCCACGCGCATCGCTTACCGGACTGTCAACTGGTCGTCGTTCCCACGCATGATACGGCTTCTGCCGTCGTTGGGGTCCCAATCCAGAGTAACCGCCCATGGGCATATCTAAGCAGCGGAACCTGGTCCCTGCTTGGTGTCGAACGAGATCGGCCGATCCATACGCTCGAAGCGATGCGATGCAATTACACGAATGAATGGGGAGCCTATGGCACCTACCGGTTTCTCAAAAATATTATGGGCATGTGGATGATCCAAGAGGTTCGCAGAGAGCTCGGCGAGGAGCATAGCTATACGGAATTGACGGAGCTCGCTTCGCATGTTCCAGCCTATCGCAGTCTTGTTCCGTGCAATGCGGCTAGGTTCCTGAGTCCGAAGCGCATGATTCTGGAGATGCAGCGATTCTGCCAAGAGAGCGGACAACCGGTGCCGATGTCCCCTGGAGAGCTCGCACGATGTATATTCGATAGTCTCGCCTTAACGTACTATAATGCGATGCAGGAATTGAACAGGTTGCACGGTCAAGCGATTGAAGTGTTGCATATTGTCGGCGGAGGCTCTCAGAATACGCTGCTCTGTCAGTTGACTGCGGATGTGCTAGAAATCGAGGTGCAAGCCGGACCTTCCGAATCCACCGCACTCGGCAACATTGCCGTCCAGATGATCAGTTCGAAGGTGCTGCCGAACCTTGAGGAGGCGCGTCAGTGCATTGCCCATGCTTTTCCGCCTGTCGTATATGTGCCGCAGGGCATGCCAGATCGCGAAGCGGTTCTACAGCGCTGGCAGCAGGTGCAAGCCGTTACGACCCAATAACTTCTAATGATACAGGAGGATAATAGTGCCATGAATCAAGCGATAGAATCCAGTTATAACGAAGCGAGACAGCTCTATGCCCAGCATGGAATTGATGTCGATGAAGTGTTGCGCAAGCTTATTGATATTAAAATATCTCTGCATTGCTGGCAAGGGGATGACGTTAAAGGCTTTCTTTTTCAAGATAAAGGATTAAGCGGCGGGATCGCGGTCACGGGCAAATATCCCGGGCGTGCGCGTACGCCTGACGAGCTGCGGCAGGATTTGGAGAAGGCGCTGTCCATGATACCGGGAAAGCATAAAGTGAATCTGCATGCGATATATGCGGATACCGACGAACAGGTTGATTTGAATGAGCTGGAGCCTCGCCATTTTCAAGGCTGGGTGGATTGGGCTAAGCAGAACGGATTAGGACTCGACTTCAATCCAACGATGTTCTCGCATCCTAAAGCGGAGGATGGATTCACGCTCAGTCATGCCGATCCGGAAATCCGCCAATTCTGGATTGAGCATTGCAAAGCTTCGCGGCGGATCGGCGCTTATTTCGGAGAGCAGCTGGGCGAGCCGTGTGTGACGAATCTTTGGCTGCCGGATGGGTATAAAGATACGCCCGTGGATCGGCTGGCGCCGCGAATCCGTCTGCGCGATGCGCTGGATGAGATATTCCAAGAGGAGATGAACACGGCGCATCATATCGATGCGGTGGAGAGCAAGCTGTTCGGCATCGGCTCCGAGAGCTATGTTGTTGGTTCGCATGAATTTTATATGGGATATGCGATGAGCAGAGGCAAGACCATTTGCTTGGATTCTGGCCATTTTCACCCGACGGAGATGATCTCCAGCAAAATCTCATCCATTCTCATGTTCACGGATCGGCTGTTGCTGCATGTGAGTCGGCCTGTCCGCTGGGACAGCGACCATGTCGTTACGATGGACGATGAGCTGCTTGACATCGCGCGAGAACTCGTCCGTGGTCATTTCCTCGATCGAACGCATATCGGTCTGGATTTCTTTGACGGAAGCATTAACCACGTTGCGGCTTGGGTCATCGGTACGCGCAATACGTTGAAGGCATTGATGCGTGCCATGCTGGAGCCTGTGGAGCTGCTGAAGGAACTTGAGCTTCATCGGGATTATACATCCCGACTTGCGCTCGTCGAGGAATTCAAATCCTATCCTTTCGGTGCGGTATGGGATTATTATTGTGCCCAAGCAGGCGTGCCTGTAAGGGAAGAGTGGCTTCAAGTCGTGAAGCGCTATGAGCAAGAAGTGCTGTTTGCACGTTAATCAGAGACCTCATGTCCGGGCTGTGATGTATTTGATCATGGCCTTTTTTTACGGAAAAAATAATCGTTTATTTCCGAAAACAGGTATTTATAAACACAAACAAAATTGTTAGTATCGTAATACAAATACAAACAAAAAATATCGGAGGTAATCAAAATGATTGAGAATGTATGGGATGCCGCTAAAGCTTCGCAAATTGTAAGCGAATTGGATCTGTTAGCCTTTCGTTCCAATCTGATCGGTGGGGATCGGCGGGTCTGTAACATTTATGGCGGCAATACGTCATCCAAGACGACGGTGATCGACTTTCGCGGACGCGAGACCGAAGTCATGTATGTGAAAGGCAGCGGCTCTGATCTTGGGTCCATGCAAGCGGCTCATTTTACGGGACTTCGATTGGAGGATATACAGCAGCTTGTTGCGTGCGAATCGATGACGGACGAGGAAATGGTAGCGTATTTGGGGCATTGCATGATAGATGCCAAGCATCCGCGCGCCTCGATCGAGACTTTGCTGCATGCGTTTCTGCCCTTCAAGCATGTCGACCACACGCATCCGGATGCGATCATTAGTCTATGCTGCGCAGATAACGGCAAGGAGATTGCCAGCGAGATTTTCGGAGATCGATTCGTGTGGGTTCCTTATCTTCGTCCAGGTTTCGCCTTATCGAAAATGATCGCAGAGGGCGTACGAGCCAATCCGAATGCAGAGCTGGTGCTGATGGAGAAGCACGGACTTGTCACGTGGGGGGATACGCAGGAAGAATGTTATGCGCAGACGATTCGCATCATTAACGAAGCCGCTGTGTTTATTGAAGCGCGAGTGGACGATTTGAAATTGTTCGGCGGCATGAAGCACCAAGCTTTGCCGAAGGAGACGCGCCGTCAGATCGCGGCGCGCGTTATGCCGTTGATTCGGGGCGCAGTATCTGAAGGGCAGAAGATGATCCTCTCCTTTGATGATGAAGTGGATATCTTGCGCTTCGTGAATGGGTACGATTCGCCGCAGTTGTCGCAGGTTGGCGCAGCATGCCCAGATCACTTGGTTCATACGAAGGTGGTGCCGCTGTTCATCGATTGGACGCCGAATGCCGAAGATGTTGCTGGATTGGAGGAGAAACTGTTCGCAGGGATTGCCGCCTATAAGGCGGAGTATACAGCATATTTTGAGCGTCATCATGTTGAGGGCGATCAGATGTTTCAAGCCGCTCCGCGCGTCATCCTCATCCCGGGGATCGGAATGGTGAATACGGGCAAGAGCTGGGCGATCTCGCAGGTCAGCGGGGCTTTATATCACCGAGCGGTTGCCGTGATGCGGGGCGCAACGGCGCTTGGGCAATTCGTCTCGCTGTCGGAGAATGAGTCCTATCACGTGGAATACTGGCCGCTTGAGCTCTACAAGCTCTCGCTCGCGCCTGCAGAATCGGAATTTTCGCGTAAAATTGCCTTCATTACCGGCGGTGCCGGCGGCATCGGCAGCGAGACGGCACGACGACTTGTATCGGAGGGCGCGCATGTCGTACTGGCCGATCTGAACTTGGAAGGCGCGCAGCAGATCGCACAAGAATTGAATGCAAAATACGGTGCCAACCGAGCCTATGCGGTGAAGATGGACGTCACTGACGAGCAAGCGGTACAGGCCGCCTATGAAGAGACATCCGTCATGTATGGCGGCGTAGATATTATCGTCAACAATGCAGGATTGGCCACCTCCAGTCCGTTCGATGAGACCTCGCTCAAGGAATGGAACCTGAACATGAATGTTCTCGGGACAGGTTATTTCCTCGTAGCCCGTGAAGCCTTCACCATGATGAAGCTCCAAGGAATTGGGGGAAATATGGTGTTCGTCGGTTCCAAAAACGCTGTATATGCAGGCAAGAACGCCTCCGCTTATAGTGCCAGCAAAGCGCTCGAAGCGCATCTGGCACGGTGCATCGCGGCCGAAGGCGGCGAGTTCGGGATCCGCGTCAACACGATTCTGCCTGACGCCATTCTGCAGGGCTCTGCGATCTGGAATAGCTCCTGGCGGAATGAACGCGCAGCCGCATATGGCATCGATCCCGATCAGCTCGAAGAATATTATCGCAAGCGCACGACGCTGCTCGTGAACATTTACCCGAAGGATATTGCAGAGGGAATCGCTTTCTTTGCTTCTTCCAAATCCGATAAGACGACAGGCTGCATGCTGACGATCGATGGTGGCGTTCCTGCAGCATTCACGCGCTAGATACCTGGTTTTTGGTCCGAGTACAGGTTTATTCGCTACGATCTGCATGATATACTATGACAATGAAAAGTAAGATGGAAAAGAGGTCTATCCATGCTAGTCTTAGAGCGATACGATAAAATTGTGAAGCTCGTGAATGAACGGGGCAGCATACGCGTGACAGAGCTGAGTGAATTATGCCATGTTACGGAGGAGACGATTCGCCGCGATCTCGACAACTTGGAGAAAGAAGGAAGGCTGCGTCGCAGTCATGGCGGAGCGATTCGCATCCAAGAATCAGAACAACAGACCGAGACGCCCTTCTTCGAACGGGAAGTGACGCATGCTGAGGAGAAGAAGAGGATCGCCCTGGAAGCGATTCAACGCATCCAAGAGAACGATCAAATTGTACTCGACGCTAGCACGACGGCCTGGTACATGGCTTCATTCATGCCGGATATGGCGTTAACGGTACTAACCAATTCGATTAAAGTCGCGACAGAGCT
Source organism: Paenibacillus sp. EB106-04-04-XG159 (assembly GCF_058791835.1). Lineage (NCBI taxonomy): Bacteria > Bacillati > Bacillota > Bacilli > Caryophanales > Paenibacillaceae > Paenibacillus > Paenibacillus sp. EB106-04-04-XG159. The sequence goes on along the minus strand of NZ_JBYTDY010000026.1, from coordinate 23,195 downwards.
GAGTACGAAAGAGAAGATTCAAGTGATCTCGACGGGGGGAATCCTTGCCTCCCCATCCCTCTCGTTCGTCGGCCCTCTGGCAGAACGTACGTTAGAGACATATCATGTGAACAAGGCATTTATATCGTGTAAAGGCATACGGCTTGACCGCGGTTTAAGCGAATCGAATGAATGGCAAGCCATTGTGAAACGACAGATGTTGAATATGGCGGATAACGTGATCGTCCTGGCGGATTCAAGCAAATTCGGCGTGCAGGCATTCACGCTCATAGGGGATTTAAGTCAGATTTCTGAATTGATCACGGATCAAGCGATTGACAAGGATTCGTTAACGGGACTAGAGGAGCAGGGCATTCGCGTGACGCGGGTGTAACCTTGTTAGACACAAAATCCAAATCATTTTGCATGGAGAAGTCGTACACTTCAACCCTTTGCCGAATGGTTTGGATTTTTTTCGTATCCTTAGGCTATGGAAGTGTCTGTCGTTATTAAAGGAATGCTATGATTTTTTGAGTCAATCTGATATTTTATTTACCGGGGGGAAGGTTATGAGTACATTAGAACAATTACCTGAATCGGAAGGCTTAAAAAAGCTTATGCTTGTTCAAGCGGCTCTAAATACGATTCTTTGTGAGACTGAATGGCTTCGTTATCATAGCTTTGATCATGAATGGGATAAAGGTGTTTGTATGGCAAAAATAGATAATGGAGCAGGTGACCATCTTATCATATTGTTTTCCGATGAAGGCACCATCATAAAGGGATTTGATCATGAGTCTCTACTAAGTCCATATGCACAAGACGAACATAGGGTATGGCCGGGGATCTATGATAACGTTCCAAATGAATTATTACCTCTACTCGAACATGAAGGAATTGAAAAAGAAGCTGTGACTTTTTGTATATGGCGTAGAAATAGTGATTCAAGCTGGCAAAAGGGAAAAGTTAAAATGCCGAAAGAAGCTGATGATGGTTCACATTTTTTGATAGGTGCGATTTACCAGACACCAGAGGATTTCGTGCAATTCGCGATAGATTATTTTGAAGCAGCACTGTCAGTAGATGTTGTTGAAAAAGTTTATGAGGGTGTCCCTATTACGATGGAGATGATTCGAATGCTAAACCCCGACTGTGCTACAGAGGAAGTTTATCGAGAGTTAGAATCATTGAGGGTAATCTAACGAAAAAATGATTGAACAAGCGGGCAGGTTATTTTAAGATCATTCGCGATGAACCGTATCATAAGTAAATGAGGTTTTTTTGAAAAACAGAGACAGCACCATTCCATTTCGTGTGGATGGTGCTGTTTTTGGTGAACGGTATTATAAATTTGAACGATAATCAGCTTCAATCAAATGTTTATAAAAAATCAAAATAAAATGTACAGTAAGTTAACAATCACATAGTTTAATAGAACTGTATAAAAGGAATCTACAAGGAGGATTATTAGATGATTAATAACAAACTTGTGAGAAAAGGTGCTACTTTAACACTTGCTCTAGCTATTACAGTTCCAGCATTATTACCGACAGCAGTGAATGCTCAGGAAAATACAACAATAGAAGCTGTTAAATTTAATGGAATGAAAGCACCATCTACTATTGAAGAAATGGTAAAAACGTATACAACCGCAACAGTTGATGTGAGATATAGCAATGGAATAGTAAAAACATTTCCGTTGTCATACAACTACCTATTTAAATCGGAAGATAAGGTTGCAACAGCTAAAGGTGGAAAAATCCCTGCAGGAACACCAATTGATGTAAAAGGAAATCCAATTAAGGATCCAAGCAGCACAGACGGAGAATACTTTGTTTCCGATGCTCCGGATTCAAACAGCTTATTAATGCCTATTAATGGAAAGCTTTATATGGTTACACATTATGAATATCAAACCATCGATGCTGCTGGTAAATCAGCATACGGTTTAGTTCCAGCATCTATGTCTTTAACTGAGTTGGAACAGGACAAAGAAACAGGTGAGTTGAAACCTGTAAAAGTAGAAAAAATTGATTTTTCAGTAGTAAATGGACTTTGGATTCCATGTAACGGATCATTATCTCCTTGGAATACACATTTAGGCTCTGAAGAGTACGAACCAGATGCACGACTTTTCTTAGATCCAACTTCGAAAGTAAGAAGTCAAGTTGAAACATTCTCTCAATTCTATTTTGGAGATAAAGCAAAGGCTAATCCTTATTTCTACGGCTACACTCCTGAAATTGCAGTAGAGAAGAATGGTAAAACATCAGTTGTAAAACATTACAGTACAGGACGTTTCTCTCATGAGTTAGCGAAAGTCATGCCTGATAACAAAACTGTATTTTACGGTGATGATGGTGGTAATACAGGATTATTTATGTATGTAGCTGACAAAGAAAAAGATTTATCATCAGGTACATTATATGCAGCTAAATTTAAACAAACAGGTACTGAAAACGGTGGTTCAGGAGACTTGCAATGGATTAATTTAGGACATGCAACGGATAAAGAAGTGAAAGATATTATTGACAGCGGCATTACATTCAATGATATTTTTGAAACTTCAGATGCTCCTAAAGAAGGTTTTACAGCTATTAAAACATACTCAAATGAAGGAAAAGTTGAGTACCTAAAACTTAAACCCGGTAAAGAAAAAGCAGCAGCCTTCCTTGAAACACGCCGTTACGCAGCAATGCTTGGTGCGACTACTGAATTTAACAAAATGGAAGGTGTAGCACTAAACGAAAAGGATAAAAAAGTATATATCGCAATTTCCGATCAAAGTAAGGCTATGGAAAAAGATTCAACAGGAAAAGACCCAGCAGACCATATTCAATTACCAAAAATTAAAGCTGGTGTAACTTATCAATTAGATTTGCAAGGTGGTCAAAAGGATAGCAAAGGAAAGGCTATTAATAGCTCTTATGTAGCACCATCAATGTCTGGATTAGTTGTTGGTGAAGATTTAAAAGAAGCTGATTCATTTGGAAATACTGCAAATGTAGATAAAGTAGCCAATCCAGATAACTTAAGTTACTCTGAATCAATGAGAACACTCTTTATCGGTGAAGATAGTGGAGCTCATACAAATAACTACGTTTGGGCATATAATGTTGATACGAAAGAATTAGATCGTGTCTTATCTGTTCCAGCAGGAGCGGAAGCAACTGGATTATTTGCTGCTGATGACCGCAATGGATTCTCATATATTTTCAGTAATTTCCAGCATCCTGGTGATGAAGTAGGTGCTAAATCAATTACAGCTGTTAATAAAGATGAATTACTTAAAGCAGTTGACGAACAAATTGGTATTAATAAAACAGGTGGTATTGGTTATATCTCTGGTCTGCCTTCTTTAACAAACATGCCAGATTTCACTGCACCTGATGCTCCTAAAGTAGATAAAGTAACGGCAACATCTAAATCAGTTACAGGTACAACTGAAAAAGATGCTACTGTACAAGTTTATAACGGGAAAACATTAGTAGGGGAAGCAAAAGCAAATGCACAAGGAAAATTCAATGTGAAAATTAAAGCCCAAAAAGCAGGCACAAGCCTAACTGTTGTGGCTAAAGACAAGGCTGGAAACATAAGTGAATCAACAGTCATAAAAGTTGCTTCTAAATAACAAACACTTACATTTATTGTGCATGTAAAAAATGAAAAGGGCTGTCATAAAAGTGACTTTTGTGACAGCTCTCATTTTATTCCATGGTTTTGTATAAGAATGGATTAACTCCATAAAGTCTCTTTCTTTTTAAATCCAGCGTTAAAATAAACGTGATTTTCCTGATTATTTTGATTATTTACATTTAGCGTGATTTGAGTGGTTTCATCAAATCGAAACATTTCTGTTAAAACTTCTTTTGGCGACCCTGCAAAATCGTACATGAAATGTCGGATGCCTATGATCGTACTTTGCTACTCTGTACATGAAGGGAGGTTATTCAAGTGGATTGGCTTAAGAATCTGAATCAGGCTATGGAATATATTGAAGAAAATCTCACGGAAGAGTTGGATTTGAAGGAAGCCGCGAGGCGGGCTTATTGTTCCGAGTATCACTTTTCAAGGATGTTTTCATATCTTGCAGGGATTACGCTATCGGAATACATCCGTCGGAGACGCCTGACACTTGCCGCATTTGAGCTTCAAACTAACGATGTAAGAATTATTGATGTGGCGATGAAGTACGGATACAACTCAGCAGATGCCTTTTCAAGAGCTTTTCAAGCTCTACATGGGATGTCGCCCTCTATGGCAAAGTCCATTGGACCTTCATTAAAGGCCTATCCACGTATGACCTTTCAATTAATCGTACAGGGAGGAAACGTAATGCATTATCGTATTGTAGAAAAGGGACCATTCCGAATTGTGGGCATCATGAAGAGGGTACCCATTCAGTTTAATGGTGTGAATTCGGAAATCGAGTCCATGTGGAGAAGCTTAACGACGGAGGACATCGTTCAACTCAAAGCACTCTCGGATATCGAACCAAAGGGATTGATTTCAGCGTCTACAAATTTTTCTGAAGGGCGAATGGAGGAGAATGGGGAACTTGACCATTATATTGGTGTAGCTACAACTAAGGATTGTCCTGAAAATTTAGTAAAACTAGAGGTTCCTGCACTGACATGGGCTATATTCGAAGCTGTGGGACCGTTTCCTGATACATTACAAAATGTCTGGGGACGGATCTATTCGGAATGGTTTCCCTCCGCAAATTATGAGCTTACTATGGGACCGGAGATATTATGGAATGAAGGTAAGGATGTATCTTCCCCCAATTATAGAAGCGAGATTTGGATACCGGTTAAGAATATATAATGAAAAAGGTTTGTTCTGCAGTATGGGGACATTATTTCTGAATGTAAGGCCATCCCACAAAGGATGGCCTTAAAACTTGCCGTTGAAGGATCAGATACACTTAATCAGTCTTTATGACACTTAATAATCAAAGTAGAAGGTATAATTCTAGCTTTTGCACCAGAGTACCACTTACTTGAATTACTTGTATCATCGTCGTTAACCTTTGAATCCTCAATTACCTTGTCTATAACAAATCCAGCATTAATAAGTTCATTAATGAAGGTGCTTATTTTTCGATTGTGCATGACTATCGGTGTGCCCCTCCAAGAGTCATGTTTTTCAAATCCTTCATTTACATAAGAACGTCTAAACCTTAATTGTTCATTCGCGTATTCAACAACACTGTGTACAGGATGTTCCCAGCTAAAGACTAAAATACCGCCGGACTTTAGGCTTCTATATATATTGCTTAGCGTTTTTGATAAATCTACTGTCCACCCAAGTGCGTATATAGAGATGGCTTTATCAAAATAGCTTTCAGGAAGACCCGGTATATCTTCCATAGGTGATTCAATAAAGGTGACGGGAGTATCTAGTTTCGAAACAACTTCTTTTGCTGTCTTTATTTGCGTACTGGATAGATCTACGCCCCATAACTCTCGTGCTCCGCGTGCAGCGAGATATTCTAAGGTATGACCGCTTCCACAACCTACTTCTAAAATAACGCTACCTTGAATTTGTCCAAGTAAATTTAATTCTTCCTCTGTTGGCGCATATGCACCATAGTCAAGAATGTCAAACGAGCCTTCGAAAAATTGATCAGCGACTTTATCCCAGCCACTTTTGTTTATTTTTATCATTTCTCTTTGTTCTAGCACCAGCAATCACCTCATTTCCATACTCCTGAATGCTCATAACAGTGATATATTGCTAAGTTAAAGTAATATAATAACACTCTTAAAAATACTTTGATGGTATGGTTAAAAAAACATCTTTATTAACCCTAAATCCCATTTTCTCATAATAAGTATAAATTTGTTCTGTTGTTTGTACTAACCACTCTGAATTTGGGAAGTGCTCTATGCACCGTCTAACCAACTCCTTACCAATTCCTTGATTATGATATTCCGGATCAACAAGCAAATCATAAATTATAGATCTGAATGCTTTATCACTTAGCACTCTTACAGCTCCTACTAAATGATCATCTTCCCATGCGGAAACAACAAGAGTTGAATTAAGAAATCCAATATTAAAATTTTCTTTTTGCTCTGGTGTTAACACTCCATGACACCAACCTACTGACATAAATAAACGGCACAACTGCTCACATGGTAGATCTTTTTTTATATCATCATAGCTAATGTTCAAGATTTCACCTCGTAATATATAAATAATCTCCTATTATCAAGTCTACCATTGGAATATTTTGTAGTAAGTGATATAATGCTCTGAACTTAATTGCAAACGTATCTGCCTGATCAATCTCATTATTGCATAGATGAACTCGAGTTTACCCTATCAAGTGATACGGTGATGCGTATCATAAAAGACGTAACAATGTCGTATATTTAAAGAGTTTTCTGTTAATACCAGTCTATGTGGGCAATTATCTCTTGTGTGAATAATAGGAAGGAGCGATGGGAATGTCGTATATCGTTGATTTTAAAAATGTGTCTGTGGTTGGATTAGAGTCCTCACCTATAGCAGAAACGCTTGCTGGTTTACGTGCGAATGAAGCCCGTTACTTTATGAACAAATACAAGCATGAATTTACGGTTGTACCAGCTAGGGAAAGTCAGGAGACCCTTGATTATGTGAACCGCATTTTGAAAGAAGAACGTAATATTGAGTTTGCGGCAAAACCTTTAGAAACGTCGCGGTTTCAAGTGGAAAACATCCAATTTGCCTACGTTTTTTATGAGGATGGTCTTGCGATCAATGTCATGTATACAGTTGATGACCCTAAGAAGCGGGCCGTTGGCTTTAAGCTTTCTGAGGGGATGGAGGTACCAAAGGAGTTAGAAGAGAAGTTTAAGTTTGCTAGGCAGAAATCTAAACTAGCCGGAACCATTCGGGGCTCGTTTTTTGTAATTAAAGGACAATATTAAAGTAAGCAAAAGCGTAAATGAATGATCATTTTGGGGGGATGGACATGAATCAAAACAACGAAACAAATAAAAGCGCAACGCGGGTAGGTGAACGCGAGATTGAGGTTACCCGCGTATTTGATGCTCCTCGCGATCTTGTGTTCGATACTTGGACGAAAGAGGAGCACCTGTCGAAATGGTGGGGACCTCAAGGTTTTAAGTCGACTTTTCAGAAGTTTGATATGAAACCGGGCGGTATATGGGAGTTTATTATGCATAGTCCTGATGGCGTTGATTTTCCCAATATCCACGTCATTGTCGAGGTCGTTAAACCAGAGCGAATCGTCTTCAAACATGATGTATTTCCCCATTTTTTGGCGACAGCAACCTTTGATGACCTGGATGGGAAGACCAAACTCACGTATAGCTCTATTTTTGATGAAAGTGCCGATGTATTCGGCAAGGTGAAAACATATGCCGTCCCAGGTGCCGAACAGACCATGGATCGTCTTGCAGAGCTTTTGGCAAGCATGTCCTGACGCTAACGGTAATCAATTGTTCAAATCTTTCAATGAGAAGGCCATCCGTCGTGGATGGCCTTAAAACTTGCCGTTACAAACAGCGCGGAGAACCGCATCATAAGTAAATAAGTTTTTATTGTGTTGAATAGCTAGTAAGGTATGCAAACTTTTCTATCACTAGTAATATATATAATGAAATCTGTGCTTTAATAATATGCAATATTGCAGGAGGCGTAGTATGAAGCAACTTTATATAAAGCAGAAGGTATTCAGTCTAAGTGGCAAATTTACGGTAAAGAATCAGGAGGAGAAGGATGTCTATTACGTAGAGGGCAGTTTTATGCAAATCCCAAAGACTTTCTCCATTATGAATACGACTAGAGATGAAGTTGCACTTATTACGAAAAAGGTGTTCAGTTTTTTACCGAAGTTTTTTGTTGAGGTAAATGGTCGAGAGATATTAACGATTAAGAAGGAGTTTTCTTTCCTTAAAGCACGCTATACGATTGATGCAGCTGACATTGAGGTACTTGGTAACTGGTGGGATATGGATTTTCAGGTGTCACAGCATGGTGTAGTCATAGGTGAAGTGAACAAGGAGTGGTTCACTTGGGGCGATAGCTACAAGGTTCAAATCTTGAATGAGGAGATGGAAGCCATCATGATTGCGCTCGTTGTCGCCATTGATTGTGTGAAGGCTGACCATGCAGCTGCTTCCTCATCAGCGGCGAATTAATATAGGGACTGCTTGAGCAGGCTGCGGTAGCCTGCTTATTTTGTTAATATAATAGTGCGTTTTTCTTTACAAAAAATGTACAGTTCTTGTAAAGGGATATGGCGAACAATTTCCTATAATTTTTATGCGAGAGGAGGTGCGCGTAATGGATAACTTTAAAGCTTTTGAGTGTGTAGTGGAATACTTAGAGAATATTATACCTAGCTCAGATGAAGTTGATTATCGTGTTATTTCTAAAATTGCAGGTTGTCCTGCTCCCTTATTTCAGCGTATTTTTGTATATATTACAGGAATCACGATTAGTGAGTATTTGAGGAGACGTCGATTGACGTTGGCGGGTTATGATATCAGAAATAGCAGTGAAAAGATTATTGACATAGCTATGAAATATGGTTTCAATTCTCATGCTGCTTTTACAAGAGCATTCAAAGAGCACCACAAGGTTTCACCTTCTAGTATTAGAAAGGCTGGAGTACAGCTTAATGATTATCCTCGAACCTCCTTTACCAATATTAGAATTGTAGGAGGAAAACGAATTATGGCCGAGCTTAAGAAAATCGAGTATGTGGAATTTGGGGCTCGTAAAATTGTAGGTATGATGAAAATGACTTCGTTTCAAAAGGCGGGAGAAGAGTGCTGGGGTTCAGCATTTAAGGAAGGTGTTTTTGACAGAATTCAAGAAATAGAAAGATGGGTTTGCAAAGATATTGATGATTATATTGGACTTGGGCATATGAGTAAATTTGTTGGAAAAGATAATTTCCAATATATCATAGGTAAATTTGTAGAACTTGATGCACCTGTTCCAGAGAATATGTATACAGAAAATATATCCGCAGGAACAGTTGCTAAAGTATGGATTGAAGCCGATAACCTTAACGATATTATTGATTGTGCATACTTAATTTGTTCTGAAGCGATCGAGAAAACAGGATATAAAATTGATGTTGATAACTTTTATTGGTGTGATGTCTACACATACGACAGATATTGCACACCGCTAGAAAAAGGACAGAAGGTTATTCTTGATTATTTGTTGCCTGTGATCAAAAATGAATAGTTAAGAATCTTGAACTAACTATGTTGTTTTAATTGGCTTGCCCTAGGATGGGTAAGCTTTTTTCTTTGGAGAAAAAGATTGTTTACAGGGGAACATTCGTACTTTAAGATGGGGATAAATTCTTATAAATTGGCGTTTAAGGAGAGAGTGCTTACCATGATTATCGAAACCAAAATCATCGAGAAACCTGCCTTCACCGTTGTTGGGATCACGGAAACGATTCATTTTGATTCTAGTTTGCCACCTTCTGAGAACGCTATTGCCAAGCTTTGGGGTAGATTTGGCAAGCGCATTCCTGAAATTCCGGGTATGCTCGGCTGGCGCAGCTTTGGGCTCATGCTTCAACATCCGGAAAACCCGCCTGGCGCGCCCTTCGACTATACGGCCGCAGTGCAAGTATATCAGGATAGCGCCATCCCCGAGGGCATGACGCGCATCGAAGTGCCGTCTGCGCGCTATATCGTGCTGACTCATCGCGGTCCGCTTGACGGAATTAGCGATGCGTTTCGACATTTCTGGGGACATTGGCTTCCGAACAGTCCATACGAATACGACGGAGGCACATTAACCGGCAAATATGAATTCGAGTTTTATGACCAGCGCTATACTCAGCCGACTGATCCAAATTCTGAAATTGATGTGTACTTCCCCATTCGAGCGAAGTAACCTTTGCAATAGCAAAACAACAACAGGCAGATTCGGACAACTAAGATAGTTAAATACAAGAGTGAGAGGATTGATAAAAGAGTGAATGCCTACAATAAGAAACGAAAAAGGTTTTCGTTTTTTTTGGCATCATGGCTTTGACAGTCGTCATTATTTATTTATATTTCTTCTCGAAGAGCGGGTATGTGTACGAACGTAGGATCCTGGGCGAAATGGAGGATCAGCATGGGGTCGAATTTCTCGTGACGGACAGACTAGAACGCAACGAGGACGGCTACCAGACGCTTGTCGTTGCTCCGAAGGATGAGCCTACCACCACCTTTATTGCCGAGCGGAACAACGGTGCCACGACTTTCATTATCAAAATAATTAATCGATTACATGGTAGAAGGGCATTTTATTAGTAAAACGAATGTATTTTATTGGAAAAATTAATACCCAATCTAAAGATACGATAGTTAAGTAAAGTCAAAAAAGGAAAAGGCCATCCCGTAAAGGATGGCCTAAAACTTGCCGTTATAGATAGGATTAAATGTTTTGAGTCGCAAATCGTTTTGAAAGATGGTTGAGCAATTCGGGTTTGTCATCGCGGTCCATGACAACTTCAATAAAAATCAAATGATCACAGTCACGTTCTGCTGCTTCTAATGCTTCTTCAAGTTCCGGTTCTGTTTGTACTTTAAAAGTTAGGCTGCGTTCTTTAGGACCTAGTACATCAGGAATTTTGTGATAGTCCCACATTTGAATATCATTATATACTTGGTCCTCGCCGTGAATGGCGCGTTCGACCGTGTAGCCGTCATTGTTGATTAAAAAAATAATGGGTTTGATCTGCTGACGAAGCATGGTTGAAATTTCTTGTGCTGTCAGTTGAAATGAACCATCTCCAATTAATAGAATGTTGCGTCGGCTTTGATCAGCCAGCTGTGTTCCTAATAAAGCAGGAAGTGTGAATCCAATAGATCCCCATAAAGGCTGACCGATAAAAGTTGTATCTTTTGGCAGAGGCATCATCGTTGCTCCAAAAAAGGATGTGCCTTGTTCTGCTAATAATATATCTTTTTCTTTTAAAAAATGAGAAATTCGTTCAAAAAAACATTTTTGCGTAATCATGCCTTCTTTTACAACATACTGATCCTTAGTTGTTTGGGAATTAACAGAAATAATGTTTAAATCCTCGAATTTTCTTTGTTCAATTTCATTGCTTAATGATAATAACGCTTCATTCATTGTAACAGGTGCATATTTTTTGTTTTTTGCTTTTACTGAAAAAGGATGAATGTGAATGACGGTTTCTTCTGAAAATCCATGAGAAAAGCCTCCTGTAATTGAATCCGTTAACTTTACACCGATGCTAATGATACAGTCTGCTTGATCGATGCGCTTTTGTAGATAAGGAGAACTTAAATCACCGTTATAAACACCAATAAACTGCGGATGTTCTTCATTGAAAACACCTTTTCCCATACTTAATGTAGCAACAGGGAACCCAGTTTTTTCAGCGAAATGCTGAAGCATTTCTTGTGCTTGATAGCGATATACTTCATAGTCTGCCAAAATAACAGGGCTTTTCGCTTGATTTATGATAGGTGTTATTTCTGTAAGAAGCTGATGTAGAGCATCTTGGTTACTTGAAACAATATCATCAAGTAATCGTTTGGATGGTTTGTTAATCGGTTTATTGTACACATCAATAGGTAAGTTTATATGAACAGGTCGTTTTTCCCTCCAGCATGAAAGAAGGACGCGGTCAATTTCTTGTGCTGCATTTTCTTGTGTTAACAGTGTTTGAGCAACCGTTACTTCTTTAAACATGTTAGAAAAATGATCAAACCTACCGTCACCTAGTGTGTGATGCACATATAACCCATCGTTCATAACTTTTGTTGTTGGAAGACTTGAAATTTTAACAACCGGCACATGTTCAGCATAAGATCCTGCAATTCCATTGATCGCACTTAATTCTCCAACACCAAATGTTGTAATTAAAGCAGCGATTCCATTCACTCGCGCATAGCCGTCGGCTGCATAAGCGGCGTTTAATTCATTACAATTGCCAACCCAATCTATTCCTTCATATTCAATTACGTCATCTAAAAAAGATAAATTATAGTCTCCAGGCACGCCAAAGATATGACGAATACCTAGTTCTGATAAACGGTCTAATAAATAGTTTCCAATTGTATATACATTCTTCATTTTTATCACCTCAAAAATTATGTCAATATTATTGACTTAATCGCAGTATAACAGAGTAATTAGTTTAGGTCAATTACATTGACCCTTTTTTAAAGAGAAAGGAATGTAGTATATTAATGTAAAGGGAATGGGCATGAAATGAGGTTCCAATGTGTTTTGTGTCAAAAGGTAAGAAAGCGGGAGGATTATTATGGATCTAGAGAAAGAAAAGCGAATGAATGAGGTACTAGCACTTTTTTATTTTGCTTATAAAACATTTACCGAAGAACCAGATCTAATTATTCAAAAGTACGGAATCCAGCGTGTGCATCATCGTATTTTATTTTTTGTCTCCAGATTTCCAGGTCTTAGTGTAAACGAACTGTTAGAGTTATTAGAAATAAGCAAACAAGCGCTGCATGGACCGATGCGCATATTAATTGAGAAAAATTTAATGTTTAGTAAAGAGGCGGAGCATGATCGCCGAGTCAAACAGCTTTTTTTAACAGATGAAGGAGAGAAGTTAGAAAAAGAACTTAGCAATAGACAACGCGAGCATCTATCATCAATCTTTTCACAATTCGATGCTGGTCATGAAAAGTCATGGATTGAAATTATGGAAAAATTATCAGTAAAACGTTCAGGTTATGATGTTTGGAACCAGAAGACAAATAAAGAAAATATACCAACTGAAATCATTTAGCAAAATCTCCGGTATGTTAAAAAAACGAGGCTGATGATAAACAGGATCGTATCGAATGCTTTAGCCAATTGCAATTTCTTTGTTTTTCGCCGATCACCTCATTCAACTGAAATACCAAAGTCTAAACACTTTTGCAAGGATGAGGCTTTGGTATTTTATATAAAGGCCCGTTCCTCATGAATCCCAAATATAGTATTTCGATATTGATATGTTGGCAAGGTTGCTTCGAGCTGAAGCTGAGACCGAAGGCGAAACGGGCATGCTCCTTGTTGGAAATGGCTGAAAAGCGATGTCATTCACAATGTGTTTTACGATAAAACTTACAAAATCCGAATTGCCGTCAGCCGATTTATATAGCGTGTGAACCAAAATCCAATGGAAGCCATTGATCGGCTGTGTATAAACGTGTAATTCAATAATTCAATTTATATAGCTGTTTTTTGTATTTCTGTGATGGGCGCGCGTACGCGGCGGCAGACAGAAATTTTGCTATTTAGATGGTACGGTGAACCGTACCATAAATGACGCAATTTTTTAGGTACATGTTTGAATGTGAAAGCTTTTTATAATCCCCTTTGTATAAATATATAAGGTGAGAAATTTCAACAACTTTAATCCAACTATTTTGCTCTTTCTATGAGAGTATAGGGGGTGTATATTGTAAAATGGTGAATATATTTGAGCCGAATAATAGTAAACCTTTCTGGAACAAAAGGACACCGGAGGATATCATATACTCGATATGGTTTGACCTTACTCAAAAGAAGGATTACGGCTCAGTTGAGAGGGCAATTAGAGATGATTATATACCATATTGGACTAAAAATTTGAACGGTAGTCCGAATGGTATTATAGGAAACCCCTATTGGACTGTAGAAGCACTGACGAAAATCCACAGGCCTAAACGTGTATATAAAATAAAGGATGGGCTTCCAAGGGATGAAAAATTACAGCACGAACATATTGTTCCGCGCAAATTTATGTTTGATACCCTATTAAAACATTGCAAGGAAAGTTATTTTACCAAGGAATTTGTAAGAGACATTATGACTTTTTATGCGATCGGTGTGACTATAACGAAAAAGGAACATAATATGTTACCAACTTCTGAAATGCCACCCGAGTTTTTTTCCCAAGCTTACAAGGACTACTATTATAACAGATGGGCAAGGTACAGAAAGACACCAGAAATAGAAGTTGTTCATGTAACTTGGAATGAAAATAGATCGGATTATATAACTACACCGATAGACTATAATGGTTCAAATATGATTGTATAGAAGTAAATCATTAAAGGAAAAATCCAAGGCCGTTTAAGAATATTCAAGTTACCTAGGAGGATTTTGAAATGTCTAAATGGTGGATGGTAAGAGCAGGGGATAATAATGAATTAATTCCCGTATGGATGACAAAGCAAGTAGCCGCAATCGGCTGGGCTGACCTCGGTAACCCTTTGAATTACACAACAAGAGACAAGTTAATAGAAAAGGCTCATGTAGCTTACCCTAAGGAGAAGCCAGGAACACGTATTAATTGGGGAAGTCAGGTGTGGAAGTTTAGCAGGGAAATAACAGTTGGGGATAACATCATAACTTATTTAAAAGAAACTCGAGAATACATAGTTGGAAAGGTGAATCAGCTTTATTCATTTAATCCCACAATGATAAGCGACTATTACCCTAACATTGTTGGAGTCGCATGGAACTCGAAACGTATTTCCCGAGATCAGCTATCTCAGGGAGCCAAGAACTCCCTTGGGGGTATATCAACAGTATTCCGGGTTGATAGTTGGGGTACTGAATTTGAAGCGCTGCTCCAAGGGAACCAACCAGTTCCTCCTCACACAACCCCGGATGAAGCTGATGATGAGGTTAGTGACAATTCAAATTTTATCGAACAGGCAATGACACTGCTAGAGGATGCAATTGACAAACTCGATGCTTGGCAAATGCAAGACTTAATTGGTGGTTTGCTTGAGGCAATGGGGTATCAAGTGAGGGTTAGCCCCAAAGGACCAGATGGTGGCGTGGATATTATTGCTCATCGTGATGCATTTGGTTTTGAAAAGCCCATCATCAAAGTACAAGTCAAGCATCGTAATATGGCTGCTGGTGGGCCGGAAATTCAACAATTACTAGGTGCAAATCCAATAAGCTCGAGCAGTCTATTTGTATCAACAGGTGGGTTTACTTCTCAGGCGAAGAATGTTGCACAACAGCATAGTGTGAAATTACTTGATCTGTCTGAGTTAGTTGATTTGGTAGTCGAATGGTATGAAAAAATGACTGCTGAGACACAATCACTGTTACCCTTAAAAAAGGTGTATGTTCCTTATTAACGTTGCTGAGAGTCGCGGTCTTGAAGCACTCGCGGGGATGGACGACGCTGGCGTTCAGTGTCCCGATAGATCTTGGAATTGATTTTGAGGGAAAAGCTTTTTACGATATTTTGAAGGCAATTGCCGAAAAAAATAAATTTGAATACGCACATGATAAACTGCTGAAACTTTCGCAAGAGATAAAAAAAATCATTAACGACAAAGCTAGATACACTGATTGGTCGCACCGTAAAGATATCAAGGCAGAATTAAAAAGTAGATTTGATTTTAACACTTGCTGATAATGGATATCCACCAGTTCCAAAAGATGAAATATTTAAAGAAATTTTGAGCAGGCAGAGAATTTTAAGAAGTATAGAGTGGATTAACTTGGTAAGATTAGGTTTGCACGTCCTGTGTATATAATGAGAGTGTCAAATCCTCCATCGTGATTGTATGGTGGTGGGGCTTGACTAGCCAGACTTTTTTAGACACCAGCTTCAACGATGGAGAAAGCAAAGAATTAGATGAAGGAGAATGGACAACTTTTGGAGGGGGATATATAATAGTCCCTCTCAGAGAGACCGATTCAAGAAATATCTAGATTGATCTAATACATAACATTAGCGGAGGATAACAAATTGAACAAGAACGAACTACTCTCCTTGAATGCAGATATAATGTTAATGAGGGTTCTAAAGTATAGTAAATATATCAAGCGAGGTCTGCCTGATGTCGTGGTATCAAGTGAACTAGAAAAGTTATTGCAGTGCCTTTGTCTTTCAATTCGTGATGTAAGGGTTATAAATAAAGAGTTTATAAACGAAGAACAAGTTAAAAGGTTTGCTAATCAGCAAGAAGACTTAATAAAAAGCTCAAATGGCGATACTACATATGTCGATGCGAATATTAATAGCGAACTCCTTTCTCGCCTAGATGAACTTATTCTGTTTAAAAAGTTCCAAGATGAAGAGGAAGAAGAAGAAAGATTAAATGAAGCGAATGGCATACCAGATATAAATAAGGCAAAATGGGCTAGAATAGAAGAGGCAGTAAAGAAAGAACTCGAAGATGAGGGCTATTTTTAACAGAATGCTTTTGGTAAAAGTTTTAAAAACTTGATAAAGGCAGAGTTAGACTGGGACATAGAATCGTTCAGGCTATCTCTGCCTTTAGTATTTTCAAAATCATAGTGTATTTCTTTGACAATAACAACCACGTTTTCGCCGTTAGACCCGTTACGGTGAACCGTATCACAAATAGTTGTGATGCAAAAAGTCGAATTAATGGTGAGTTTAAAATAGTGGCTATGTTAAATCCAATTGTTGATATTGATACTTTCGAATATATGGCATGTTCTTTTGTAGCTGGCAGACATTATACAAAGTCCACTCAGGAAAATTTATCTATAAGGAGAATACAGAAGGAGTACAATTAATTTTATAGGAGGCCATTTAAAATGGCAGAAACAATTATAAACTGTGTCTCATTTCTACAAGTTCCAGTTAAAAATCTTGAGGAATCTATGGAGTGGTACATAAGTAAACTAGGATTCGAGCTACACTTTAAACGATGGGACAATAAAATGGCAATAGTTGCTCTCCCTTCGGGTCCATCGATCTTTCTGTGCGAAAGGGAATCGCACCAGGGAACGATGTCGGTAGTTATCGGTTTTGAAGCAGCGGATATCGTAAAGTTGCTGTCCGACCTAAAGAGAAAAGATGTAATAATTGGTGAGGTAAGAAAAGACAGAGGGGCTATTAGAACCGAATCCGGAGAAACAGAGATCCTTGGAATGGATTTCGATTTTTATGACCCTAGCGGAAATATGTTAGTGGCTCATGGTAAATCAAATTTCGTAGAGTAGATCTCTGCCGCAGACAAGCTTTAGAATCAACAATACGGTTTAACATAGCCAAAATAGTAAAAAGGATAAGACAGGAGCGCAATACACTAAATCCGGTCTTATCTTTGTAACAATCATTCTAAGGGTACGATAGTTGAATACACACAATGTTGAGCAGGCTGCCGAAGCCTGCTTATTTTATTAAGCTGAAGGGCAGGATAGTTAAATCTTCGAGGGTGAAAAGATTTTTATACCTTGCATTATAGAGTAATCTGTATTATAAATAAATTACAAATAATTACAATTGTGGGTGGTATGGAGGTGAGAATATGGAAGTTAATAAAGAGGTATTAAAAGGTCATATAGACACGATAGTACTCTCCCTGTTATTCAACAAAGAAATGTACGGATACGAACTTGCCAAATTAGTACGAGAAAAAAGCAGAGAACAATTCGAATTAAAAGAAGGAACTCTTTACTTATCACTGAAGCGGATGGAAACAAACGAGTGGATTTCTTCTTACTGGAGTGAAGATCAAGGACCAGGCGGAAGAAGGAAATATTATAGAATCACGCCCTTGGGCGAAGAAACATTCAAACAAAAACGGTTGGAATGGCGGTTCATCAAAGAAATAATTGATTCATTTTTGGAGGAGGGATGTAGGAAATGAAGCAAATCGAAGCATTTGTCGATTCTGTCTATCAAAACGCTGGTGGAAACAAAAAAGAAATAAAAGAATTAAAAGCTGAAATGAGAAGCCACCTTCTGGAAGCAGTTCACGAATTGAAAAAAGAAGGGGTATCGGAACAGGATGCAGTCCAAATTGCAATTGAACGTTTTGGTGGAGAACAGGAATTGCGTTCCGAAATTTCTCAGCTATATCATAAACAAAGGCTATTTGCAAAAGGGGTGTTGTTTGCAGCTATAACGGTACTTATCGTCGCTATATTTTCGTTTCAATTCCTGTATCAACGAGATTATTTGAGCAGTCATGATTTTCCTCATCGCATTAACGAAAAGATAATTGACATTCTAAAAGACCACAAATCAATCACGGAAGAAGTAAAAAAAGAAGTTGAATCCATCGTACAAACCAATAAGAGAGTTCACAATATAGAAATTTATTATACCGAAGGTTTAGATGGGAAACCTTTAGAGGGGGAGGAATTATTTAATTACTTGGAGAATGCGAAGCCTGTTTATACTTACTCTAAAGGAGATGATACACCAAAATGGCTATGGGAAGGATACTATAGCGGCGGTAATGGCAGGGGATATTGGTTTGTAGACACGTCAGCATTCGGTTATGTAATATCTTTTTTAATTCTAATTTTGGGAATCGCTCTTTATTGGGTTTTATTCACAATCTGGGCAAGTGTCTTTGCTTTCCATACGACAAAGAAAGCGAGCGTCATGTGGATGCTAATTTTCTTGTTTTTTAACATCATAGGTTTCGCGGTCTTCCTTTTGACGAATAAGAAGTATATTAAACGTATTCAAATCTAATCAATAATTATTTGATTAGGCTAACAGGACACGATAGCAATAATGATTGGGCAGCCAAGAGGCAGCCCTTCGGGATAGTTTAAGGGATGATAGAATATAAGAAATTACAACAACAGGAGGACTTTCATGATACCTTTTCCAGCTGAAACTAGCCGAAATGAGAAATTGGATTTTATTAATGAGATAAAGAACAGGTTATTAGATAAATACGAAGAAGACATTGAGGCAATCGGTATCTATGGTTCAGTGGCTCAAGAAAAAGAGGGTCCTTATTCAGATATAGAATTGCACGTAATTAGTAGAGATGGAGCGAATATACCTAGCCGTGAATTAATTTATCATCCATTTAAATTAGAGATTTCAACAAAGCAGAAATCAGAATGGTTAGATCAAGCAAGTGCGGTGGACGATGGATGGGCGATTAAAGTGGGTAGCTTCATACATATTACCTCCTTGTATGATCCAAAAGGTATATTTAATAAGACGAGAGAAATTGCACTCTCGGTACCTGAAGAAGCATTTAGAGAAGTAATAGCAGAATTTATGATTTGGGAGCCGTACGAAACTATGGGCAAGATTCGAAATATCCGAGTTTCCAATAACCTCTCTTATCTGCCCCGTGCTGTTTTTGATTTCACGTGGCAAATTGCTAAATTGATTGGATTGTTGAATAAACAATATTACACCAGTAGAGCTGTGACTCTGGAGGAATCCATAGAAAAACCAATTAAGCCAAAAGGATATGTTGAGTTAGCAAAAAAAGTAATAAGTGGTGAGCTATCTGAAAAGGAAGAGCTCTATCTACTTTGTGAAAACTTGTGGTTTGGCTTGAATAATTTGCTTGAAGATTTAGGAATTGAATACCGAAGCGAAGTTTTAGAACTGTGACAGTCTATTATAAAAGGTAACTAAACATTGAACAAACGGGTGCGATAGTTGAAACTCTATTCATTTTATATACCAGAAAATAACAAATGAATGATACAATCAGGTGAGATTCCAAATTTAAGGTGGAGACGATGTGATGAGTATTGTAAAAGAAATTAACTGCATTTACATCCCTACAACCGATACAGAAGAATCGGCCCAATGGTATGTGCATAATTTAGGTTTAGAGTTAATGAGACCCGTTCATGAAAATCAGGCTCAGCTTCGTATCCCTTCGGGACAAGCCATTTTTTTAATTAAGACTCCTGAGCAGACAAATCTAAATTACATTCAAATAGGTGGAACGGAACAATGTGCACTTACTTTGGAAGTCAATGATTTTCACGGACTCTACAGCCAAATGAAGAACAACGGAGCTAAGGTATCGGAGATTGAAGATAATGGGGGCTGTGGTCTTAATTTTTATGCCTATGACCCAGATGGAAATAAACTCGATATTTGGGGTGGATGGCCCAAGTAATTTGTCATTCAGCTAACGGAGAACTTTAGCTGGATAAATAAGACTAAGAAGCGGCAGCCGGCATGCATCGGCAGCCGTTTTTTCGCTAACCGGCAGGATTGTTCAATCAATTCGCGAATAATTGACGAATGAAAAAATACCAGAATAATACTTCTGCAAAAAGTTCAATGAAATTTTCTTGAATCAGATTCATTAAGGAGGATGTACATGAAAGCAACCATAATCGAAAAGCCATCCATGACATTAATCGGTTTAGCGGCTAACGTAACTCTCTATGATGTGCAACAGAATCGGACGTCGCTTAATCTATCGGAGAATTTCATGGAAAGAAGAGTGGAAGTCAAAAGTTGCATTAACGAAAAAGAAGTATTTGGTCTTAGTACGGACCCTGAAGATTATAATCCCGAAACGGACCTTTTTGAATTTTTTATTGGTGTTGAGGTTTCTTCGACCGAGGACATTCCGGATGAAATGGTCGTTAGAGAGATCCCAGCCAATACTTATGTTTTATTTACATTCGATGGTCCTTTCGAAAATGCAGGTGCCGTACATGCTTATTTATACTCTACGTGGTTAATAGGAAGCGGATATGAACTCGCTGGGCTATATAATATCGAAATCTACGATGAAAGAAATCATGGTCCTGAGTCTGCGGAGTCCGTTACGGATATTTGCTTTCCCGTTCGCAAGAAGTAATGGCATTACGCAAATGTGGATTAAGCTAACAGGCAAAATAGTTCTAATATGTGGTAGTGTATAGATCACGAGAAGGACGATTCAACATTAGGCTCTTTGTTCGACAGAATAGTAAGCTTAAATTAAATAGTGAAAGAAGCGGAGGAATATCATGCAAGTTATGTTCCGTTACAATTGGTTGGTCAGGGAAGAATGGTACCGGTGGTGTGAGGACGTACCGGAGGAGGAACTGCTTCGTATTCGTACAGGTGGAGTCGGAGGGATTTTGCATACTCTTTTTCACATTATCGATGTGGAGTGGAGTTGGATTCGTGCCCTGCAGGGAAAATCGGATTTTCAAGAAAGTTTTGAAAGTTACAGTAGTTTGGAGAAAGTCCGCAACCTGGATGCAGCGTTCCGGGCTGAAGTGCAACCGTTTGTACATTCCTGGGACGTAGGTATGGAGACTCGCCCATTTTACGATCCCCGACCGGACGGGAAAATGGTCGTCGATGCGTGGGGTGAAGTAATGCGTCACATAATCGCACATGAAATCCACCATATTGGCCAACTATCGGTCTGGGCGAGAGAAGTTGGCAAAAAGCCTGTTTCAGCTAATGTTATTGGCAAAGATCTCATCAAACCCCAGTTATTACGCTAACGGGACACGTTAGTTGAAAACATCATGGAGCAGTTTGCCGGTTGGCAGATGCTCCATTTTTCATTAAGCAAACGGGCAGGATTACGTGTGGCAGCCGACAGTTAATTTGATTAGAAATGAAGTTCTTCCACGATAAAATATAAGGAGCGGTCACCGATTTAACGTTGACCATTTCTCTCAATTTCAATCCGAAGTGTTTCTCAATGATCGACTTTAGCGATACAACAAAGAAGTTTGTTCTATAATATGGTAATATTCTTAGGTGGATGAGAGATATTATCTTAATTAAGGAGGAAAAAGATGGGGATTAAAGCTATTTACTTTGATTTATTTGAAACACTTATTTCAGAATATGAAAATGGACAAAGAAAGGCTCCACGTTCAGCGCACATGGTAGAGCAACTTGGATTTGAGACAAAGATATTTGATAATGAGTGGAGCGTAAGACAAGAAAAAAGAATGAATGGCTCATATTCTGACTTTCCTTCTGTTTTAAGAGAAATATTTAGCACCATGGGTCATGATGTTAATGATGAAATTATTGAAACCTTACATAGAGAACGTATTACTGCTAAATTGATACCATTCAATAACATTGATAATGCAATTTTATCTACTTTAGATCAAATAAAAGAAATGGGTATAAAGATTGGTTTAATAAGTAATTGTACGGCAGAAGAAGTAACAGCGTGGGGTTCCTCCCCATTATCAAAATATTTTGATGATGCTGTATTTTCTTATCAAGTTAAATTAGCAAAACCAAATCCCATGATTTATCATCTCGCATGTGAGAGAATGGGCGTTTCTCCTACTGAATCCTTATTTATTGGTGATGGTGGATCGAACGAGTTGGATGGTGCAACAAAAGTTGGAATGTCAACATATCATGCTACATGGTTTATTCCGACATACATAAGTGAAAGAATTACAGACTACAAAAAACTGACAAGACCATCTGAATTGCTTGAAATTATACATTGCTGATGAGTTAGAGCTACCGTTGAGCTAACGGGACACGATAGTTCAATAACACATCATGTTGAGCAGGCTACCGCAGCCAGCTCATTTTATTTAGCTACCGGGCAGGATACTTGATGTCATATAGGAACTATTATGTAATGAAAAAATGTAGGGAGGTTCTTAGGGTGAGTTTAAATAAGAAATACATAGCTTTAAGTTTTTTAATCTGTATTTTGATACCATTTGCACTTCCAAGTGAGTTTTATACCGAAGGTATGGGTAGATATAAATATGGCTTTCCGTTCTCACATGTAACAATTTATCAAAATAATACAACCAGTATGTGGTTGGGGCATAATTTTTTTAATGGTAATGCAGGATTATCAATCAATCTTCTTTCTTTTATTTTGAATGTGATTATAATTTTTCTAATAATAAAGATAGTGTTAAACATGTATAAAAAAATTAAGGCTAAACCTTAAAGTTTTATTGAACTAACGGGACACGATAGCACAATATTGATTGGACTGCCAAGAGGCAGCCCTTTGTTCACCTAACGCGCAGATTAGCGCAATAAGTTATGTGCTGTAATCACCAATGTATGATTGATATTAAGGATTATGGTTAGTCGATGAGGATTATAAATAATTTCAAGCGAGGTGAACAACAAATGTGGAAGAGCAGTTTTATATCTGGTTTGGTACTGATTGCATTAAGTGGTATTTTGTTCACAGTAGAAAGATTTATAGCAGTTTTTAAATGGATTGGTGATACGGCTCCAGTAAAAATAAACGGGTCTGGCTCGTATCCTTCTGAACCAACTATGCCTGGTGTTTTTGATAATTTATTCGTAGGGATTTTCTTGATACTTGGACTAGTTTTATTAATAATAGGGCTAAGTAAAGGAATAAAGAAATCTATCTGAAGTTATTCCGTTAACGGGACACATTAATTCAATAAGAATTTTGGAGGCAGCCGGCACTTTGTGTCGGATGCCTTTTCTTAGTGCGCCCAGCATGGGCGCTATCTATAGGGTTCAAGTCCCGAACAGCGAAGGCAGTAGTAGCTGTAGCTTAAGA